>BSWA01000001.1:0-305000 GCA_036245095.1 Candidatus Improbicoccus devescovinae
TTTGTCGAATTTATTGTTGCTGTAGTCTTTCTTGTACAATTCTATAAACTTGTCATATCCGTAATTTTTAATTATGAAACTCACGAATGAATGACCGCACGAATACAATCTTTCACCGTCATCTAAATAATAAGATAAAAGCATTGGCAGATACCGGATTTCAAGGAATTCATAAATTCCATAAAAATTCAGAAATTCCAAAAAAGAAAATTAAAAGACATCCACTTACAAAACAAAAAAAGAGAAAAATCGTAAAATCGCAAGCCAAAGAGTTTAAATCAAGCATGCTATTGGATTTATCAAACGTTTTAAAATTTTATCTGAACGATACCGAAATCGTAGGAAACGTTTTAGTCTCCGGTGTAATTTGATCTCCGGTATTTGTAATTTTGATATGAGTGTTTAGTTTGGAAAGAAGTTTATTAGACCTGATCTGAGACTGAATTATTTTTGTAAATTTCGAGGCCACAGGAGTACAGAAACGTGTAGCATACTGGTTGTATATGATAAGTTTCGAGCCTCATATTTACGCTGAAATTTGCAAAAAGAATAAGTTTTAGGATAGGTCTGTTAGGTGTATTCTCTGTTTATAATTACGAGTTAATGTTATAATAGGCCTCTTATTTATGATGTTTAAACAAATTCTTGGCTTTATTAAGAGTACTAGCTATTATTGAATCTTGAGTGCCTTCTATAGTTTGGGGACAAGCAAGATCTTGTTTCTTCCCTGTTTCAACGGCTTTCGAAATCTTTATTTTTTGGGTTTCATTATCAATATAAAAAAATATATTCTTTCCTCCTGTTTGTTTTTTCAGGCCTCCGGCAATTGCCATTTGTGTCTTTACCGCAAAAAATGCTATTAAACATGTAAAGTTTTTATAATTCAATTTTCCTAATGATTTGAATATGCCGCCCACGGCGTCGGCCGCGGTTCCTTTTTTTTTAAGGTTATCCTCGGATCCTTTATAAATTTGTTTTATTTTCTCTAAGATGTTGACATATTTGCGAATTATCGTTTTGCATTCTGATACTCGTTTAGCTTTATATTTCTGATTTTTTTGCTCCATAACTGTCTTATCTCGGTTTTGATTTTTGGCAATCATCCCCTTTAATTCTTCTATTTTTTGTCTACCGTCTACTATTGGTATCAATAATTCTGTTTTTGATGATTCATCGTTGGCAAAAAATTTAGCTATTCGCGTCTTGTACTTACTTGCTATTATTTTGGAGGTGCTGCGTAATTCTGAAATATTGATACATGTTTTTTTTGTTTTTTCATCTATTGTTTCTATATCTTTCTTAAACTCTTCCTCGAGACTCTGCCAGTTTTTCAAATTATCATTTTCAAAATTGGTCACTGTACATTTATCATGTTCATTTTTTATTTGCTGTATACTTGGCCAACCAAAAGTAGCATTATCTGCTTCAGGTGGAGTGAAATTCTTTTGAATAATTGGGCCCCATGCAAGATTGTATTTTTTGGTATTTCCGGACTTTAAATATTCGGTTAAAAATTCAGCACATTTGTATATTTCGTTATTAGTTTGAATTTCCGTATTTGTTTGACTTATCTCATTTCTGATTTTTTGCATTTCAGAAGTGTTTGCCTCGAGAATTTCGAGTTTTTCTTTTTCTTTATTTTCAATCAAATTTACATAATCAGTATTCAATGAATTTATTAATTTTGAAGTTAAACCACTAACTAGGCTCACAACTTTTTGTATAGCATCAACTATTTGATTTTTTTTAGATGTAATCACATCAAAAGATTCGTTTATCTGAGGGATAAACTCATTAATATTTGGGATTTGGTCATGCATTTCTGTTGCTGCTAATATAAAAGTAGGGAAAATATTAGCTTGGACTTCTGTAATGCTGCGCGTAAGCGTGTCATATTTTTGACATACTTTACGCAAATAATCACTAACTTCAGTACTTGCTTTTCTTCTTTTTTCTTTCCATCGTGTATATGTGGTTTGGAGGATTTTTATGAGATGGCTCCATGCTTTAGACGTATAGCCACTTAGCTGTTTCATTATACTTTGTGTACTTAAATGCTTCTTACCTATCTTATTACTCACCTTACCCATCACCCTCTTCAACAATCCGGTATTAGGCCACTTCAAACTTGATTCTTTTATAAATGTTATAGTATTCTCGTCAATGTTTAACTTTTTATCACCCACAAACGCCGTGTTAACCTGACTTATGAGTTCTTCAAGCTTAGAAATTTCTCTGTCTTTGTTTTCAATATATCTGATAGTCTCTTCGCAAGAAAGCTTGCTTAGTGCTGCATATTTTTTTTGCAGTTCATAAATTGTTTTTTCACATTGCTCACACTGTTTTTTTATACCTTCATATTTTTTATCAAGTTCCTTTTTGGGCGACTTATCTTTCTCTTTTTTTTTCAATTCTTTCTTTTTCCTTTTAAATGATTCGTCAAGGCCTTTTTGTTTAGCAATAAAAGCACTAGCGAGTCCATTTATCGAGGCAATCAATTTTTGGTTTTCGTTGAACTTTTTCGATATCTCCTCATATTTATTGTGATATTCGGCTTCAAAGTGACTTTCAATTTTATAAAATTTTGGCAAATTAGATTCACCTTCAAAAAAATCTTTGATTCTTATCAGACTCTGTTCGGTCACTTCTTCCTTTTTTTTGGGCCAAGCATCAATCCCATCAATCAATTTTTGAGGAGATATACCCATAGTAAACGTATTAGCATAAGCTGCGTTATATTTTGTAGCCTCATCTACAAACGTTGTATAACTATCATCAAGCGCAAGCTTACGTTCTTTATACCTATCCCGGCTAAATTCATTACCCTTATGAAATAAAGATTTCACTTTGCTTACGATGGTTTTGATCCCACTTGTACTCTCTTTATTTTTTGATAACAAAAACTTCAAATATTTCTTACATTCCTTTAGGTATGAAACTAGTTTATTAACGTCTCTTCTTTCCGTTGTACTTAATTTCGACCCACGCGTGTTTATTAGAATATCAAGTATGTATTTAGTAGGGTTTAATCCCAGAAACGTCACGTCGCCGAGTAGTGATGCATTTGCTTCAAATTCGATTCCTTTAATCATATTGCTAAACTGCTTGACCATATTAAAAACGCCCATTATGCTCACCTTCTTTTTGTATATTTTTTATAAAAAAATAAAACTTGAAGTTAAAACTTGCGTTTTACCCAAGTAAACATAGTGCTTGGAATTACGTATTCATGCCCACTATTAGAATTAACAACAGAGCCCACCGTTTGCCACACTAACAACGAAGAAATCCCCACTGTAGCGATGGAAAGAGCTATAGTTTTCTTTCTATTATTATCGGTCCAGTCCTTAAGTTTGGCATACAAACCAGCGGCAGAAACTTGATTTAATTCATCTTCATCCAATTTACCTTTTTTAAATATTTTAAAAATTAAGAGGCTAAAAAAATCGTTAACAAACTCGAACTCAGAATCGGTCAAAATGATTCCTTCGGAAGCGAACAAATTCAGAACATCGTTTTTATCATGCAACGAAGCCAATTTGCTTATTATATCCCGATTTTGCAATAATTCATTAAATGTCATAAAACTCGACCCCCTCTAAAAAACTTATTGTTATATAAATTATATCATATAAATTTTAAAAAGCAACAAAAAACAGCATAAACCAAAAAATAATAATTCCAGACACTGCCTAATTTTTAACTTTAATATATTAGACCTCTTGCGAAACTTAAGCAACCAGATCAAAATTACAAATACCGGAGATCAAATTACACCTGAGACCAAAACGTTTTCTACGATTTCGGTATCGTTCAGATAAAATTTTAAAACGTTTGATAAATCCAATAGCATGCTCGTTTTAAACTCTTTGGCTTGCGATTTTACGATTTTTCTCTTTTTTTTGTTTTGTAAAAGGACGTTTTTTTGTTTTCTTTTTTGGAATTTCTGAATTTTTATGGAATTTATGAATTACTTGAAATCCGATATCTGCCAATATTTTTATCTTACTATTTATGCTAAGTTTAGATTCTTTAAAAAGTTTGAAATCGTATTTTTTACCATTAGCGAAATTTGTAAAAATTACTTGACCTGTTTTTTGTCTGCAACTAACTGAAATTTTAAAGTATGCCGTTTTTTCTTGCCAAAATAATATTTCTTTTGTTTGTTTTTTCGATTTTCTATTTTTTGCCCATTCTTTTTTCTGTTTTTTTTGGCCGTTCGGTTGTAGTTTCAGAAGCATCAATTAAAATTACTTTATATTTTAGGTCACTTTTTTGAAGCGCTTTTTGACCAGGAAGCGCGAAAGTTCCGTTCTTTACAAATGTGTCCTTCACTCACTTAATAATTTTGTATGCATAAGATTCTGATATTCCGTAGTTTACGCCGATATGAAAATAGGTTCTGTACTCAGACCGATACTTATAACCCGACATCCCCAAAAACTAGAAAAATTAAAATGTCAATAGTGAATTTACAAAAACCAACAATATTTGCAAAACTATGCGAGTTGCTGAAAATTAATTGTTAAAACGTACACATCGAGAATATTATGAAAATAAAAAATAAAATGCAATAGTTTTTTATTAAATTTTTTACCTAAAAAATATTTCGGGTATTTTTTATTTTCAAAATTTAAAGGAGTGTTTGAAATTAAGTGTTAGAATGGTTTCGTGTTTCGATGGTTGCTCTTTTGTTTTTAGTTTTCTTTTTGTTGTTTGCTGTTTCTAGAATTTAAAATTCTAGATTTTTTATTTAGGAGATGATAAATTGTGCCAGATGTAGTTGCTATATGTCTATTAATGACCGCGATTTTGTTGATTGTTAATTTTTATCAGGGAATTCAAATTTGTTCTGTGAATCGAAATCTTAGAAAAGCTGTTAGAAATTTGAATAGCAAATATTTGCAAGACAATAAAATCGAGTTACAAAAAATTTATCGTAATTTTGAAGATTATTAAAAAAGAGGAAATTTATTTGAAAATCAAATTCACAGTTAATGGCAAGCCTCGTGGAAAAGAAAGACCAAGAATTTGCTTAAGACAAGGAAAATGCTTTGCTTACACGCCTCAGAAAACTTCTGAATACGAAGAAAATATTCGCAAGAGTTTTAGAAAAAATTTTAAGAATAAATTGTTTGAAAAAAATATTCCGCTTGAGGCAGTTATAACCGCGTTTTATCCCATCCCAAAAGGAATAAGTAAATCGAAATTTTCTGAAATGCAAAATGATGAAATTTTACCAACTAAAAAGCCGGACTGCGATAACGTAATTAAAATTATTTTAGATGCTCTCAATGGCGTTTGTTACGAAGACGACGCTCAAATCTGTAATTTGAAATTTGAAAAGCATTACTCAAATATGCCGAGTGTGAGAGTTGAAATTTCAGAAATTGATACACATAAAAAAATTTTTAAGTTTGAAGAATTTTTGGATGAAACTGGAAAGAAATGGCAGAAAAAATTGGAGATCGTTAAATGAAATTATATGAAATCAGTGAGAAATATTTCGAATTTTTGTCTAATTTTGAAAATGGAGAAATTTCGGAAGAAGAAATCGATAAAAAAATTAAATTAATCGCTAAAGAATTTGATGAAAAAGCTGACTCTATAGCTTGCTTGATTAAAAATTTGAATGCCGAAGCGGAAGCGATTGCCAAAGAAGTTTCAATGTTAAAAGAAAGAGAAAAATACAAAAGCAAATTGTCTTTAAAGCTTTCAGATTACTTGAAGTCACAAATGAAAATTGTCGGCAGGCCAAAAATCGAAACTGCAAGAAACAAATTAGTAATTCGCAAAAATCCGGAATCGATTGAATTTAGCAATAAGTTCATAGACTGGGCACGAGAAAGCGGAGAACAATTTTTAAAATTTCTGGAGCCTGAAATTAATAAAAATTTAGTCAAAGAAAAGCTCAAAAACGGAGAAGAAATTCCGTTTGCAAAATTAATTCAAAAAGAAAGGTTAGAAATAAAATGAATGTTTTTGAAAAAGTACAAAAAATCAAGCTCGAATTACTCGATTGCCATTTAAAAAAATCAGGAAATAACAAATTCGCTAATTTTAAATATTACGAGCTTGACGACTTCATGCCGCATATAATCAGGCTTTGCGATAAATATAAAATTTTTACTCAAATTACTTTTGATGAAAATTATGCAAATTTATTTGTGTTTGATTCTGAAAATAAAGAAGATCTAGAAAAACCTCCAAAAATAACAATTAAATGCCCGATTGAAAAATTAGAAATCCGCGGAGCAAATGCAATACAGGCGATCGGAGGGATGCAAACGTATTTAAGACGATATTTGTATATGGCGTTATTCGAAATTACTGAAAACGATTTATTCGATGCAAATCACGGGAAGTCAGAAATTACAAAAACAAAGAAAATCGAAGAACTTGGGAATAAATCGCTATCAAAAAAACAGGGGATTTCAACTGAAGAAAAAGATGAATTGCGAACTTTAATCGGCAACAAAGATTTAGAACTTAAGCTTTTAAAACAATACAAAGTTAATTATTTAGTCGAGTTGACGCCAGATCAAGCCAAAGAAATCAAAGAAAGAATTGAAAAATTTAAAGCTAAAACTGAGAAAAAACAGGAGGAAAACAATGTTTAATTTAATTGTGCTTATGGGTCGTTTGACTGTTGATCCAGAACTAAAAACTTCTCAAAATGATAAAAATTTTGTGAGATTTAACCTAGCGGTTAATCGATATGTTAAAGACAAAGACCATCCAGAGGCAGACTTTTTCAAAATTGTTGCATGGGAGAAAACAGCTGAATTTATATGTAATTATTTTAATAAAGGCGATACGATAGTGATTCAAGGGAGCGTCAAGACTGGCACATTTACTGACGATGAAGGCATAAAACGTAAGACTTTTGATGTGTTAGCAAATAAAGTTGATTTTGCTGGCTCTAAAAAAGATAAGCCTGAAACGCTTCAAACTGATAGATTTGGAGATTTAACAGACGCAAAAAACACAAACCCTTAAAAAAACATAAACCGCATTAAAATATATTTTTCTAAAAATTAATGAAATTGATTTTGTTTCCTCAAAAAACCAAGCTTACACTAATTTTAAGAACTTGGTTCTTTGATTTTTACCACAATCTAAATATAATTTTTAATTAATTTGATTTTTTGGCTCAATTTTATTAAATTCTTGCAAATTTTGTTTTTCTATTGTTTAATTTTTTAAAATATTGAGATTATTTCGTCTTTGATTAAATCAGGGATCTCAATTTTACCTATGAATTTGAAGAAAATTAAAACTTTTTGGTTTCTTATTATGAAATATTTTTTCTGACTTTTCCCATCTTTTTTTATTATTTTTTCTTTTCTTTCTTTGCGATGAAAAATTTCAATTTTTTCAATAAATTCATGTAGAATCTCAAAAGTTAATTTTTCAAAGTTTTTATGTTTTTTTACAAGTTCCAAAAAACTTTTAATATTTTGTTCTGGAGTTTGTTTTAAACTCTGTTCCAATTTTTCTTCTTTTTTCCCTCTTTCAATCAGGACAAATTCTTTAATTTTAAAATTAATTTTCTTTTGTTCATTTTCAAACTTTGCAAGAAGTTTAGAAAAACGTTCTTCGCTTACATTTCCAAGCACACGGTCTTCATACAGTTTCTCTATCAAAAGATCTATTTTGCTTTCATGTTGTTGAAAAACTTTCAGTTCATTTAAAGTATTAAACTTATTTTCTACCTCGTTTTTTACCGGAATATTTTGATTATAATTTTTCAACTTTTCATCAAACTGGTTTTTAAGTTCTAAAGTTTTTACTAGATAGTGGCTACACAAGAATCCTCAACCACTGTAAAATTGAAGCAATCGTGACCGCACCTCGAAAAGAAGAAGTCGTTTTTGCATACGCGAGGCTACACCACGAAGTCGTTTTAGTTTTAAAAAAGCGTTTTCAACCAAATGGCGTAACTTGTACAAGTATTTATCATATTCTCGTTGAATCTTCCGATTCTTTTTTGGTGGGATAATTACATTCATACCACATTTTTTTTGCAAACTCAACAATTTCATTGCTATCATAGCCTCTGTCGGCAAGTAAATTCTCAGCTTTTATCCCTTTAATGAGAGGGTGATTATCGGTTCTATTTTAAGCCATTGTTCGTTTTTTAAATCATGTCTGTTTTGTAAATTATTCATAGTTTTTAAGTTTATTTCATTGATTTAAGAATGTCAAATTTTGTGTAGACACTATCTAGAGTTTCCGCTTCATTTTGATTTACTTGAGAATTTACAAATTTGATGTCCGCGGGCATCCCTGAATTTAAAGTTATTGAAATAGCTAATTGCTCTTTTAGCTTTTCCAAGTCACTTTTTCCGTCAGAATTTTTATCTTTTAGCTCACAGTTAACAAAAACTAAAATCGAGTTAACAAGCTGCTCAACAGAATTAACACGATCAGATTGCAATTTGTTTAAACCGTCAAGAATCGATAAAACAGTTTCAAAATCGCCCAAACGCCACTGATTATTCGGATATTCAATAATCAGAATTTCACCTAAAAGATGAGGTTTTGGATAATCATTTAGCAAATCTTTTGTTTCAATTTGCGAATGCGTTCTTTCAGCTTGATAAATATATTGATAATTTTCATCATAAACCGTATATTTTCTGCCGTTTAAATTGCCATTTCCATCCAAAATGTCACAATAGACGAAGGCCAAAATCGGTTTATTCCCGACTTCCGTAGAATAAATTACGGATGTAAATTTCGGGTCTAAAACAGGAATTGAAAACGGAATATCTTGGTCGTCTAAATTTGAAGAATCATCACTTTTTGCTTTTTCGCTGATGCAGACCAAACGATAACCGCTGCCGCAAATAGATTGCCATTCACCAAGCTGCGTATCTCCGCAAGCTTTGTCGATTGAATCGGTCATATTATTCAGAAGCTCAACCATTTCGCGGCATTCGGCATCTTTTGAAGCGTACTTGATTGGTTCGCCGAGGAAATACCCATTTGCGTTTCGGACGATTGAATAAGCATTATTTACCACTATTTGGTTATTGACATCAGGTCGAATCAGTTTTGAACGCTTTAAAATCGGTTGATTTCCGGTGAAATATTTTTCCAAATATTCGATTTTCGCGGCATTCGGCATCTTTTGAAGCGTACTTGATTGGTTCGCCGAGGAAATACCCATTTGCGTTTCGGACGATTGAATAAGCATTATTTACCACTATTTGGTTATTGACATCAGGTCGAATCAGTTTTGAACGCTTTAAAATCGGTTGATTTCCGGTGAAATATTTTTCCAAATATTCGATTTCACGCCTATTTTTTTCGTGTCTTTGCATGGCGCCGTTTATGATTTTCGGAATTGTTTTTTCGTTAATTTCATGTTCTGAGCTGTAAATTATGCTTCTGCCGAAAAAGTTTTCCAATCGGTTCACCACCATAAAATAAAAATAATTAAAGGATAATTAAATAAATACAAAAAAAACCAAACTGCTTTTTTAGCAAATTTGGTTCTCGTGGAACTCTCTGAATATCTATTATTTTGAATTTTGAGTAAAATAACCCGAAGCCACAGTATGGAGGATATGCTTTGCATGTTCACATACCCCTACCTACACCGGATTCAGTTTAGCGTATTACCCAAAAAATTGCAAGTGTTTTTTTGAAAAAATAATAAGAACCCTTCATTTCATTAAGCAACCTTGCAATTTCGCCGCGCAAAGTTGTAAAATTAAAGTTAGATTAAAAAAGTTGATTTTAAGAAGTGATAATTTGGCTGAAAAATTGCGCGGCGTTATCGAAAGAGTTACATATTCTGACGAGAATAACGGTTTCAGAGTTCTGAAAATGCGTTGTAAAGGTTTTTCGGAATTTGTAACAATAGTTGGAAATATAGCTCACATCAGCGTTGGAACGGTTATGTTGGCGGATGGAAAATGGTCTTCAAATCAAAAATTTGGCAGACAATTTGAAGTTTTAAACTTTGAAGAAGTTCTGCCGGCAAATATTTTCGGAATTGAAAAATATCTCGGGAGCGGTCTCATAAAGGGAATCGGACCAAAATATGCTAAATTAATCGTTAACCGTTTTGGTACAAAAACACTTGCAATAATTGAAAATAGTCCTGAAAAATTAGCTGAAATTTCAAAATTCGGAAAGAAAAGAATCGATTCCGTTAAAAAAGCGTGGGATAACCAAAAAGACATTAAAAATCTGATGATTTTTCTTCAGGAAGCCGGCGTTTCAACTGCGCTCGGGCATAGAATTTACAAGGTCTGGGGCAAGGAAAGTGTCGAGAAAATTAAAGAAAATCCATATGCGCTTGCCGACAGAATAGATAGAATTGGATTCATAACCGCCGATATTATCGCTCGGAAACTTGGTGTTGATAAAGAGTCGCACAACCGCTGCCGTGCCGGGATTTTCTATGTTTTAAATTATTTAGCCGACAAAGAAGGCCATTGCTTTGTGCCGTCCGACAAACTTGTGAAAAAATGTTCAGAAATGCTTGAAATCAAGGATACCAAAATAATCATAAGTTGTGACGACATGCTGAAAAATAAAGAATTATTTTTAGAAGGCGATAAGAAAATTTATCTCCCGGCATTTTTCTTTTCTGAAATCGGTTTAACGCGAAGAATTAAAAAAATTTTATATCAAAAAAACGAAGAAAAATTAAGTGACACGGATTTTGAAAATCAACTTGAAAATTTACAGAATAAAAACGATATCAAATATGATGAATTTCAAATTGAAGCAATAAAAACTGCGGCAAATTCTAAGTTTTCAATTATAACAGGCGGCGCGGGAGTCGGAAAAACCACAATTACAAAGGCGATTATCGAGATTTTTAAGAAACAAAATAAGAAAATTTTGCTTGCCGCTCCAACCGGGAGAGCTGCAAAAAAAATGAGCGAAACTTGTGGTTTTGAATCTAAAACAATACATAGATTACTCGGTCACAGCCCTAATGGAGGCTTCGAAAAGAATGAAGAAAATAAACTAAACGGTAATATTTTAATCGTTGACGAAACCTCGATGATCGACCTGATTTTGATGTATAACCTTATGAAAGCCGTTCCTGACGAAATGAACGTGATTCTAATTGGAGATATAAATCAGCTTCCCTCGATCGGAGCCGGAAATGTTTTGAAAGATATAATTGAATCTAAAATTATTCCCGTTATTAAACTTACAAAAATTTACAGACAATCATTAAAAAGTAATATTATTATGAATTCCCATAAGATTAATAACGGCGAAATGCCGGATTTGAAAAGCGCTTTTGATTCAGATTTCTTTTTTATTGAAAACAATAATGCTGACGAAATAACTAAATCAGTATCAGATTTATGTGCGAGAAGACTTCCGAATTATTATAAAGTTAATCCAATTTCAGATATCCAAGTTTTGACTCCGATTCGAAAAACTCAGCTTGGAGCCGATAACTTAAACAAGATTTTACAAGCAAAATTAAATAAAAATACTTTTTGTCTTCGTCACGGCACAAATGAATTTCGTCTTGGCGACAAAGTTATGCAAGTAAAAAACAATTACAGAAAAGATATTTTTAACGGCGATATCGGAATTGTCAGCGAAATTAACTTAAATGATAATTTTTTGAAAGTGAATTTTGACGAGACACATATTAGTTATGATATTTCCGAGCTTGAAGAACTAACGCTCGCTTACACTTGCACGATTCATAAATCTCAAGGCGGGCAGTATCCGATCATCGTGATTTTACTGCCGTTTAATCCAAAAATTCTTGAAAGGAATTTGCTTTATACGGCAGTCACAAGATCTGAAAAAATCTGTATATTAATAGGTGAAAGACGGGCGGTAAAATATGCCGTTCAAAATAATTCTGCGTACAAAAGATATACTTTGTTGGAAGAAAGACTAAGAAAATTAAACAACTAAAAAGGCAGCACCTTTCTGTCAATAATTTTAATTGAAAGCGCAGACAAATCTTTGACTAATTGCGCAAGCATTGCCACCGCGTCAGGCGCGTCGTCATGTTTTACTTTGCCCGAAACCGTAAAACTCAGCAAATTATTTATAAATCTCTTGTACTCGGCATTTTGCTTTGATTTATGCAGAAATATAAAATGCTTCTTTGCATAATCACTTTCCGTAACAATCTTCGTGATTTTATTAGAAGACGTGAAAAATGTTCGAATTGAAGTATTTCCGCCATTTTTCCTGATTTGCTCGTCAACATCTTTTGCGTAATAATCGCCGCCGTTATTGGATTCAACGTCCATTCGCGAAACTTTATGTTTAATGCAAAGATTGGCGACCAAAGGCTTTGTAATTTCAGGCAAACCGTTGTTAAAGATAACTTCAGGAATATAAACAGAATTTCCGAAAATATATCCGACAGGCGCACAAACATAATCTTTGCCTTGACCCTTACTGTCGCAAACCGCAACAACCGCGTCAGGTCTTTCTTTGGGAAGCTCGAAAAAATATTGAAGTTCATCTTCAGAATAAAGCAATCCCTCGCGTTCAACGGGTTCCTGCATATATATTGAACGCCAAGAAATGTCGTCCATATTTTCTTTGAGATTAAGAAAATATTCGGTAGAAAAGCCTACGCCAAAATCATAATTAAAGTTTGAATTACCGTTAATATTAAGCGCAGGCAGTTTTACAAATTTTGATTTTGGGTCGTCAAACTATCTTTGTTCTAAGCGTCCAATCGGATCATGAATACTCCAACGCGTGCCGATCAGCAGCATTTTACAATTTTGTTTTATTCTTGACATAAAATCATTTGAAAACTTGGTCCACAAAATATCCATCCTGTTGTGATTCAGAGCTTCATCCGAGCCTGAAACGAGATCATCCGCATAAGCTAAAATTTCACAGCGTATTGCACCTGTCAGTCCGCTGTCAATCGAGCGGCAAGTTAATGTCTTAAAACGCTTGATTTGCTTTAAATCTATTGTTTCATCTTTTGAATTCGTTGCAACAAGCGGAGAATTAGGAAAGATTTCGTAAAATTTATATTCCTGATCTTTTATCAGCTGCAGCGCGTCATCGAAAAATGAGCGTGTCAATTTGTCTGCATAAGCCGTTGCAAGGCTCGGTTTCAGAGGTTCTTTTGCCCATAAGCCAAGTGATGTAGAAAATCCCGAGTGTCGATTTCCCCGTCCCCGGAGGCATTGAAAGTGCCAATCTGTCGAGTTTGCCGTCTGCCAAATTTTGAAGACAGATGACGACTTCTCTCAAAATCTTGATTCTCGGCTGATAAAATCTTTTTTCCGGATCACGATCTTTTTCCATGTAAATTAGGTATGAATGAAAATCATACGGAGCTGCGAATAAAAAAGTCTGCCAATATTTGCCGAGCAAATTTTTTTGTTCTTTTGCTGATAAATTGCCGTTTTCAAATACTTTGTTCAGTTTTTTACGGAATTCTAAATTAATTCCCAAAGCATGAGAAAAATCATTCTCTCTTGTATATAAAGTACGCAGAGCTTCGCATTTTTTAAGAAAAATTTCATCAGTTAAATTTTTATTTTTGAAACTTTTAATAAGTTTTTTGATTAAACTTTTGTTTTCCAAAAAAGCCACCAACTTTTGTAGTTTGTGGCTTTCGGGAAGCTCAATTTAGTTTTTATTTTTTTAATTTTGGCAAATATTCTTTATCTTCCGGCGAAACTCTGAAAGATTCCCTGCATTTTTGAATCGCCTTATTTTGAGTAAATTTATCGAGAATTCTTGTTTCAAGTTTTGCAAGTGTTTCATCTCGAAACTTTGTAAAACATTCCGAAATTGCCCATGCAACAGCCATTTTCGCATAATAACCTTCATGATTTATTTCAGAAATTTTATCCAAATATTGATTTATAAAATTTTGAACCACAAAATTTTTCATTCCCAAAACAACTGCATATCGAATGAAAAATTCTTTCTCGCTTACAAAATACGATATCAAAAAATTCCATAAAATCTTCCTTTCGTTTGATTTGACGAAAAAAAAACGGAAGAATCACAAATCGCCCAATTATCAATCAGCGGGATGAATTTTTTTACATATTTCAACTTTTCTTCAAGTGGTAAACCAAGATTTGCGGTAACAAATCCGCAAAGCTGAACTTATTCAAAATTTCTATTTTTGCATAAATTTAAAAAACCAATTGGATCATTTTTTAAAATTTCTTTCGCAATTTTTCTAATAATCGGAGTTCGAATTCCGTAAGTCATTTTTATTTCGGGCAAAAGTTTTTCACTGAATTTCTTGTATTTTTCATCTGAAAATTTAACGAATTGCTCTAAAATTTTCTCATAATATTTTTCGTTAAATGCCATTTAATTCCTTATTCTCCTCAACTTCTCTGTCATAAAACATACACTTTTCAGCGTGAATACACTTGCTTCGGCTTCTTCCCAACGACTCTTCAATAATGTCAAAAATCGAGCAATCAAGCCCTTCTGCAAGTTTTTGAAGTGTCGGAATCGTGGGCATTCCTTTGTCCGTTTCATAAAATGTAATCTTTGAACCCGGAATTCCGCATTTTTCTGAAACTTGCTTAATTGCCAAGTTTTTGTTTTTTCTGATTTCTTTGATTTTTTCTCCGATTGTCATTTGAAAATCTGCCTCCGCTTCGTTTCAAAACTGCACTTGGTCTCTTTCGGAAACTTCGTGCTTCTCAAAATTTTATTTGAAAATATCATAGCAATGTATAACTTTTTTGTCAATATATGAATTGTAAAAAATATCTAAATAATAACTATTTAGATATAATATGCCGTTTGATTTTTGAGGGTACTGATTGAGGTTACTTGTTCTTATAGTGTGTAAACATAGGGGTTATCGGGTATTTTGCAAAAAGTATTTCTGAAAAAGTTTTCAAAAAGACCTTGACGAATTAATCTATTTAGTCATATAATAAAAACAGTTAGAATTACTCAAAAGTAACTTAGAGGTGATGGATTTGATTATCTTGATTTTACTTGCAGGGTTGGTGTTCAAAACACTTGCTAAACTCTTGAAAAATTACAATTCATGAAACTGAAAGATTCTCGCCGATAAGCAAAGGTTCTTACAAAAAAAATAAGGCCCTATATAGTTGCTTAATTTAATAAATTGAAAGTCAATAAAGCCCTCTAAGTTGGGCAATTTTTAGAAAAGCGATGTTTATTTGAAGCATACCGTAATACAACGCCGAAAAACGGCAAAAAAGTGTTTGTTTAGGATTGTTTTTCGATTTTTCGGACAACGTTTGTTGAAGTCTTAAAGTCTAAATAAACGAGATAAAAATTAAGGTGGTGAAAATAATGGCAAATATAGGTTATATAAGGGTTTCGAGCAAAGAGCAAAACGAAGCAAGACAACTTGAAGCACTGAAAAATTATAAAATTGATAAATTTTTTGTTGAGAAAAAGAGCGCTAAAAATATGAGCGAGCGTCCCGGGTTCAATGAAATGATGGAGTACGTTCGTGAAGGCGACACAATTTACATCATGGATTTTAGCCGAATCAGCCGTTCTACCGCAGATTTGCTAAATATCATTGATACGCTTAAGGCAAAAGGCGTAAGCTTGATAAGTTTAAAGGAAAACCTTGACACAAATACGGCAACGGGAAAATTGATGATAACGATGATAGCAGCTATCAATGAATTTGAACGCTTAAATATGCTGGAACGCCAGCGCGAGGGTATTTCGATAGCTAAGAAACTTGGCAAATATAAAGGTAGAAAAAGAATTGAAAAACCAAAGAATTTTAATGAAATTGCAAACCTTTATTTTCGAAAAGAATTAACGGCAAGCGAAGCAATGACTAAGCTAAATCTGAAGAAGAATGCTTTTTATAATTTTTTAAAGTGTTCTGCGAGAGCGTCCTAGAAGATGTTTTGAAAAACGAAGCATACTAAAATTAGTTTTTGTAAGTGAAATGAAGTGTCCTAGGAGCGGTTTTGATAACTAAACGAGGCATCCTAGGATTTATCACGTTTTATTAAAATAAAATTTTAGTTTTTTATCAATGTAAACGGCCTGTTTTTTAACATTATTTCATTATAAAATAAAATTGGCAGAAAAAATAATAGAAAAATGGAGAGAATTGCTTGGAAAATCAAGAAATAGAATGATGGAAGGAATCATGGCACGACGAGTACTTGAAGTGGATTTATGCTTTTGCAAATGCACAAGGTGGTGTTCTTGAAATTGGCAAAAATGATAAAGGCAAGGTTATTGGTCTTCAAAATATCGAAAAACTTTTAGAAGATATTCCGAATAAAATCAACAACTTGATGGGAATTATTGCGGACATAAATTCAGCCAAAGAAAACGGAATGGATTTTATAATAATCAAAGTTAGTCCATATCCGAATCCAATCAGTTATCACGGAAAATTCTACTATCGCTCAGGAAGCACGACCAAGAATTAACCGGACACGCTTTAGAAAAATTTATTCTTAAAAAACAAGGTAAAACTTGGGATAACGTAGTTATTCCAAATGTTTCTTCAAATGATTTGGATCCAACTGCATTTGACGAGTTTAGGAAAAAAGCAATTTCAAGCAAAAGACTAAAAAAAGAAGATCTGGAAATAAACAACGAAGAATTACTTGAAAATTTGCAGCTTATTGACGATGGAAAGTTAAAGCGTCCTGCTGTTTTATTGTTTCATAAAAATCCTGAAAAATGGTTTATCGGTGCGTATGTTAAAATTGGATTTTTCAAAAGTGGTGCAGATTTAATATATCAAGATGAAATCCACGGACCTATAATTACAATGCCTGATAAAGTTCTTGAAATTATTTATTTGAAATATTTGAAGGCGATTATAAGTTATGAGGGAATTCAACGTTTGGAGACTTATCCTGTACCATATGATGCTTTTCGAGAAGCACTTTTGAATGCTATTGTTCATCGTGATTACAGTATTTGTACGCCTATTCAGATAAAAGTTTTTAAAGATAAATTAACAATTTTCAATATTGGAGGTTTTCCTGAAACTTGGACTTTAAAGAAACTTTTATCGGCACATAGTTCGATCCCCAGGAATCCGACGCTTTCAATTTCATTTTTCCGTTCCGGAATGATTGAAACTTGGGGTAGAGGAATCGAAAAAATTACCGGCTCTTGCGAAAAAGAAAATACTCCCGAACCGATTTTCGATGCAACAAAAAGTGAAATGAACGTAAAGTTTACATTTAATCCGGAAACTTACGAAAATAAAGTGCCAAATGGCACTATAAATGGCACTATAAATGGCACTGAAAAACTATTGAAAGTAATATCAGACAATCCAAAAATCACATATAATGAGCTCTCTGAAATGCTTAATTTGCCCAGAAGGACTATATCGCGTGAAATCAAAAAATTGCAAGAAATTGGTAAAATCGAAAGAATTGGCGCAAGAAAAAATGGTTATTGGGTTATCAAAGATTAAAAAAATATTTGAATCGAATTGATTTTTGGTATAAATTTCAGATAAATGTGCGATTTAATTTTGTCTACTTTGGCCTCCCTTCAACCGCCTTCAAAATCTCATCATCAGACATTTCATCAAGCGAATTGTTTACTGTAATTTGTTGCTGCACTTGATCGACATACTGATTGGTACAGCCGAAATTATTTTTAGCTAAAAAGATATGCCAAGCAGGATTTCTTGCAGTTTCTGCTTTGTTTATGTTAACTATTTCGAGAAGATTTTTTATAGGGGCGATCATATTTGCAAAAGTAACGCTGCACACATCAATTTTGTATTTTCCTTTCTTAATTTTCTCTTTAATCGGCAAAGATTTTCCGTTTTCGGAAACAAAATTTGTTTCGATATAGTTATCTAATTTTTCACGGGAATTTGTTGAATAAATATAAAAATTATTGAAGGCATCAATAAGATTATAACAAGTAAATTCAGTTTTATCTTTTGTATATTTAATCAACGTTTCTTTTGAAATATTAAGATAATAAGCCAGCCCTGCATACGATAGTGCAACATTTTTATCAACACACCATTGTTCGAAACCTTTTACTGCTATCGCCATTTGCAACGGCGTTTCATATACCTTATTTCCTCTTCCCAAAGCAATTTGCATAATTTGTTCAGAAGTCTCGATATTGTTTGGCGTAGCTTCCGTTCTAGATTTCAACTTACCCTCATGCTTCGTATAGTATGTCGTTTCTGACGTGCCTTTTCGGATAACGTTTACATCCTCGCCAAAAGCTTCTTTGATTTCATCATTTGTCATAAAATTTTCTCCTAAAAATTAAAAATCTAAATCCATTTGCCTGTTTCGCCAACTTTTTTCCTCAATCTTCATCTGTGCTCCTGAAGTCATCTCACAAAGCCTATCAACCGTTCTTTCGGCAATATTACGTTCATTAATCAAACTATTTAGTGAATAATTTGAAGAAAAAATTGTAGATTTGTTGGCATTATATCTTTGATTGATAATATCAAACAGAAGCCCTTGAAACCAGGTATCTTCTTCATTTTTGCTGAAAATTTCCGTTCCCAAATCATCAAAAAACAGAACCTCGGTTTTTGAAAATTTCTCAAAAAGAGATTTTTCTGTTTCAAAAGAATCTTTACGAAACGTGGCTTTCACGGATTTTGAAATCTCAAAAAGGTTCGTGAAAAGAACGGGAACACCGTTTTTCATTAATTCGTTAGCCATACACGCGGTGAGATGAGTTTTCCCAATCCCTTTGTCTCCGAAAAGATATATTCCATTACCTTTTGCTAAGATAATCTTATAGTTTTCACAAAATTTTTTGCAGCGATTAAAGGCAACATCAAACGAAGAATTTAAGCTTGTTTGTGTACTTTCAAAACTTATATTTTCATACCGTTTTCCAAGCAATGAAAGTGATTTTAAACGTTTGAATTTCTGCAAATTTTCATACTCAGTTCGTCGTTTTGCTTCAAGTTCTTGTCTATCACGTTCGCATTTGCAGTTACGTCTTAATTTCACCATTTCGTCAGATTTGGGCTCAAAAATATTGCGCCAATTTTTAATCATTTCGAACAAATTTTCACCGCAAACAGGGCAAATTTGCGCCGATAAGTCGTCGCCAGATTCGCTGCGCGAATTAGCGATATTTTCCTCATTCCGGATACTCTGTGCACAGATTTTTTCGTTTATTTTTTCCAAAATTATCACCTCCATTTGGGATTTCATCTTCCCAACGTTTTTGAGCCAAAAAGGTTGCGGGATACGGGATAAACTGCGGATTTTGCCATTGTTCGGATAATTTCCAACGTTCTAATCCCGCCAAAATTAAATTTAATGTTTCTTCGATTTTGGAAATTTTTCTAAATATCCTAAAAGCAGCTTGTTTAGCCACTTTCTTCGGATACATAGACCAGAATTTTTCAAACAAAACACTAAAATTTTTGTTCTTAATTGCCGCATTTTCTTGCTTTGGCGGTGCAATCGCCATGGCGATTGACCGAGAAAACACGTTAGTGTTTTCGGCAGTATTTATATTTTCTTGTTTTGTTTGGTATTGTATTGTCTTATGATTGGACATCTCTTGCGGTATTTCATGCGGCATATCGTGTGATACTTCGTGCGGTTCCGTGAGAACCGCAGAGCTATCCACAGGATTACCCGCAGGAATTACTTTATAGAATGCACACTTGTTGCTGCCGCGCGAACGAAAATCAATAAATCCTGCTTGTTTAAGTTGATTTCGTGCTTTTTGAATTACATTCTTTTTAAGACCACTCCAAATTTCAAGTTCAGGAATTGAAAAGCCAAATTCATCCATCCAATACAGCTCATTCGCTTTGCTTACAATCGCAAACCAAAGCGCAATAGTGCTTGAACTTAAATGATTTGCCCTCACGGAGCGCGAGAAATTCCCAATTCCTGATACAAATTAAATTTCAAATTTTTCACTCCTTCTTTTTAAAAAGGTAAATCATCAGTGAATCTGCCTTGCAGAATGTATTAAGCATTTTCTTCTCCTTCCTCTCATTGTTTAACGTTGTTTGTTTTCAGTTTTTCTTCCGCGCATTCGGCAATGATTTCGTTTGAAATCATCTCGATTTGGTAATGTAAATCGTTTAAACCTTGCAAAAATCGAGCATCATCGAAATCAATGAACTTATAAAATCTTTTGAACGCATTTTTGAAAATTTCTCGTGCTTTGCCATTTACCGCCGGGATTTTGATGTCTTTACCCATTTTTCTACTCCTCAATTTTAATTTTTAGTTAATCAATCCAACGGATTGTCGGTTCACCGTTAAACCCTTCTTACCAAACAAACCACGCGTAACAAACGGCTGAGGTTGATTTGAAAAAATCATCGTTTTTGGCGCAAAATTGGCGTGAAGAATTTACATAAATAAACTTTGGCGGATAATTCCTAAAGAACTTATTACGAGCTTTACTTTCTAAAAACTGAATGCGCAAAAGCATAATTGCGTAGCCTTTTGGTAACAAATTTTCGATTGCGTGCTTGCAAAATTCCAAAGCGTTTTTATATGGCGGATTCGTTAAAAAGCATTCAGCTTTTTCTTCACTTTGCAAAAAATCAACGCCCGGCATTCCAAAACCGTGATCATACAAATCTGATGAAAAAACAATGTATCTTTGTTTAATCAATTCTTTAGAAAGATGGCCTGCTCCGCAAGCAGGCTCAATTATCTTTTTTAGTAATTTCACATCGTCTTCTTCTAATTTCTTTAAAAATATTTTTAAAGCATTGGGATCAGTTGCATAAAAGTCAGATTTTGGTCTTTTCGAACTTTCCAAAACTGTATGATTACTTGCGCCGAGTGTTTTAAAAACACTATAAATTTGCCTGCATGGCAAATCCGGCAATACACAGTGGTATATTTTGTTATTTTTCTTCACTCTTGCCTCCAGTCACTTAAGATCACCGTAATTTTCGGTGTTTTGGCGTAATATTTTTGAATCATCAGTTTGCAAATCTGCTCGTCGGCTGCATAAGCCGTGTTGTTTAAGGCATCGCAAACAGTTTTTGCGACATTATCGACATCCGGAGGCGTCATAGGCAGCAATTTATTTAACTTTTTAGGTATTGGGAAGAATGCCAAAATATCCATTTTCAATGGCAAATTTTTATCCCAATATTTTTGAGAAACTGCCAAACAGCTGCTTTTAATAAGTGTTTCATAATCTTTTGTTTGCTTTGGCGTATACGAAAAAGTTCTTCCGTTAACGTTGCAAACTCTCGGTCGCTGCTTGCCTCTCGGGATTCCGAAAACATCAAATTTTACTAACATGATTCCGCCTCTCTTCTAAAAATTTCTAAATCTTCTTTTTGAACTTCGTTTAGACTTTGAAGTCCGAACTTTTCGAGTGTTTTTGTAACTTTTTCACTTCCAAACTTTTCCAAGAGTTTCTTTTGTTCTTCTCCGCTTAAGTTGTTTGAAATACTTGGATTGTCAATGTATTCCGCAACTTCTTCGCCTGTATCGAAGTCAATTTTTAATTTCGAATGGTCAGATTTAACGGCGTTTTGCATCTCGATTGACATGATTCCGTATTTTGAAATCAACGATTTCAAAACAGTTTTTTCGGCCATTTTATCAAACTGTAAAGCCCAAATTGCATCGCCGCCATTGCCTGTTTTTTTGAATTTTCGATAACTTTGAGAATATTTTTCCGCGTATTTCTCGACTTCAGAAACAGTCCAAAAGACAAGTTTCTTGAAACCGTTTACGAGTTCCAAGCCCGCCATATACCCAACAATTGGCTTTTCGGTTCGTTCATCATCGGGCAGCCATTCAATAATCGGATCGCCGACAAAATTTCTGCCTTTGAATTCGCCTTCTCGAACATCTCTTGCATTTAAAGCTCGGTATTGCCCCGTTCGCAAAGCTAATTGTGTATAGCCTTTGCAGCCAATCTGGAATGTTACCGTAGTTTTATAAGGCACAGCCCAAGCAAATCCGAGGTTCGGGTCAAACGGCAGTTCCATTGAAGTCGCCGTTAACGCACAAGCTAAAAGCGAGTTTCTGTCGCAGTTTTTCAAAGAATTTGAACTGCTTGCCAAACTTGTTAAACTCGTGATAAATTGGCCTGTTCGTTCTCCTAAGATACTTTTTAGATAATTTTTTGTTTTCTCATTTGAGAGATAAATCGACATCGTGGTTTGATTTTCCATAAATTAAATTCCTCCGAAATTTTTATTTGTTTGTTCTACTCATCAGTAAAAACTTGAAATTTGCATCAGCTCCTTACAACTAAAATTTCAGTCTGATAAAATTCAACACTCGGGATTTCTGCATTCGGCCGCAACTTTCTGATTTCCAAGAGCTTCTTGTTACTGATTTCTCAAATTTCTATATCGCCCCAAAATGCGGGAACTGCTTTGTTATCGATAATCCTGACTACCCGGCGTTTTTGAATTGTGATTCCGTTAAAAGTTTTTGGATTTGAAAGACTTGTCGTCTGCAAATTCTCAAGGTTTTCGGCAAGTTTTAATTTTTCCAAAGCTTCTTCTTCGAACCCTTGCCTTTGAAGATCAATCGCTTCATCAAAAAGTTTTTCTGATTCAATTTTTCTTGACTCATCGGCTTTCTCACAAATTTCCAATGCTCTTTTTCTTTGAAAAACCTGATATTCCAAAATCTTGTTCTTGAGATGTTTTTCAGCTTCATTGCAAATCAAAAGCATTTCTTTTTCTTTTGCCAAAATCTCTTTGTAAGCTGAGTAAGCTGAAGACTTTGTGGATTTCCAATAATAATTTTTTCTCGTTGCCTTTTAATTTCAAAATTTCAGAAACCCTTAAAAAATCTTCTTGATTTTGTAAAGTCAGATTTTCTGCAGATTCCAAAATTGCCGGAGATTGTTGTTTTGCTTCGATTTCGTTCATTAAATTCCTCCTAAAAATTGAAAAACACTCTGTTTCAGAGCGTTTGATTAAATTTGTAATAGCGAACTTGTAATAGCTTGTGCAAAAGTCAGATTCAAATTTCTTACCTCCTGCTTCACTTAAGTCTCGCTTGATTTTTTGCTGAAACCAGTGCACTCTTTTGTCCAACGTGGTTTTGAGCAGTAAATCTTAACTTTATTTGGTTTTTCAAAATTTACTTTCAGAAAATTTTCGCATTGTTTACACATTAAAAAAGCAGCCTTGTCTTTATCAGAAAGGCTGCTAATCTTTTGATTTTCATTAAAATCATTCAAAATAAATTATTCCTCCTTTTTTCAACTTTTTGCCAAAATTTTTCTTTAATCTCCAGACCTTGTTCATGTAAGTTTTTTCCTCAATTGTCAGCGGTTGACAATGCAAAATCTTGAAACAAATCACTAATTCTTTTTCTGTTTCTTTGCATTTGCGGTGGTAAAACATTGCCAAAATAACCACGATTAAGATAAAAATTAATAAATTCAACATCTAAACCCTCCTTTTAAAATTCCTCGAAATATTTAAGCGACTTCAAAATCTGCAAAATTTCTTTGTTACAATTCGAAATCGCTTTGTGTTTGATAATGGTTTTTAAACATTTCTTTAATTCGTGTTTCATGCAGTGAATTTGAACGCTTTGGTAAAATGTTACGAAAAGTAAAATCAAACTCATAAAAACGCAAACAGAAACGATATATGGCATTGACATTTTCTAATTCCTCCTTAGATAAATTTAAAAATAAAAAATCACCCAGTTTGGGTGATGATTTTTTGGCTCAATAAAATTTGTGTTTTTTCGCATTCTGTGATACAATTCTAAACACAAATTTATTTTTAAGAGTCAAAATTGAATTTTGTAAACATTGTTGTCGGCTGAAAGTCACATTTTAACTGGCTTTTTTTATGCCCCTTATGGTTACTTGTACTAATGTGAGTGTTTACAACGAAAGTGAACACAAAAATATTAATAATCCGTAAGGGCCTGCTTTTTTTGTTACCTCTAATTTGATGTTTCGCCTATTCATACTAATCGAATATTTATCATATTTTTTATTTCTAGGATAGGTCTAGTAAAGTTTATGTTTTTCAAGCTAAACTTCATATCTTCTGCAATGCTCAAGACTCCAAAGTAGAAATGACATTAGGTGAACTTAAGAGTTCGGCTAATGGTCGTGTGGCGGAGGGAAAGGGATTCGAACCCTTGGTTCCGTTAATAGAAACATCAGTTTTCAAGACTGACTCCTTAAGCCGCTCGGACATCCCTCCGAAAGATTATAACACGTTTAAAACAGGCATTTTTAATTTACATGAAATTTTAATTAATGTCAATATTATTTTTATATTATTTTTTATAATTATCCGATTTTATTTTAGGAGTGGACAAAAAACGTGTTTGTGATATAATTTATTTAAAAATAAAATTTAAATATCCTAAATTCATTAATGTATATAAGTTTAAAAAAAGTTGACTATTATTTTTAATATGCTAAGATACGTTCATATTGGAATATTGGGGGGTTTGAACACATGAAAGTCTTTTTCCTGGAAACAGTTAATAGTAATAAACCAGGTACTATATTAGATGTTGCACCTGGATTTGCTCGAAATTATTTGATCCCGTACAAAAAAGCTATATTAGCGACTAAAGAAGTAATAAACCAAGCGAAATCGAAGCTTGCGGCTCGGAGTCGGCGAAATGTTATCGAAGAAGGTGAGGCGAAAAATCTCGCTAGTATGATAGATGGCCAAATAGTAGAAGTCAAAGTGCGAATCGGCGCTGAGGGCAAAATGTTCGGCGCAGTGACTACTAAAGATATAGTCGAGGCGATTAATGAAAAATTTAATATTACTATAGATAAAAAGAAATTGGAATTAGAAGAGGAAATTCATAATGCCGGTCGTTTCGGATGCGTATTGCGGCTTTTTCATAACGTTACTGCTAAAATTTATGTTGATGTTAATTAAATTATTTTTTTGTTGAAGCGAGAGATTTATAATGAAAATTGTTGAAGATTTTAGTGCATCTGCACAAAAAATTGTTGTTTTTTTAGAAAATGAGTACAAAACTGTGCGCTCTAATAGAGCAAATCCGGCGATTATAGATAAAATCAAAATAGATTATTATGGTTCCCCAACACCGATAACTCAGATTGCCTCTGTCTCTGTGACGGAAGCTCGTGTTTTGTGCATACAACCGTGGGATATTTCTGTATTAAATACAATAGAAAAAGCAATTTTGAAGTCAGATTTAGGCATTTCACCTCAAAATAATGGGAAGGTTATTAAGATAATTTTTCCTCCGCTTTCTGAGGAACTTAGAAAAGAAATTGTGAAAAATATACAAAAAATAGCGGAAGATTCGAAAATTAGTGTCAGAAATACCAGAAGAGATTTTTTGGATAAAATTAAAAATTTGAAAAAACAAGGAGAATTGCCTACAGATGAGGTCCAGCGCTTGGAAAAACAAATTCAAAATATAGTTGATACTTATATATCACAAATAGATGATATAAAACAAAAGAAAATTCAGCAAGTTATGGGAGGTTGAAATAAAATTACTGGTATTTCACCTGAACATATTGGTATAATCATGGACGGAAACGGTCGTTGGGCCAAGTCAAGAGGGCTGTTTCGTTCCGTGGGTCATGTTTTTGGGGTTAAAGTTTTTAGGACTATTGTTGAACATGCATCAAATTTAGGGATTAAATATATGACTTTTTATGCTTTTTCTACAGAAAATTGGAATCGTCCGAGTCGCGAGGTTTCGTTTATTATGAAAATTTTAAAAAAAGAAATTTATAATCTTAATTTGAATTTTAAAAAATATAATTTCATAGTTAATTTTTTGGGGAATTACACAAAAATTTCAAAAGATACTTTAGATTTAATACATAATGTACAAGAAATTTCTAGAAATAATACTGGTTTGGTATTAAATATAGCTTTTAGTTATGGTTCTCGCGATGAAATAATTAATTCTATTAAATTATTGTATGAAGATATTATTAATTTAAAAATAAAAAAAGAAGATATTACTGAAGAAGTTTTCTCAAATTATTTGTATACTCGCGGGATGCCTGATCCTGATTTGATTATACGTACTGGTGGAGAGGCTCGTATGTCGAATTTTTTGCTTTGGCAGTCGGCATATGCTGAGTTTTGGAATACTAATACTTTGTGGCCGGATTTTTCTACTGAGGAATTTGAAAAAGCTTTGGATGATTATACAAAAAGAAAACGAAAATTTGGTAATATTACATAAAATTAAAATCAATTTATTTGGAACATAATAAAATGCAAAGCGCTTCCAAACAGAACAAACACATGCCAAATGCTATGCATAAATTTTATTCGTTTCCCGAGTATATATATGCCTGCTCCTATTGTATAAAAGAGACCACCGGCTAATAAACATGTTAATTGTACTTGAGATAAAGATTGTACTAATGGCTTGACTTGAAATATTAATATCCAGCCCATAGATATATAACAAATGAGTGAAAATTTCGAGAATTTATTTACGTTTATAGCATTCAAAATAATGCCAACAATAGATATTAACCATATGAGCCCTAGTAAAATCATAATTAACTTGCCTTTAAGAATTATTATGCTTATAGGTGTATATGTTCCTGCTATTAATAAAAAAATAGAACAATGGTCAAATTTCCTAAAAATAGACTTAAATATCCCGGGTTTTAGTGCATGATATATACTTGATATTAAATAAAGTAATATTAAAGAGAATCCGTATATTAAAAAACAAGTTAAATTTTTTGAATTTAAATAATTTTTTTTAATTAATGAGATAACACCAAAAATTCCTAACAGAGCTCCTAACCCATGAGTTATAGAATTTATGATTTCCTCTGGAAAAGTATATTTTGGAAGCTCAAATTTATAATTCTTCAAATTTTACGATCCTTTAATTAAAATTTAATTTTTTTTTAATATATCTACAAAGTATACGTTTTTTTTAATTTTTTTTCCAAGAAAAATTTCGGCATTTTTCACAAAATTATCTGGAATATCGCTTACAAAAAATATATAATTACCAGTTTCCTCTCTGGTAGATATGAGATCCAAGCTAATTAATTTTTGTTTAAGTTTTATAATCGTCTCACAAGCTGGATCAATCAGTATAATATCAGGTAAAATTTTGCTAATCAAATTTTTTACCACAGGATAATGCGTACAGCCTAGAATTATAACATCTACATTTTTTTTAGTCAAGCATGATAAATATTTTTTCAAAATATTATTAAATTCATATGTATTATTTTCAACACACCTATTTTCGATCATAGGAGCCAGCAATGGACAGCCTTTTTGAAACACTTGTATATCAGGATCAATTTTTTTAATAATATCTTCATATCTATTACTATCGACAGCGGTTTCTGTTGCAATAACGCCGATTTTTTTATTTTTTGTATGCTTGACAGCCGCTGCACAGGATGCCTCGACGATTCCCATTAAATTAATATTAAATTTATTTATATTTTTTTTGGTTATATTATCTAAAATTAAAGATTTATCGACCTCACAATTATTATTTTCGCATAAAATAACGGTACTCACGGTGCCGCAAGCAGACAAAATAAATTTAACTTTTTTTGTCTTAAGAAAATTTATAATTTGCGAAGCATAAAGCGAAATTATTTCCGGGCTTTTGCTTCCATAGGGCATCCTACCGATGTCCCCGAAGTAAATAATATTCTCGTGCGGCAACAATTTCATAATTTCCTTTACCAACGTAAGGCCGCCAATACCGGAGTCAAACACACCCAACGGGTTATTTTTAGTCAAATTAATTTACACCTTCGATCGGTTTATATTAGCTTGTGCTGCCGCGAGCTTCGCAACAGGAATTCTGAATGGCGAACATGAGATATAATCTAAATTTAATTTATCAAAAAATTTAATAGAAATAGGATCCCCGCCATGTTCGCCGCAAACTCCGATTTTTAAACTCGATTTTTGCTGCTTCCCGAGCTTAGAACCTAAACTTATAAGCTCGCCGACACCGGATTCATCTATATGTTCAAACGGATCAGAATCGTATATATTATTTTCGTAATAATTTTTCAAAAATTTAGAAGCATCATCGCGACTAAAACCGAACGTCATTTGAGTCAAATCGTTTGTCCCAAAGCTAAAAAAATCGGATTCTTCGGCGAGTTTGTCGGCAATAATAACAGCCCGAGGGAGCTCGATCATAGTACCTATTTTATATTTTAATTTTTTATTATTAATAATAATATTTGCAGTATTATTTATTATATTTTTTATAAATTTTATTTCTTTTATATTTCCGACTAATGGGATCATAATTTCTGGAATAATTTCAATATTTTTTAATATATTTTGCACCTCAAGAGCCGCGGTTATTATGGCTTTTACCTGCATTTCCGCAATTTCTGGATACGAAATAAACAGCCTACAGCCCCTATGTCCCATCATCGGATTAACTTCATGCAGCTGTGAAATTTTAGTTTTCAAATCACGCAAACTTATGTGTAAATCCCGAGAAATTTCGGCCTGAAGTTCATTAGATTCGGGCAAAAATTCATGCAACGGCGGATCCAATAACCGTATAACTAACGGCAAATTTTTGATTTCTAAAAACATTTTTATGAAGTCTTCTTTTTGAAACATAAATAGCTCATCCAGCGCATCTTGCCTATCTTTTTTAGTATCAGATATGATCATTTTTCTAATTATATTAATACGATTTTTCTTAAAAAACATATGTTCGGTTCGGCACAAACCAACGCCCTCAGCCCCGAGTTCCAGCGCTTTTTTTATATCTATACTGCTATCAGCATTAGCATAAACAGTAAGCTTTTTATACATATCGACCCAGCCCATAAATATATTAAATTCCGGAGAAATTTTATTATAAGAAGTTTTTATACTACCAGAATAAATATTACCAGTAGAGCCATCGATTGAGATTACATCACCTTTAGAAATTTTGGTATTATCAACATAAAAGCAATCATTTGCGATATTAATTTGTTCACAACCCACAACACAGCATCTTCCCATTCCACGAGCAACAACAGCTGCATGCGAAGTCATCCCGCCACGCGCAGTCAAAATACCTTCAGCAGTCTGCATGCCTTCTATATCTTCAGGAGAAGTTTCCTGCCTGACCAAAATAACTTTTTCGCCATTAGCAACCCATTGTTTAGCCTCAGAAGCATTAAAAACTACACGGCCCACAGCAGCCCCGGGAGAGGCTGCTAAGCCTTTGGAAATAGGCTTCAAATTTTCAAGAGTTTCCTGATCAAAACCCGAATGCATAAAAAAATCAATTTGCTCGGGTTTAATACGCATTATAGCCTCTTGTTTTGTAATTTTATTTTCTCGCACGAGATCAACTGCAATTTTAATAGCCGCCTGAGCACTGCGTTTTCCAGATCTAGTTTGAAGCATAAATAATTTTTTATTTTCAATAGTAAACTCCATATCTTGCATATCATGGTATTCTGATTCTAATTTTTGTGTAATATCCTCAAATTTTGCATAAATATCAGGCATTTTAAGTTGTAATTTACCAATTGGTTCAGGGGTTCTTATGCCCGCTACGACGTCTTCACCTTGCGCATTAATTAAATATTCGCCAAAAATTTTTTTCTCGCCAGTAATAGGATTTCTACTAAAAGCGACACCCGTACCAGAATCGTCGCCCATATTACCGAATACCATCATTTGAACATTAACGGCCGTGCCGCCGTCTTCAGTAATTTTATTCATTTTGCGATAAAATTTAGCTCTTGGATTATGCCAAGAATCAAAAATCGCCTTAACAGCTTCATGAAGCTGCTCATACGGATTCTCAGGGAAACTAGTATTAGTAAATTTTTCATATATTTTTTTATAAATTTTAGACTTTGTCAAAAAATCATAATCATTTGATTCTATTTTTATGAATTCTGACTTAGGTACATTTTTGACTATGCTAGAAAACATTTGTATAAATCGCGCATAAGTATCCCATACAAATTCTTTATTTTTAGTAATATTAACCAATTTTTGAGCTGAATTATCATTAAGACCTAAATTAAGTATAGTATCCATCATACCTGGCATCGAAATTTTAGCTCCCGAGCGCACCGAAACTAACAATGGCATTATATCTTTTGAATCTTGATCTGGACTTACAAATTTTTTATTAGAAACATGTTCTAATTTTATTATATTTTCTTTAATTTCAGATAAAATCTCGCTGCTCAAAGTTTTATTATTTTTATAATAATCTTGACAAGCCTGAGTAGTAATCGTAAATCCAGCAGGAATAGGCAAACCCATGTTGGTCATATTAGCGAGATAAAAACCCTTTCCACCAAGAAGAGACTTCAAAATATTATTATTTTTGTTATCATACAAATTTTCGAAATCGGTTATTTTTTTTATTGAATCCACTGTTAAGCTACCTGATTCTGAAAAAGAAAAAACAAATTTATTCATAAAATCTCCTTTGGGACTACAATTATAAATAATAAAAATTATTTTTAGATAATTATTTTAGTAATTTTGCACATTTTTTATTAGACTCTGCCTCACTAAATATACATCCACAATATTTCTGCATATAAAAACCCATAACTCGAGATTTTTTTTGTCCTTCTTTGAAATAGGATCTAAAATCTTTATAAATAAATTCTATGTCATATTTACTAGCATAATACATAGCAATTTCATAAATAATCTCATGGCTCTGATAAGGACTAATTAAAAGAGTACTAGAAAATGCATCGAAATTATTCAAACGAGCATATTTAGCAGTGCATTCCAGTCTCATATGATAACATAAAAAACACCGATTTGGAAATTCCCAAATATTATTTAAATTTAAACAAATATTTTCTAAAATATTATATTTAAAAATATTATTTGTCAAGCAACAAAAAAACTTTTTTATATAATATTTATATTTAATACATGTCTTGAGTTTATTTTTTTGTGCATATTCAATAAAAGTATCTAGCCTATTTTTATATTCTACAAGCGGATGTATATTAGGATTATACCAAAACAAAGTTAAGTCAAAATCCTGTTTTTGAAGCTCTTCCACACACATAACAGAACAAGGAGCACAACAACAATGCAAAAATAATTTCATAATACATTTAACCTTTTAAGATCAAGTTTGAAAAACTATTTATTTTTAATATTATTTTAATAAAAAAATAATTAAAACTATTAAATTTAACTAATTTCCTAATTAATAAATACAGAAAAAATCAAAAATTAAAATAATTTTAATATTTAAGTTTTTTAATCATTCTAAGCCTTATAAATTCCTCACGTTCTTTTTCTTCGAGGCTATTAACTATAAATTTCAGCGTTTTCTCAAGATTAGGAATCACAATATATTGCAGAGCATTTGCGCGTTTTTTCGTAGATTTTATTGCTTGAGTAAGCCTATAAATACTGACTTCCACTTCGACATAAGCTACTGTAAGGTATTTAATCTCAGTGAATTTCAAAAAAGCGTCATCAATTGATGTATTCGAATTATATAAACTCACTGGCACGTAATTTTTTGGAACTGTTGTATTAATTGAAATCGTAGGAATTTCTATACCCATTATACTTCTTGTAGCTATACCGAGTGTATTTTCCTCAGGGATCGCTAACACAAGCTCCGTAATAATGCCTATTGTTATATTTGCCTGTTGCAAAGCAATATAAGCCTCATGATATTTAATATCTATTTTTTGTTTGATTTCTTTTGCCCGGGATATCAAAGACATAAGCTCCTGAATAAATATATCTCTTCTTTGGGCCATGAGCAACCGACCAACTTTGGCAAATTTTAATGATCTAACTACCGTTGTTAATTGGCCTTTAGTTGCGCTGACATTTTCCAAAAATTGATCACCACTTAATACTTTGATATACCTTTTTAGATTAATAGCAGTTTCAATATTAAAAGTCAACAATAAAATAAAATTAAATTTTAATTAAATTTATATTTTTTAATTTTTGAGTTTTCAATCAATAAAATTCTATTACAAATAAAATACAAATCCTCGTAACAATGCGATATTATTATAATAGTATTATGATTTTTTTTGTGTAAATTTGCCAAAGAGCATAAAAAATCGCGTCTAGCGAAATAATCCAAACCTGCAGTAGGCTCATCTAAAATTAAAATTTCTGGATCCATTGCGATAATTCCCGCGATTGCCACTTTACGCATTTCACCACCTGAAAGAGAAAATGGTGATAATTCAAATTTACTCTCATCGAAATTCATAAATTCCAAAGATTTTTTTGCGATTTTTAATGCATATTCAACAGGATGTCCCATATTTTTTGGACCAAACATTACATCTTTCAAGACAGTCTCTTCAAAAAGCTGATTTTCTGGATATTGAAATACTATACCTGTTTTAAATCTAAATTCCTGAGTCATCAATTTATTTCTAAACAAAATTTTACCTTTTGTCGGACAAAAAAAATTTTTTATTAAATTAATAAGAGTAGTCTTTCCGGAACCAGTTCGGCCCATAATTCCGACTACTTCGTTTTCATGAAATTTAATATTTATGTTATCGAAAATCAATTTTTGAGTATTTTCATATTTATATGAAACGTTATCAAATCTTAATATTTCATTTTTTTTAGATGAATCCAACATATTTTCAGATTTTAACTCACATTTCATATTCATATTTTTATGAAAAAAATTAGAATCCGTTGAATTCATATTAGATACATCTGAAATTAATTTGCCGTTTTCCAAAATTAAAATTCTCTTCGCGAAATTAAACTCATCTAGATTGTGAGTTAATAATATAATTGTTATATTTTTTTCTTGATTTAATACTAAAATTTTGTTTAAAATTTCCCGTTTACTTGTTTCATCGAGCATGGAAGTAGGCTCATCCAAAACAAGACATTCGGCACCCATAGCGATAGCTCCAGCGATCACTAATTTTTGTTTATTTCCTCCAGAAAGTGTTTTAATATAAGAATCTTTTTGTTCATACAAACCAACTAATTTTAAAGCTTTGTTCACATTATATCTAATTTCTTCAGTAGAAAGACCCAAATTTTCCGGACCAAATGCAACATCGTGTTCAATTCTATCGGCGACTATTTGATTATCAGGGTTTTGAAAAGTAAAACTTACTTTTTGTCTAATTTTAAAACAAAATTCTTCTAATTTTGTGTTCATACCATCGACAAAAACGTCGCCCTCATCAGGGAGAATCAACGCATTCAAATGCTTAGCCAGCGTAGACTTTCCGCTACCGTTATTTCCGAAAATTATCACAAACTCGCCTTTTTTAATCTTAAACGAAACCGAATCCAAAACTTTAATATTATTATGATAACATCCTAATTTTTGAACATCAAAGAACACATTTTCTATTTGTTTATCCTCCTTCATTTTTTTCGAGATACTCATCTATTTCACTTTTTATCGTTGTAACTTTAGGACCAAAAATCACTTGAATCCCTTTACCTTTTGTTATAATACCCGCGGCGCCATTTTTTCTGAGCTCAGATTCTGACACTTTAGTTGTATCTTTAACTTCGACACGCAGCCGAGTTGCGCATGAGTCAATAGTTTCTATATTTCCGGCACCGCCCAAGCAATTGACGATTATAGCAGCAATATTTTGGTCCCAATTCACATTTTTGTAATCTTCTTTTGTAAATAATTTGCTTTTTAAATCATCGGCCTCGCGACCAGGAGTCAGAAAATTGAATTTTATTATTAAAAATTTAAACAAAAAATAATAAATCCCAAAACAGCAGATCCCTAGAGGAAAAATATATATCCAATTTGTTTTTGTGTTGCCTTGAAATATACCAAACAGTAAATAATCTATAAGCCCGCCTGAAAAAGTGAGTCCGACCGAAATTTTACACATATAAGTTGCCATATGTGAGATCCCGGCCAACACGCAATGAGCCCCATATAATAACGGCGCCACGAACAAAAACGTAAATTCTATAGGCTCCGTGATGCCGGTCAATATAGACGTCAGCGCAGCAGAAAATAATAATCCCCCAATTATAGGCTTTTTATGCGGTTTTGATGTTGTATACATAGCTAGCGCTGCACCCGGAAGCCCGAAAATCATGAATAAAAATTCGCCGCTGAAAAATTTTGTTGCTTCTATACTAAAAAACTTCGTATTACCCGATGCAAGTTGTGCAAAAAAAATATTTTGAGCTCCTGAAATTGAGACCCCGTCTATTATTTCCGTGCCTCCAAGAGCTGTTTGCCAGAATGGCATATAAAATACATGATGTAATCCAAATGGTATTAAACTTCTTTTTATTATGCCGTACACTAAAATTCCGATGGGCCCGGATTTGCCTACTATTCCGCTCGATGAAAACATTAAATTTTGTATAATTGGCCACAAATAAAACATGATAAAGCCAATAAATATATGAAATATAGCCGAAATTATAGGCACGAATCTTATGCCACTAAAAAAAGATAAATAATCTGGGAATTTAATTTTATAAAATTTATTATGCAACCATCCTACTAGCAAACCCACTAAAATTCCACCGAAAACTCCCATATTTAATGTTACTATTCCACAAGTATTCGTGATATTTGTACCGATTATTTCAGCATTAAGTTGCCCAGATAATTTTAACATCGAAGATATTACTGTATGCATGCTTAAAAATGCAATTAATCCTGAGAGCGCCGCTGCTGCTTTTTCACTTTTAGCCATACCAAGAGCTACGCCGACAGCAAATATAATAGGCAAATTCCCGAAAATCACATTTCCAACTGATGACATTACTTCCAAAATATAATTCAAAAAAGTTCCTGTTCCTAGAAGCCAGCCCAAATTATAAGAAGCCACCGTAGTTTGATTTGTAAACGAAGCGCCTATGCCTAGTAATAATCCTGCGATCGGCAATAATGCGATTGGTAGCATAAAAGAACGACCTATACTTTGTAAAATACTAAAAATCGCACTTTGTTTTTTCACAAAAAAACCTCCTGATTCGTCATGATTTTGTTATTTTTTCACATACTTAATAATTTCGGTTTCTGACGCGATAACTTCTCCATAATTAAATTCAAAATCACAAAAATTGTCACTATTAAGAATTACTACAGGAGTACACGGATTATACCCGGATTGAGTAATATAATCAATATCTATATTTGAAATTTCAGTTTTTATATTTACTTTTTGTGTATTTTTAACAAAATTTTTGAATCCTTTACCTTTTAATTCTACAGTATTTATGCCTATATGCACTAAAACTTCCAAACCATCGGCACCAACAATTGTATATGCATGATTAGTTGCGAAAACTTGCACAATTTTCCCGTCAATCGGCGAGAAAACTTTTACATGCGCATTTTCAACCGTGTTTTCAGGAATTATTACTAAACCCGGGCCTAATATGCGCTGTGCAAAAACATCATCAGGAGCTTCTTCTATCGGTTTAGCGACACCCGTAATAGGAGATTTAATATATTTGTATTTTTTTTTGTGAAAATTAAACATAAAATATCCTCTTTTATATAAAAAAATATATTTTTTTTTTTTTTACTCTTGACCTAAAAATTTCACTTCTGTTTTAAGATTTACTCCAGTTTTTCTATACACTGTATTTTGAACATATTCGATTAATTTCAAAACATCAGTAGCACTTGAATTATTTTTATTAATTATAAATCCCGAATGCTTTTCGCTTACTTGAGCACCCCCAATACTTGCGCCTTTTAGACCGCATTCTTGAATTAAAGTCCCAGCAAAGTATCCAGGAGGACGCTTAAATATACTCCCAGCACTTGGATATTCAAGCGGTTGTTTGCTATTCCGACGTTGATTATAATCTATCATTTTATTTGTGATTTCTGTTTTATCGCCATGATTTAACTCAAAAATTCCAGACATAATTACTAGTTTTTCGTCTGTATAATTACTTTTTCTGTAAGAAAAGTCAAAATCTTGCTTATTAAAACTCGAAATTTTACCCGTTAATTCTATATGAGAACTACTGTGAATTACTTGCGAAATTTCCCCATCATATGCTCCTGCATTCATATAAATCGCGCCGCCGCAGGTCCCGGGGATGCCGTATGCAAATTCTATGCCTGTTAATCCATGATTTTTAGCAAATACACAAATATCTGATAATAATACTGCGCTGCCGGCTTTAATATATTTCTCGTCGATAATTTCCAGTTTTTTAAATTCGCCGTCTAATTTAAATACTATTCCTCTATAACCTTTGTCTAAAACTACTAAATTTGTACCCGATCCTAATACGAAAAATGGCAATTTTTTCTTATTAATTAATTTTATTAATTCTATTAAACTTTCCTTATTATAAATATTTATAAAAACATCTGCAGGGCCTCCTATTTTGAAACTAGTATATTTTTTCAAGCTTTCATTAATTATCACTCTGCATCCTAAATTTTCAGCACACCGAATTATTGGTACATATTTCATGTTTATATTCACCAATATTATTAAATAAATTTTGATAATTTTATTAATTGCATATATAAGTTCCTATGCTCGATCCCTCTAAAATATTACGTATATTCTTTAGTTCTTGTATATTAAACACACAAATAGGAATATTATGTTCGCGACATAAAATTATAGCAGAACTGTCCAAAATTTTTATATTTTTTTTCAAAATTTCGTTAAAACTTATTTTATCATAAAGCGCAGAATCCGCATTTAATTTGGGATCTTCGGCATAAACGCCATTTACGTTTGTAGCTTTTAGAATAATATCAGCATTTATTTCAGCAGCCCGAATCGCTGCAGCTGTATCAGTTGAAAAAAATGGGTTCCCGGTGCCTGCTGCGAATATTACTACTTTGTGTTTACTTAAAGATTTTAATATTTTTTTAATATTTTTTTTGCCTGCTATATTGCTAATTTGAATTGCTGATGATATAATATATTTTATATTATTTTTTTGTAAGTATTCGCCTAATATAAGCGCATTTTGCACGGTCGCGAGCACACCAATTTGATCTGATATCACTCGATTTATATCATTAACAGTATCCCGACCGCGCCAAATATTTCCGCCACCAATTACTATGCCTATTTGTGCGCCAAGATTTACACATTTACCAATTTCTTTGCATATTTTATCCAAAAAATCAAAACTAATTATTTTTTTTTTAGTATTATCTGCTAAAGATTCACCGCTTAATTTTAATATAATTCGTTCATAATTTAACATAAAAACTCCTAATTTAATTTTAATTTTTAGAAATTTTGAATATAATTTGCCAAAAATATTAATTTTCTTTGGGTATATTTACTACTGATACTATACGTGAATCTTCTTCTAATTTCATTATTCTCACTCCTTTAGATGGCCTAGAACACTGTCTAACTGTATCTACGGGAACCCGTATTACTATGCCGTTCGATGCAATTATTATTAAATCCTGATCAAGATTTATATTTAAAATACAAGCCACAGGGCCATGTTTGCTCGTATGATAATTAGTCAATCCGAGGCCTCCTCTAGATTGAATTCTATAATCAGAAGCCAGTGAAATCCTGCCATTACCATTTGATGCAATAGTCAAAATCAGGTCTGTATCCTCCGCGGTCGCCATGCCAACGATGTAATCATTTTTTGCAAGTTTTATACCTCTGACTCCACGGCCAGAGCGGCCTATTACGCGAATATCAGATTCCCGAAATCTTATTGCTTTGCCATTTTGCGATGCTAGTAAAATATTTTGGTTACCATCTGTAACTTTTATCCATGATAACTCATCGCCCTCATCTAAGTCAAGCGAAATAAGACCATTTTTTCTAACTTTGTTAAAAGCATCCAATTTTGTGCGTTTAATTACGCCAAATTTAGTTATCATTACTAAGAAATTATCAGCATCAAAGTCCTCAACTTTTATAAAAGCACTAATCGTCTCATCTTTTGCCAAATTCAATAAATTTACTATATTAATCCCCTTAGAAATCCTAGTGCTTTCGGGAATTTCGAAGCATCTACATCTGTATACTTTGCCAAAATTCGTGAAAAATAAAATATAATCATGACTATCAGCGATTAATATTTCATCGGCCACATCGCTGTCTTGTTTTATAACTCCAGTAATTCCGCGGCCTCCGCGTCGCTGGCTGCGATATATATTAGGATCCTGAGTTTTTATATAACCTAGCTTTGTTTTAATAATAACACGGTCCCCATGAGGAATCAAGTCTATAATTTTCATATCTGATTCGGAATTTAAAATTTCAGTGCGCCGCTTGTCGTTAAATCTTTGTTTGATTTCGAGAATTTCTTTTTTTAAAATTTCCAAAAGCTTAGATTTTTCATCAAGTATTGCCTGAAGTTCGACTATTTTCGCCAATAATTCTGTGATTTCATCTTGAATTTTAATTCGTTCAAGCCCCGTGAGCTTCCCTAATGGCATTTGAATTATAGCCTGAGTCTGAATATCGCTAAATTCGAAGCGTTCAATCAGTTTGGTTTTTGCCTCGGGAATAGATTTAGAACTTCTTAATATCGAAATTACTAGGTCTATATTATCAATCGCAATTTTAAGAGCCTCTAAAATATGGACTCGCGTTTTGATTTTTTTTAATTCAAATTTTGTCCGCCGGGTAATTATTTCTACCTGGAAGTCTATATATATTTTCAGGCATTGCTTTAAATTCAAAACTTTGGGTTCTCCGTTTACAATTGCAAGCATGATAACTCCGAAAACTATTTGTAATTGAGTAAAATTATACAACTGATTAAGCGCAACTTGTGCAGAAACACCATGCCGAACCGTAATTTCAATACACATTCCATCGCGATCAGAATAATCCTCGATTTTAGTAATACTATCTATTTTTTTATCTTTAATTTGAGCAGCAATATTTTCAATTAATCTGGCTTTATTAACTTGATACGGGATCTCCGTAACATGAATTTTTTCCCGCCCATTTTCGTTAATAATTTCCGTTGTTGACCTAAGAATTATTTTCCCGCGTCCGGTATTATAAGCATCATGAATTCCTGAGATGCCCATAATTTTTCCACCGGTAGGGAAATCGGGGCCGGCCACGCAAGTCATAAGCTCACTAAGCTCCACATCGGGATTATCGATCATAAGGCAAATGGCATCGACAATTTCGCCCAAATTATGCGACGGTATATTTGTAGCCATGCCTACAGCTATACCCGTCGAGCCATTAACTAATAAATTTGGGAATCTAGAAGGCAACACAGAGGGTTCAGTAAGTCTGCCGTCATAATTCGGTACAAAATCAACAGTTTCTTTTTCGATGTCTGTAAGACTTTCGTGCGAAATTTTGCTCATCCGAGCCTCTGTGTACCTATACGCAGCAGGCGGATCTCCGTCCACAGAGCCAAAATTTCCATGGCCCTCAACCAATGTATATCTCATCGAAAAACTCTGAGCCATCCGGACAAGCGCATCATAAACACCGCTGTCGCCATGAGGATGATACCGACCAAGCACAGAACCTACAGTATCAGCGCATTTTCTGAATGGACTGTTAGCCGTAACATTATTTTCAAAAAGTGTGTATAAAATCCTACGATGCACAGGCTTCAGGCCGTCGCGAGCATCGGGCAAGGCGCGGGAGACAATCACGGACATGGAATAATCTAAAAACGAACGCTCCATTTCAGTTTTTATATCCACATTTATTATACGTTCAAATTCTGTCATAAACAAATCCTTTATTTATAAATAAAATTTAATATAATTCTTGATAAGAATATCATAATCTCAAAATTAAATCAATTATTTTTCATGAAAACAAAAAAAGAAATTATTTTTTTATTAATTTTATACAAAATTATTGTATTTATTAATTTAATATTATATAATACTTAAGTTAAAATATATATTCTCATTTACATAAATTTATTTAAATTAATCGAAGTTTATGTTTGGAGCGTGTTTTTACATATGAATTTTTTTAGTAAAATAAAATTGTTTATGTGCTTTATTTTTTTAAATTCTATAACTTTAGCTAGCGATTTGAATAAAAAAGAAGATATAACCGATAGACATTTGTTAATATTATCTAATATAATCTATGAAAACTCGGAGCCTGAAACAGTTAAAGAGTTAATCAAAAATTACAAGAACCATTATGAAATCCCGTATAAAAAGCCGATTTCTTTATTTAGTAGCAAAGAATTCAAAGATTTGAAAATTATTCAGCGTGAGATAAATAAAACAACCGAGCGACATCGGGGATTTTCGGCAGTAACATTCCAAAAAGACAATAATATAATTATAGTCTTCAGAGGTTCCGACCAATATTTCAGGGAAAACGTGAGTTATCTAATCCCGAAAAAAGAGCATGCGCAGGCTAAGTATGCTATTAAATATATAAAAAAGCTGATTAACATGCATGTAATTACTCAAGATACCAATTTGTATTTCACTGGCCATTCTCTAGGAGGCTATCTAGCTTTGTATGCATCAGGAGTGCTTTTAAATATGCAAATAAAAGGCGATAAAATCACGTTTATTAAAAAAAATGATGAAACCAAGCCATATCCGGGGGACATCGATTTTAAATCTTGCATAAAAAAAATAGTTATATTTAATGGCCTGGGTTTGGCGACTAGTACGAATTTGAAAATAAAAAATAGCTTATTAAATATAAAAGACAAAATATATGCCTACAGACTCAAAGGAGACCCCATTTCTTTATTTGGCATGCATTTTAGTGACCAAATTGAATTTATATGTCCTAATATATATGACGAAGTTCACAATAAATATTATTATTTTTTGGTTGGTTCGCACAATTGTTATCATTTTTTTAAACTAGATTATTTCAAGTTAAATTCAAACAAATTGAGTACATCAGAGTTAATCACAGCTTCAAATTAAATATATAATTTATGAAATTCTTACAGCAAATTGATTCTTTGATGCAAGTATTATTCCTAAAATTTTATCAAATTTGGGCTCTGAGTTCGGTATAAATCTCCCGAATTTTATTATTATGTTGTTAAATTGCCTTAAAATTTCCACATTTTCCTCAATTTCATGTTCATAATAACCAGTATAAATTACGATGTCATCATTACATTTATTAATTCTACAATAATTAATAAAATCATAAATCTCATTGAAGCTTAAAAACGGTTCCATACCACCGAAAACTATCGAACGAGTTATCTTATTAGTAATATATCTCAAAAATATATTTTTTATTTTAAATTTTTTGTTTGGAAGTTGCGAATATTCATAATTCTGGCATTGCTTCGGACTTAAGCCGAGCTCATTAAAACATTTGAAATCACACATAGGCATCCCGATTAACATAGAAGCCAATTTATAATCCTGAAATGTTTCATCCACGATTGTTTTAACACAAATTTCACAATCTTCCAACGTATTTTTAATATTATTCAAAATTAAACCACTCGCGGTTATTAAATTCTTGTTTACGCTCTTTGCTATATGCCGAAAATGGTACTAAAAATCCTACAATTCTCGAATAAGTATCAACCGGTCTTTCGCCGCATGTTGGACAAATTTCCGAAATAAACGCATGCTCCTCCGCGCACACTGAGATCTTTCGATTATAGGCAAAATATATTACGCCAGATTTAGCGATAAAATTCAATAAATCCCAAGCCTGCTCCTCTGAAGCGAAATCGCCAGCCAAATTAATATGTGAAATCTGGCCGCCGCCGCATTCTTTGTCGAGAATAGCGCCGAGTCTTATTTTTTCCTGTAAATTGCATTTTTCTATTAACGGAATCCATTGGTTAGAATAAATAAAATATTGAGTTTCTTCGGGAAATAATTGTTTATCTTTATTACAAAGAACTACATTGGCCCGTTCCGCAGGCACAGCTTCTACATTTATGCTATAATTAAAGTCATATGAGTCTTTAATTTTGTTAATTGTGCCCAAAATTTCCAAAGCAAAATCAAGGCCCTGTTTTGAATAAAATTTATTGCCCAATTCATCGGTATTTATAAAGCCAAAATCCTCAATGGCCTCATACATTGCGGTAATTCCAATAGTATTATACTGTTTTTTCAGGTCGATCAGCCCATGAGTATAATTAGGAAGCAATCCGTTTTTTATGTTTTCGGTAATTATATCTCTCACAATATCGAGCGTCTTTATGCATATGTCTATTCTTTCTGTCAAAATTTGTATAAATTTACTAGTATTTTTACCGCTGTCAATAGAAATTCGTCTAAGATTCACAGTATTTGCTTTAACGCTACCAATAGATAACGATGTTCCGCCAATTGAATTTATAAATGCTTTTAATTTTGAACTATTTGAAATTAATCTGCAACAATTAGAGATGCTTGTTATGTCATTTCCTACATAAAAATTGCTATCATACCACTTCATATTATGCAAATTGCACCAACGAGCAAACTCTTCATCGACGAACTTACCATCTTGAAAAAGCAATGAAAACGTCAAAACGGGGAAAGTCATCATAGTTGTATTTCGAATCTCCGACACGACTTCCATGAAAATTTTCTGATGTTCGATTATGCCATCTATATGATCTATGACATATTCACCATTAGGAAAAATTCTCCCACCGAAAAGTTCTATCAAATAATTCCGATCCATGACAGTAATATTTGAAAAAGCACATTCTGTAACCCGCAAATATGGCTGATTCAAATCAAATATAAATTTCTGAAAATACTGACGTCTATAATACTCAGGATCCTGCAAATAAAAATTATTTTTAACATCATTGTACCAAAAATAATAAGAATACAACAAATAACTAGGCAATCCTACAGCGCCGCTTGTGCGATTTGATGCCCAACTTATAAATTCAAGCACATGATCATTAAAAGTAGTCAAATGCTTAGGAGCCTCTGTTTTAAATTTATTAATAAAAAATAGGCCTTTTTCCACCAATTTATCAAGATCATATGCATAACAATACGGCAGGAATCCAACGCTAGAGGCATCATGAAGATAATATTCTCCATTCCAATCACCCCTAAGCCACTTTTGAGCAGATTCAAGGCCATATTTAATTTTCATATTTTTAAAAATTTTATTATAAGAAATCAGCTTTGTATGCGGCTTTATCATATCCGAGAGCATCGTCCGAACATCGTAAGTAGAGCTATTTGCATTTGCATCTATACTAGTGTCCGCGACGTTATTTGAGGCAATGAAATTTTGTATATAATCCACAAAATTCAAATTAGAATTGGCGAATCCGTTCATTAATTCGAATTTTTCGCCATACTCTTGTTTCAAAATTTCGACAAAATCAACAAAATCTTTATCAAATTTTAAATTTATTTTCATATTTTGAACAAAACAAAAAATGCAAATTTCAATTATTCAAAACTCGCGATTTCTGTTTTCAAATCCTCCTTTGGTTATTGAGATTACGCATTTGCATTTGATTTATCCAATTATTAGCATCCGCAAAATCTAAAATTGACATACCAATACGTAACTTAGGAATTTCTGACATTCCCATTCTGGTGATAATTCTTGTATCGGTTACAACATTGTAATTAATTTCATTTCTAGTGAGCTTTTCTTCCAAAATTTTGCACTTTGGACATCCCGTACTAAAAAGCGTTACTGGCGGATGTTTAGGTTTTTGTTTATATGACATATTTTTGTAGTGCCCTGGAACTTCCATTATTTTTGTACCTCCAAACCCTATATATATACGTTTGCTAGAATTATAACGCTAGATATAGTGGCGTCAACATTTTTTTATTATATTTATATTAATTTTCAAAGTAATTATTTAACAAACTCTTTTTTATCATATGTAAAAAAAATATGAAAAGTTCTTTATTTTTGAATTTTAAAAATATATATAAAAAAATTTACAATTTTTTAATATTTTAGTGAAATATGCTTATTTTTTTTGTAATTCTAATAATAAATCTTGACGAATATAATAAGTAAAATATTAAAATTTGGAGGATAATTAGTTTGAATCATTTAGTCGAAAAGAGAGCTATCCAACTTGGGAATTATATTATTTTAAATAGGACTACTGTCAGAGGCGCAGCGAAAATTTTTGGGATAAGTAAAAGTACGGTGCATAAAGATGTATCTGAAAGATTAAAAGAAATAAACAAAAAATTATACTCAGAAGTAAAAAATATATTACAAACTAACAAATTGCAACGTCATATACGCGGAGGACTTGCAACTAAAGAAAAATATTCTAAAATTAAAAAAATAATAAAAGCCGAAAGTTTGTACAATTTAACCAAAAATATATGAGGTGTCCATTTTGAATTTAGTGTTAATTTGCGGAGGCCCATCTCCGGAACGTAATATTTCTTTAAATTCTGCTCGTTCGGTATATGATGCTTTGTATGTTTCTAAAAATATGTCTAAAATATACAAAAATATAAACATTAAAATTATATTTATAAGCAAAAATTATGAAAAATATATTATTAATGAGGAGTTTTTGTATTCTAATACTGCTTCGGATTTTGATTTTAAATTAAAACATGAATCTCAGGCTTTAAATGATCAGGAATTTGAACTTATTTTAAAAAATTCGGATCTCGCGTTCCCCGTTATGCACGGAATTTTTGGCGAAGATGGACAAATTCAAAGCTTTTTTGATAAAATTAATGTTAATTATGTCGGAGCTCCTCCTAGCGCATGTTTTAATATGTACAATAAAAAAATGGCAGATTCAGTTTTGAAAGCCAACGGATTTTTCAGGGTTTTAAAGCTTTTTGTGGCGGCATCCGATGAATTTAATTCTAAAATTATAAAATTTTTTGCTGATAATAATCTTGAAGAAGCAATAGTAAAACCCGTTCAAGGAGGCTCTTCATTTGGTGTACATCATGCAAAAAATGCAAGAGAAGCGATTGAATTTTGTGAAAAACTTATAAAATCTGGTGAGCCGGATGTGCTAATAGAACAAAAATGCGAAGGGGCTGAATTTACTGTTATAATTTTGCAAAGCTTATTGACTCAGGAGCCTGTGGCTTGTATTCCTACTGAAATAGAAGTAAAAGATAATGATAATATAATTTTTGATACTCGCAGAAAATATCTTGCTACAAATGAGACACATTATCATTTTCCGCCGAGATTTTCATATGAAATAATTAGCGAAATTAGACAAAAATCAGAACAACTTTTTAAAATTTTTGGTGCTCGTGACTTTTTGCGTGTAGATGGATGGGTAATATTAAACAAAAAAACTCAAAAATATGACTTATATTTTTCTGATTTTAATCCTATTAGCGGCATGGAACAAAATAGTTTTATTTTTCAGCAATGTTCAAAAATCGGATTTACTCATGAAGAAATTATTAAATATATTATTAATTTGGCTTATTCGCGAAACAAAAAAAATATTAACAAAAAAATAGTTGATTTTAGTAAGAATCATAGTAATAATAAACAAAAAGTCAATATTTTATTCGGGGGAGTTACCTCTGAACGGCAAGTTTCACTTCTAAGTGGTGCTAATGTTTGGCTGAAATTATTGAAATCAGATTTTTGTCATCCTGAGCCTTATCTTTTGTATTCGAATTCTAAAAATAATAAAAATTTTTTGGTCCAAAATTTAAATTACGATATGGTTTTGTATCATACTGTCGAGGAAATTTTGTTTCAAAGTAAACATAAACTTGATTCTAATTTTAAAAAATTGATTAATAATATACGAAGTTTACTCGGGCTTAAAAAAATTGCAATTCAAGATCAGTCAGATCCGATTTCGTTGCAAGATTTTTTTGAAAATTCAAAATATGAAAATTCATATGTTTTTCTTGCTCTTCACGGTGGATTTGGTGAAAATGGTGAAATCCAAAAGCTTCTTGAAAATCACAAATTAAAATTTAATGGTTCAGGCTCTGTGGCCTCAGAATTGTGTATGAATAAATTCAAAACGGGTGAAATCGTAAATTCACTGGGCTTGGAAAATTTCAGGAGTGCCGATAAAATATTGTTTAATATTAACGAAAAATTAGATGTAAATGACTTTTTTTTGAAAAATAAAAATAAAAAAATAGTGATAAAACCTAATTCCGATGGCTGCTCTACCGGAGTTGTGGTTATTAATAACAAAAAAGAACTCGAAAAATATTTAAATTTTGTGAAATCTGGACAAAATAATATACCAATGAATTCGTTTGAGTTCCAAAATATAGATATAAATCTTGATTGCAACATAAAAGAATATATTTTAGAAGAATTTATCGAAACTAAAATCGGCGAGTTCGTCGAGCTTACTATTGGTGTTCTCGAAAGCCATGGTATTTATCATGCGATGAATCCCAGTTTTACAGCTACAAGCGCGGGCGCAATTTTAAATGTAGAAGAAAAATTTCAGGGCGGTGTGGGAATAAATATAACGCCTCCTACTTTGGATATTATTAACATAAATTTGCGTGAAAATATAAAATTTTGTGTAGAAAAACTATGTGAGAAAATTAATATAAAAAGTTATTGCCGCGTCGATTTGTTCGCTAATAACGCGACAAACGAAATTATAATAATAGAAATAAATACGTTGCCAGCACTGACGCCTGCTACAGTTATATTCCAGCAAGCGTCAAAAGAATTGGTGCCAATGAATCCGTTTGAATTTATTGAAAATTTAATAAAAATTTAATATTTTTCTAATACATCTCTTACTTTTTTGAAAAATCGAGAACGTTTTCCATGAGCTTTACGGTCAAAGTCGACACCCTGGGATTCTAGCTTTTTTATTAAATTTTTATTGACTTTTTCACCAGAAAATTCCAATTCAACTTCATAATCTATAACACCCAGATACGTGCTTTTGTCAAGGCACAAAATATTAGTTTTATCGAAATGAAATTCCATGCGTTTAGTTTCTAGAAATCCAAAATGGTATACATCGCTTATTTCAATTTTTGTAATTTTTTCTATGCGTTTACCAGATATGACAAATGGCGGATTTTCTATTTTTTCTTCGTGTTCTTTACTGACTTTGTATCCTGAAGAATTGTGCACAGGAGTTTTAACTTGTAATACCGTTTGTTGGCCTATTGTTTCGCGTACACGAACATTAATTTTGTTTGATAACAAGACATTTTCAGTATCTAAATAATAATGATTTTTTAACACAAGCGTAACATCCCAATCGAATTCGCTTATAAGTTCCTTATATTTAAGCGCTGAAATAGTGCATTTAAATTCTTTTTCTAACATATATTTATCACATCCTAAAAATTAATACTTGTTTATTATATTTTTTTTTTTAAAATATACAATACTAAAAATATATTTTTTATTTTAATTTTAACCAAAAAATTTGGAGGAATTTAATTTGCAGGATGTTATTTATGCTGATTATGCCGCGACTACTCCGGTATATCCAGAAGTTATAGAGGCCATGGCCCCGTTTTTTAATTTGAATTATGGGAACGCTTCGGCTGTATATTCCCTTGGGAGGGATGCGCGCAAAGCGATGAAAACTGCGAGAGAAAGTATCGCCGAGCGTCTGGGCGCTGAACCGGAAGAGATTTTTTTTACTTCAGGGGCAACAGAATCCAATAATTGGGCTGTTATAATGGGACCTAAAATTTCGAATAAAAATAAAATTATAACTTCAAAAATTGAGCATCATGCTATACTTCAGCCCGTTGAATATATGAAATCAAAGGGCTTCGAAACTGTTATAATAGATGTTGGGCCGGATGGCTTGGTAAATATGAATAAATTGGAAAATTGTATAGATTCTAAAACTGGCCTAGTTAGCGTCATGTTTGTTAATAACGAGATTGGGACAATTCAGCCAATTGAAGAAATTTCTAAAATATGTCAAAAAAACGGTGTTATTTTTCATACAGATGCTGCTCAGGGTTTGGGACATTTGAATATAAATGTCAAAAAATTAGGAATAAATATGTTATCTTTTTCAGGGCATAAATTTGGAGCTCCTAAGGGAATAGGTGGAATATTTATAAAAAAAGGCTTAAATATAGGGCCATTTATTCATGGCGGTGGTCAGGAATTTGGCATGCGTCCTGGGACAGAAAATATCGCGAGCATAATAGGTATGGCTAAAGCTTTGGAAATTACGTATAATAATTTAGAAGAAGAAAATGAAAAATTATATAATTTCGACAAAATTTTAATAGAAAGTTTACTTAAAATTAAGAAATCTCGATTAAATGGTCATCCAGAAAAACGCATTGCTGGTAATACTAATTTTTGCTTCGAAGGAGTTGAAGGTGAGGCTATAATTCTCAATCTAGACCAAAATGGAATTTGTGTTTCTTCGGGATCGGCATGCACTTCGAGATCACTTGAGCCCAGCCATGTTTTGCTTGCAATAGGCCTATCACACGAAATATCTCATGGGTCAGTTAGGATATCTCTTGGGAGATTTAGTACTAAAGAACATATAGATTTTATTATTTCTAAATTGACGGAAATAATAATTAAATTAAGAAAAATGTCGCCTCTTTGGAATGAAGATTAAATTATTATTAAATTTTAGCACAAAAAATTTATATAATTTTATTTTGGAGGTGATCCATTGATAGGCCATATTTGCACTCTCACGAGACCGGGCAGATTTGAAATTTATTGCAATGATATTCCAGTGACAAACAAAACCCTCGTGCGACCTAAATTTATGTCATTATGTCATGCAGACAACCGCTATTTTCGCGGCTTGCGAAGTGCAAAAGTGCTAGAACAAAAGCTTCCTATGGCGCTAATTCACGAGTGTTGGGGAGAAGTAATTTTTGATCCGCTGGATGTTTTAAAACCAGGGCAAAAAGTGGTTTTAATTCCGAATGTTCCGCCTGATAAAAAAGAGCTTGAAATATATGAAAATTATCAGAAAAATTGTAAATTTTTATCTAGTGATTCCGACGGTTTTATGCAGGAAATAATAGCTATAAATAATAATAGGCTTATTCCATTTGATTTTGATCGACCAGAGGTAGCTTGTGTTTGTGAAATGATAAGTGTAGCCGTCCATGCAGTAAACCGGCTAATAAGTATGTCGCATTCAAATAAAAAGTCAATAGGAATTTGGGGAGATGGCAGTTTAGGTTATTTTTTGGCGCTTGTTATGCATGAGCTATTACCGGATACTAAAATTTTCGTTATAGGCAAGAATATTAATAAATTATCGTTTTTTTCTTTTGTGGAAAATACATATTTAATTAATGAAATTCCCGAAAATTTTGTTATAAATCACGCATTCGAATGCGCGGGCGGCAAGGGTAGCGAAATTGCTATAAATGATATAATCAAATACACATCACCACAGGGATGCGTCATGCTCCTTGGTGTTAGCGAGGAGCACGTTCTAGTAAATACGCGGGATATTTTGGCGAAAGGCCTGATATTTATTGGGTGCAGTCGTTCGGGTTTTAATGATTTTTCTCGGGCAATAAATTTTTTAAATAACGAAAATTTTAGAGATCGCATAGCTAGCGTTATTTATTTCGATGAGCCTGTTAGATGTATTCAGGATATTTATAGAGTTTTTGACACGGATTTAAAAACTACTTTTAAAACGGCGTTTGAATGGGCGTTTTAAACAGGTCCGGAGGGAATTTATATAAAAAAAATTTGTGTGTTAGGCTTTGATTTTAATAATATTAGCGGCGGAGAAAAAATGACCCTGAATTTGGTTAATAAATTATGCAAATATCACAAATTGTATTTGATTACTATTTGTGAATTTTATAATTTTGATTTTTATGATCTCAATAAAAAAATTAAATTTAAAAGTTTTTGTTTAAATTCGACAAGAGTAAGGGGCACTATTTTAAAATCTTTATATAAATTATATAAATTTATAAAATCACACAAAATCGAGATATTAATTAGCAGTGGAAGTCTTCCTGTTCCTATTATTTTTTTATTAAGATTTTTCGTAAATTTAAAATTTTTAAATTGCAAAATTATTTTCTGGGAGCACGAATGTGTTCAGAATAGAGGTTTTAAGTCTATTTTATTTAGAAGATTAGCTAATATTGCAAGCGATAAAATAGTAGTTATTTCTGAAAGAACTTTGTATGATTATACTAAAATTATTAAAACTCCAGCAAAAAAACTATGTCATATTTACAATTTTTTAAGTTCGGAATATGAATCAACCTTGCAAAAATACAATTCAGAGTCAAAGCTAATAATGTCTGTAGGACGTTTAGAGCCTGAAAAGGGATTTGATTTTGCGATAGAAATCGCTAAGATAGTATTCGACGAGCATCTGGATTGGACCTGGGATATTTATGGGGCTGGAAGTCAGGAAAATATTCTAAATCAAAAAATAAAAAATTACAAGCTTGAAAATAATATATTTCTAAAAGGAAGATGTGAAAATATACATAAAAAATATAAAAAATACGCAATTTTTGTATCAACTTCACGAAGAGAAGGCTTTTCTTTGGTTATTTTAGAAGCTAAATTTAATTCGATTCCTATTGTTAGTTTTGATTGCCCATGCGGCCCAAATGAGATATTAAAAAATAATATTAATGGGTGTTTAATATCATGTTATAATATACAAAAAATGGCAGAAAAAATTTCTTTTTTAATTAAAAACCCACAAAAAAGGCTCGAGTATTCAAAAAAATGTTGTGAAGGGCTTGAAAAATTTAATTCTCAATTTATAATCAAAAAATGGTTGAGTTTATTCGAAAATTTGTGATTTCTGTGAGTAATTTATGAGAATTAAAAATAGTGTTATAAACGTCATTTGGAACTGCATTTGTTATTTTGTCTTGATGCTGACTTCGTTCTTTTTGCGACAGGCTTTTGTTAGAATTTTGGATTTAAATTTGGTCGGCATCGATGGCATTTTTACTAATATTATTTCGATTTTGTCCGTTGTAGAACTTGGTCTGGGGATTTCTATAAGTTATAAAATTTATAAACCTATTGCACAAAAAGATTGGCAAAAAGTCGCAGATATACTTAATTTTATAAAAAAAATATATCTGGTTATTTCTGTTTTAATGTTCTTTTTAGGCGTGATAATTTCTTTTTTTGTTGCAAATGTAAGTACTATAAATATCGTGTTTTCTAAAATTTGGATAATAAAAATTTTTGTTTTATATGTTCTTGATGTGATTTCGTCATATTTATTTTTTCACAGACGCATTATGTTTATATCGGATCAGAAAAGTTATATTAATAGCATAGTTCGGAGTATAGTTTTGGTTATATTTTTTTGTTTTCAGATTTTAAATTTAATTTATTTTCAGTCTTTTAAAAATTATCTTTTTTTAAAAATTTGTGCAAGAATTACAGAAAATTTAATAATTTATGTATTTTTTGACAAATATTATAAAAATATAAATTTAAAACATGCTATGAAATTTTCTGAAAACGAAAAACTCGAAATAATTAATGACATGAAAGCTATGTTTTTTCATCGCATAGGAGGTGCGTGCATTCGGCAAATTTCCAGTTTAGTAGTTTTTTTATTATTGCCGTTGCGGGTCAATGGAGTTTACTCCAATTATGTGTTGATTATAACGGCATTATTGGGAATTTCTAACGAATTTTTTAATGGAATAAGTGCGAGTTTTGGTAATCTTGCACATACTGAAAATACGAAAAAAATTCATGATAATTTTAATATTTTGTATTTTATTAATTATATTGTATACTCCCTCATGGTTACGATATTTTTTGAGATTGTTAATCCGTTTATGAAAATTTGGATTGCAAAAGAAAATGTTATTTTTTCTACAGGAACAATAATTATTATTTCTATTTATTTGTATTTATGTGGCATGAAGCAATGTTTGGATATGGCTAAAGCTAGTTGCGGAATTTATGTTCAGGATAGATTTTTTCCGATTATTGAGACTGTTATTAATTTTGGATTTTCGTATATATTAACCAAAATATATGGAATCTCGGGAGTTTTTTTAGGAAATATATTAAGTTTGTTATTAGTACCATTTGTTACTCAGCCTTATTTTGTATATAAAATAATTTTTAAAAAAAAGTCTGTTGATTATTATAAAAGATATATAATATACATAATTTCTTTTATTTCTTGTTTATTTTTGTCTAATTGTATTATAAGTTTTTTGAGATTTTCGTCATGGATGCAAATTTTTGTTAATATATTAGTGTGTTTAATTGTGAATTTAGGAGTTAATTTAATTTTATTTAAAAAAACTAGAGAATTCAAGAAAATTATGGAATTAGTTGTTATTTTAAAAAAGGCTTGCAATAATAATTTTGTATGGTAAACTTAATAATGATTTTTTAGTTTGTATTTAGGGTTTGATAATTTTCAACATAATATTGGTTGACATCTTTTGTTTTTTTATTAAGTTGTTACAAAATATAAAACATATATAATAGGGGGATTTCAATATGAATGAGGAATATTTATTCCAAACTAGGAATTTAACTAAAGTTTATTCTAAAAAGAAAATTGTAAATGACGTGAATTTGAATGTGAAAAAGGGGTCAATTTATGGTTTGATCGGAAAAAACGGTGCCGGTAAAACTACTCTTTTTAAAATGATAACTAATCTCATTAGGCCTACTTCAGGAGAAATCGAGTTTTCTCCGGAAATACAAAGTGAACGGAATTGGCGGTCAAAAATTGGCGCAGTAATCGAGTATCCTGTGTTTTACCCGTATTTGAGTGCTAGACAAAATTTGCATGCTCAGAGAATTGCTTTAGGACTTTCTAACAAAGATGTTGTCGATGAGTTGCTGGAAATTGTTGGTTTGTCTGATGTCGGTAAAAAGCAAGCAAAAAAGCTTTCATTGGGTATGAAACAAAGGCTGGCAATTGCATTGGCTTTAGTTGGGGATCCTATATTTTTATTTCTTGATGAGCCTATAAATGGCCTAGATCCAATGGGGATTATAGACATAAGAAATCTTTTGTTGAAATTACATGAAAGAAATGTTACAATAGTCATATCAAGTCATATTTTAAGCGAACTTGTGAAAATTGCAACTGATTATGCTATAATAAATAATGGCGAATTAATTATAGAATTATCACAAGAAGATCTTAAAAGCCGGCTACAAACGTGCGTCCGCGTTAAGGTCAATGATGTTCAGCGCAGTATAAACTTGATTTCTGATGAATTAAATTTGAGAGAATATAAAATTTTGGGTAATGAAATTAAAATTTTTACCGAACAAAGTAATAGCATGGTTATTAATTCTTTGTTGGCGAAAAATGACGTCATTGTTGAGTCTATATATACGGAAACTGGCGATTCTGAAGAGTATTTTGTTAAACTTATGAGTATGAGTAAAGCAAAATTCGAATCGGAGTCCGATGAAAATGATAGCGAAAACACATGAAAATTATTAATATTGGAGGGATTTGCATGTTTAAATTATTTATGTCTGATTTTTATAAATTATTCAGGCAAAAAATGTTTTATTTTTATTTATTAAGTATAGCTGCGATTACGGGATATCTGACGATGGTAACTAAAATAGAAATACAAAACCAATATGGAAATATAGATATAGCTGAGTTTTTCCCTAATATTAATGCATTCTCGCTTTGTTTGGGTTTCGGATTTGTTGTTTTACCATATTGTATGGCGATTTTTATGAGCTGTTTTATATGTTCCGACTTACAGAAAAAAACGATATTACTCTTGCTTGTAAAAGGCATAAGTCGAATAAAATATTACTTATCTAAGTTACTAGTTGTAATTAGCATAATTCTTTTGAGTTGTATTGTTGTAGTTGGATCCGGATTTCTATCGGGATGGTATTTTTTTAATTTAGGAACAGTCCCAGAAGCATCACATTTATGGTCTATGTTATCTGCTTTCGGTTTATTTGTGGCATTACAAGCCGGATTATTTTCGGTTTTCACCATGTTATTTTTTATAGTCAAAAACGTTACAGTTGGAGCTATTATTTCTATATTGCTTTTATTCCAGCCAGTTATGGAGAAAATATTTGTTTTTATTTATAAATTTTTATCATTTGCATTTAACATAAAATTCGACATCAGTAGATATTGGATTGGCAGCCGGTTTTTTGAGCCTATTCTTTATTTAAATTATTATTCAAATGTTCCTGCTGATATTATGCGAGAATTATTAATAATAGCTGGTGCATACTTTTTAGTATGTAATATTTTAGGCATTATAGCAATTAAAAAATATGATGTCAAGTAATATTTATATTTTTATAATAAAAAATATTTTTTTGATTCGAGTAAATTTGAGCGGCTAATAAATATTTGTTTTTAACAAAATTTCATTGTAGTTTAATAGCATAATTATGGATTTTTAGGAGGAGAGGGATTATGTCTATATTATCGCTAGTTCGCGCGAGTTTTTATAAAATGTTCAGAAATAAAGTATTTTATATTTATTTAGCAATTATTATGTTTAGTTTTAGACTTGGTGTGTCTAAAGCTGAATGGGATGGTAGTAAAATGGCAGACTTAGCATTCGTGGTCGGTAAATACGTAGTATATCCATTGGTAGTTTTTTTCACATTTCTTAGTTTAATATTATTTTTGTTCTATTTTATATGTATTGATTTTATGAACAAACAGGTCACGTTATATATAATTAATGGTATTAGTAAATTTAATTATTATGTTGCGAGATTAATATTTTCGGTTATATTAATTTTAAGTTTAAACGTTATAATTTCTTTTTTATATTTTCGGATTACATTTGGAACAGATGTGTATGACGCAAATTATTTTAGAACGTTATTGGGGTGGTTTTTTATAGAAATTGTCTTTTGTTCTTTTGCTATGATGTGCAGAGCTATCTTTAAAAATCCAGGAGTAACGTTTGGTTTAATAATGTGGAGTGCATTCTACAGAACACACGAGGACAATTCTTCTTTAATTAACTTAGATTTGGAAGCTCTTACTACGGGCTATTGGGCCAAGGGTATTTATGTGTTAAGTCATTGGGAGCATCCTAAAATAGTGGCTCAAGTATTTATAATAGGCATAATATATTTTATTATGTTTAATACTGCCGGTATTTTATATTTCATGAAAAAAGATATCAAGTGATTTTATAATATTTTATGTATTTTTTATACACAAAAAAAATTCTTCCGGAGTAACAGACGCTCTTCCGATAAGTACGCCGTTTATATTATCTGAAATTTTTAATATTTTTTGTATATTTTCGCTATTTACCGAGCCACCATATAGAATTTTCACAAATTTATTATTAACTATTTGTTTTATAAAATTCGTGATTTCGCGAATAAATTCCAAACTTGCAGTTTGAGCGCTACCGATAGCCCAAACAGGTTCGTAAGCAATAATTATATTATTATTTTGTGAAGTATTAATTATATTTATATTTTTTAAGCCGTTCAAAATTTGTGATTTTATCACATTTTTAGAATTGTTTTTTTGATATTCTTGTAAATTTTCACCAACACAAAAAATTGTATTTAGACCAAATTCTAGGACAGTTTTGATTTTTTTATTTATAATATTATCACATTCTCCCAAAATTCTTTGTTCACTATGCCCTAAGATGACACCTGAAATACCCATTTCTTTGAGCATTGTTACAGATATCTCTCCTGTATGAGAATTATCTGTTTCCCAATGACAATTTTGGGCGAAAATTTTAATATCATTATTATTACTATCTAAAGCCGCTTGAAGACTAACATATGGTGGGGCTATTATAATATTACTAGTTTTCGCATGAGTATTAGAAAATAATTTGTTCAATTTGCCAAAAAAATTTGTAGTTTCTTTAGGAATATTATTAATTTTCCAATTCCCAGCAATAATTTTCAAAATGATAACCCCTTTAATATTTTATTAATCTTTACGAATTAGATCTATAAATCCGTAATTACCAGTAGCAATATTAATAATTTTTTTAGTTTCCGAGTCATTTGCGCTATACAAAAGCACAAATTTTGTATCACTTGGGACATCCTGCCAGGCGATTTTTGTTGCAGCATTTTGCAATAAAAATTCAGCTTCATTAGCGGTTTCTACATTTATTATATCAATTTTTTCAAATTTTTGTTTATTTTTAACATAAAATAATTTAAGTGTAATAAATCTTATGAAATCCACCAGGCCGAATATGATAAAAAATATACATAAAATTATGAATAATATTTTCAAAATTGTTCACCCTGAACTTATAGTATTCATTTACTCACGCTGTGTTGACAACATTTGTGATAATTCGCGAACTATCCGCTGGATTAGCCTCCGGATTATAAGAAATAAATTTAATTATATTTTTAATTATCGAATAATTACTAATTAATTTAGGATGTCTTTCTTTGAAGCGAAAAATTTTTTTAGCATCGATATTTTTATCTAATATAGCACTTTTATTTAATAAAACTCGACCATCGCCGCTTTCATAAATCACAGGCGTGACATCGCCAAGTTTAGCAGATTTTATGTTTATAGTCGCCAAAGTTTTAATACCAGTTCCTACTATTATATGATAATTAAGTTTATGTAAAATATGCGCATTATTTATATATAAACTGTCATAAAACTGTTGAGATTTCTCAAAAAAGTCTTTTATAGTTTTATCGGTCCGGATCGCATATTCTCTAGTTTTTAACAAATCGATCGTATTTTGGTATCCGTTAATTTTTTTATTTTGATAGCTAACATAATATTTAGAATTATTAAAAAATTGTTTCGAAGGCAACAATTGATAACATGCGCGGAAATTTTTAATAAGTTCTCTAGTTTTGGCCGTAAGATGTAAAACATTAAATATCTTTTTTTGAAAAGTAGAAATACTGAGCCCTTGCTCGAGGGCAATTAGGCTATCAACTGAGCCTTTATAGGGCACCCCGATGGAAACATATTTGTCTATACGCTGTAATTCGCCAGTATTATAAAGATTAACTGCGGCTTTTGATGAAATTAATCCGCCATAGGAGAACCCAATTAATACTACTTTTTCATAGGTTCGAATTAAATTCGCCAATCTCTCGGAAGCGACATCAGGATCTATGCGCCAATCGTAGTTATTAAATATAATATCCCAATTAGTAAATTCTTCTAAATTTGCGATATTATCAATTAATGCCTTAGTATGAGTTCTGACGCCATATTTCGAAATTTCTTCATCGTAAACATATGGAAAACTCCCAACCGAATGCACACCAAAAACATTATTTATAGGTTCCCCATAGTCATCTAAACCTAAAAGAGAATAATTATTTGAAAATTTATTAAGCCCGCTTAAAGAACGCTTTATTAAGCCTTTTCTAAATGATAATGGAAGCCATAGATTTTCATTATGAGAAAAAACTCCATCGGTAACACCGGTGTAAAATAAGCCGGATTCCATGACACCTGGTACAAATATAATGGCCTGTTGTGAAAATAGTTTTTGTAAAAACGCTTTTGAGTTTATGGGGATAAAACTAAAAATACATAACAAAATAACTAAAAAGTTTAATCTTAATTTCAATTTTATGTTCATATTGCATGCACCCCTTCGTCTAATCGCGACAATTATATCACAAATTACATAAATTGAAAGGGGTTTTAAAAAATATTTTAATTTTCAGACAGCGGTTTTTTTGATTGTAACATTACTATATAATGGCAATCCCGTTCCAGCCGGGAGTAATTTACCAATAATTACATTTTCTTTTAATCCCAATAATGGATCAACTTTTCCTTTTATTGCCGCATCAGTCAAAACTCGAGTTGTCTCTTGGAATGATGCTGCCGATAAAAATGATTCCGTCGATAAAGAGGCTTTAGTTATGCCGAGTAATATGCTTTCATAGGACGCTTTGCGTAAATTAGTTTCTCCTGAATCAATTCTGGTTTGAATAATTTGATTTTCTTTTTCAGTTTTAATTTTATCCATAACTGATCCTGAAATCAAGTCTGTACTACCAGGATCCTCGATTTTAACTTTTCTCAACATTTGTCTAATAATAACCTCGATATGCTTGTCATTTATATCAACGCCCTGAAGCCTGTAAACCCGCTGAACCTCTTTTATTAAATAATTTTGGACCGCCGCCACGCCTTTAATACTCAGCACATCATGCGGGTTCGTGGAGCCCTCTGTTATTACGTCCCCGATAGCAACACTATCGCCTTCATTCACTAACACCAAAGAGCCAAACGGGACCATATATGAACGTTCTTCGCCTGTTGATTTATCTGAAATAAAAATATGTCTACTTTTTTTAATTTCCTCAAATCTCACAGTTCCAGATATTTCGCTTATTATTCCCAATTTTTTCGGCTTCCGCGCTTCAAATAATTCTTCAACTCTAGGCAAACCCTGTGTTATATCTTCGCCGGCGATGCCTCCTGTGTGGAAAGTTTTCATAGTCAGTTGGGTTCCGGGTTCCCCGATTGACTGGGCAGCTATAATCCCAACAGCTTCACCCACGGTCGAGGGCGCGCCTGTTGCTAAATTTGAGCCATAACATTTTTTACAGACTCCAAATGTACATTTGCAGTACAAAACAGAGCGAATTTTAATTTTTTTAATATCTAAACTTAATATTAATTTAATATCATTATCATCTATTAATTTTTGGTTAGAAATCAATAAATTCCCATTAGAATCTTTAAGATCCTCGACCAAATACCGGCCGAACAGACGTTCGCTCATAGGCTCAATAAGTTCTCTGCCGTCGGTTATTTCACAAACCTCAATGCCTTCATGAGTATCGCAGTCATCTTCTGAAATAGTAATATCATGCGATACATCGACAAGTCTTCGCGTCAAATATCCGGCATCGGCGGTTCTAAGCGCTGTGTCTGATGAGCCTTTGCGCGCTCCTCTTGATGAGATGAAATATTCAAGTACGTTTAAGCCCTCGCGATAATTTGATCTAATAGGCACTTCTATGGCATGGCCGGACGTGTTTGCAATAATTCCGCGCATCCCTGAAAGCTGTTTAACTTGGCTCATAGAGCCACGTGCGCCTGAGTCAACCATCATGAAAATAGGATTAATATCGGTAAAACAATTTCTCAATATTGCTGAAATATTATCAGTTGTTTTCGTCCAAATAGCCAAAACCTGGGATTTACGTTCTGCGTTTGCGATCAGCCCTTCTTTATAAAAACTATTAACTTTATCGATTTCGAGCTCTGCCAAGTCAATAAATTTCTGTTTAGCCTCGGGAATAATCGCGTCTGTGACGCCTACTGTAATGGCGCCTTGTGTCGAATATTTGAACCCCAGATCTTTGATTTTGTCTAAAATTTCAGAAGTTTTCAACGCCCCATGAACTTTTATGCATTTCTCGAAAATTATGTCCATATATTTTTTATTTACTATAAAATCAATTTCGAAATCAAATTTAGTTTCATTATTAGTTCTATCAACGAAGCCCAAATCTTGCGGGATGCATTCATTGAAAATAATTCTCCCCGGCGTCGTTTCTATTAGTTTAGTCTCCGTAGTAAGCGCATTTTTAATAGTTCTTTTGACTCTTATAATTGAATGCACCGATAACAAATGCCGATCATAAGCCATAATAACTTCGTTCACATCCCGAAAGCATTTGCCTTCGCCCAATTGGCCTTTTCGTTTCAAAGTCAAGTAATAAATCCCCAAAACCATATCTTTTGACGGCACCGTTACAGGCTTCCCATCGGAGGGTTTTAACAAATTCCCGGAAGAGATCATTAATAATCTAGCTTCGGCCTGTGCTTCCACGGAAATAGGCATATGAACGGCCATTTGATCTCCATCGAAATCGGCCCCGAACGCATTACAAACCAATGGATGCAATTTTATAGCGCGTCCTTCGACCAAAATAAGTTCAAATGCCTGAATACCTAATCTATGCAAAGTCGGAGCTCTATTTAATAAGACAATATGGCCTTTAATTGCGACATCCAGCGCATCCCAAACTTCGGGCCACAGCCGATCGACGGCTTTCCGACCAGATTTTATGTTACTAACTACACCAGTTTCAACCAATCTTTTTATAACAAACGGTTTAAACAATTCCAAAGCCATTTCCTTAGGCAGCCCGCACTGATAAATTTTTAACTCTGGTCCTACAACTATAACAGATCTGCCCGAATAATCAACACGTTTCCCGAGTAAATTTTGACGAAACCTGCCTTGCTTGCCTTTTAGCATATCAGAAAGCGATTTCAGCGGCCTATTATTCGCACCAGTAACAGGTCTTCCACGCCGGCCGTTATCTATTAAATTATCCACAGCCTCCTGAAGCATACGTTTTTCGTTACGAACTATAATTTCGGGGGCTCCCAGGCCTAATAGACGCTTAAGACGATTATTGCGATTTATAACTCTTCTGTATAAATCATTCAAATCCGAAGACGCGAATCTCCCGCCATCAAGTTGAACCATAGGCCGCAAATCGGGTGGGCTAACAGGAATAACATCGAGAATCATCCATTCCGGCTTATTCCCTGAGGTCCTAAAAGAATTAGCAACTTCGAGTCTTTTTAAAATTTTAACTCGTTTTTGGCTGGTAGGCGAAACGTTGGCTAATTCTTCTTTTAGATTTTTACACATTAATTCTAGATCAAGTTCACAAAGAATTTTCTTAACAGCCTCGGCACCCATACCAGCTTCGAAATCGTTTTCATATTTTTCGCGCATCTCATGATATTCTTTTTCATTTAAAAACTGGCAAAGCGAAAGTTCCTGGATATCTCCCGGATCTGTTACAATATATGCAGCAAAATATAACACTTTTTCGAGCATCCTAGGCGCAACATCTAAAATTAACGCCAATTTCGACGGTATCCCTTTGAAAAACCAAATATGCGACACCGGCGAAGCTAATTCTATGTGCCCCATTCTTTCGCGTCTGAATTTTGCTCGTGTGACCTCGACGCCACAGCGTTCGCAAACTTTGCCTTTATATCTTATTCGTTTATATTTTCCACAATGGCATTCCCAATCTTTTTGAGGGCCAAAAATACGTTCACAGAAAAGCCCCTCGCTTTCGGGTTTTAGACTTCTATAATTTATAGTCTCAGGCTTCTTGACAACCCCGCGAGACCAGGTGCGAATTTTATCCGGGGAGGCTAAGCCTATTTTAACGAAATTAAAATTACTAAAACTCATAAATTTAAACCTCTAATTATTTTTTTGTGAATTATTTTAATAAATAAAACTAGTCAAAATTAATAAAATTTAAATATTTTAAAATATTTTTTTGTTAACTATCACCTTTTTGCCACGCATCCACGAGATCATCGGTTTGTTTAATAGTTGATTCTTCAAAATCGCCAAAATCATCAATATCATCTAAGCCATCGAGCTCATTAAATTCTTCCTCATCAGAATCATCGTTGTTAGCATCATCAGTATTATTTATATCTTCCAAATTATTACTATTTATTTCAGATAAATCCGTAGGCTGATCATATTTTTCTCCGGTAATTTCCTCATTCAAACCCAATACATCCGCATCTTTTTCGAGTTCGTTTTTTATATTAATCTCGTTATTTTGCTCATCGAGAACCATTATATCCAAGCCTATACTTTGCAATTCTTTCACAAGAACCTTGAAACTTTCGGGGACGCCTGGTTTTGGGATATTTTGGCCTTTTATAATAGCTTCATAAATTTTAACGCGCCCAATTATATCATCAGATTTAACAGTAAGAATTTCCTGCAAAGTATACGCTGCGCCGTAGGCCTCGAGCGCCCAGACTTCCATTTCTCCGAATCTTTGCCCGCCGAATCTCGCCTTCCCGCCTAACGGCTGCTGCGTGACAAGCGAATACGGCCCGGTGCTTCGGGCATGAATTTTATCGTCTACTAAATGATGCAATTTCAAGAAATACATATATCCAACAACAACAGGATTATCAAAATATTCGCCAGTACGTCCATCTTTTAGCATAATTTTGCCATCTTCGCTAAGCCCAAATTTTCTTAAACATTCGGTAATATCAATTTCTTTTACACTTTCGAACACCGGGGTAACAACCTTCCAGCCTAAGCTATGAGCAGCTAGGCCTAAATGAGTTTCTAATATCTGGCCGATATTCATTCTCGCGGTGACACTCAGCGAGTTCAAAACGACATCTAACGGGGTTCCATCGGGCAAATATGGCATATCTTCGACGGGTAAAATTCGAGAGACAACACCTTTATTTCCATGTCTTCCTGCCATTTTATCGCCAATCGAAATCTTACGTTTTTGAGCTATAAAACACCGAACTACACAATTAACTCCAGCGGGCAAATCATCTTTGCAACTTTCTTTTGTGAACACTTTTACATCAACGACAATTCCACCTATGCCATGCGGAACCCTAAGCGATGTATCCCGAACTTCTCTTGCTTTTTCCCCAAAAATCGCGCGCAACAAACGTTCTTCGCTTGTGAGCTCGGTTTCACCTTTTGGCGTGATTTTCCCTACGAGAATATCTCCTGCTCTCACTTCTGCGCCCACGCGAATTATGCCTTTTTCATCGAGATCTTTAAGTGAATCTTCGCTTACATTTGGGATATCACGGGTAATTTCCTCGGGCCCCAATTTCGTGTCTCGCGCCATATGAGCATACTCTTCTATATGAATAGAAGTATAAACATCCTCGCGAACGACTTTTTCACTTATAAGCACAGCATCTTCATAATTATAGCCTTCCCAGGGCATAAACCCGACCAATATATTTCGCCCGACACTGATCTCGCCATTGACCATAGCAGGCCCGTCGGCAATAATTTCGCCTTTTTCGACACGCTGATTCTTCGAAACAATCGGTTTTTGATTAAAACAAGTGCTTTGATTCGAACGCTGAAACTTAATCATTTCATAAGTTTCATCTTTACCGGCATCAGATTTAACAGTTATATATCGCGAATCTACTTGTGTGACAATCCCCGAACTTTTAGCTATTATCCCGACTTGAGAATCAAGCCCTGCTTTATATTCCATACCAGTGGCCACAAGTGGCGCCTCTGGAGCTATAAGCGGTACAGCTTGTTTCTGCATATTTGCGCCCATCAAAGCGCGAATCGCATCATCATTTTCCAAAAACGGGATCATAGCAGTAGACACAGAAACGACCATTTTCGAAGTTAAATCCATAAGATCGACTTTATCTCGTTCGACTTCCAGAAATTCTTCTTTTTTTCTACAATTAACTTTCGAGTTAATAAACATTCCATTTTCATCCAGCGGCTCATTCGCCTGCGCCACTATATAATCATCTTCTTCATCAGCGGCCAAATAAACAATTTCATTTGTGACGCATCCTGTATTTTTATCAATACGCCTAAATGGCGCTTCTATAAAGCCATATTCATTTATTCTAGCATATAAAGCCAGATACGAGATAAGCCCAATATTCGCGCCCTCAGGAGTTTCGATCGGGCACATTCTACCATAATGCGTATAATGAACGTCCCTGACCTCAAATCCCGCTCTCTCACGTGATAACCCGCCTGGCCCTAATGCCGATAATCTTCGTTTATGCGCTAATCCAGACAGCGGGTTAATTTGGTCCATAAATTGCGATAACGGGGAGCATCCGAAAAATTCTTTCACACTTGCAATAATCGGCCTAATATTAATCAATGAATGCGGCGTTAAGATATCTATATCTTGCGATTGAAGAGTCATACGTTCTTTTATAACTCGCTCAAGCCGGGAAAAACCGACTCTAAACTGGTTTTGAAATAACTCGCCAGCGAGCCGGATTCTTCTATTCCCAAGATGATCGATATCATCATAAAAACCAATTCCATACGGCAAGCATGTGGCATAATTCACACAAGCAAAAATATCATCTATCACGATATGATAAGGGCACAATTCACCGAAGGCCTTTCGTAATTCATGGGCTAAAACTTCAGTCCCCTTGTCGCCGAAATTCGATAAAATATTTATTAAAATATTAAATCGAACACGTTCTTTAATACCACAAGATTTCACGACATCATCTGGCACAAAACTCGCCAAATCTACGAAGCCATTTGATATAATTTTAACCTCTATATAATCAACTTTAACATACGCGGAAGAAACGCCATTATTTTCTATTTCTTTAGCTTTTTTTGTGCTTATAATTTCTCCGGCCTCTGCGAGAATCTCCCCAGTAAACGGGCTAATAATCATGCGAGTAACTTCCCTACCCCGCAATCTAGGCCAAAGCGCAAGCTTTTTGTTTAATTTATATCTTCCGACTTTAGAAGAATCATATCTTCTTGGATCAAAAAATAACGTATTAATATGAGCCTGGGCACCATCTATCGTAGGAGGGTCACCCGGACGAATTTTTCTATATAAATCGAACAAAGCTTCCTCGGTGTTTTTACTAGTATCTTTATCCAAACTGAGATTAATATATTCATTATTGCCAAAATATTCAATAATCTGCTCATCGGAGCTAACCCCTAAACTCCGAATAAAAGTAGTAATAGGACACTTACGATTTTTATCTATTCTAACATAAAAAACACCCGCTATATCGCTTTCAAACTCTATCCAAGCTCCGCGATTCGGGATTATACTTGAATTATATAATTCCCGGCCAGCCCTATCAAAATCGCGTTTAAAATAACACCCAGGAGATCGTACTAATTGCGAAACAATTACCCTTTCAACACCATTAATAATAAAAGTACCGCTTTCTGTCATAAGCGGGAAATCGCCCAAAAATACTTCAGATTCCTTGACATCTCCGGTGGCATTATTCCAAAGGCGGACATTAACTTTCAGCGGAGCAGAATACGTTAAATCTTTTTCTTTGCAGATCTCGGGGCTACAGTTTGGCTTATTTACGGCCAAAGTAAACCCAGAATAATCTAGAATTAAGTTATTGCCATAATCGCTGATGCCAGACACGCTTTTCAAAACATCATTTAAACCCTCTTTGATGAACCACTGATATGAGGCTTTATGATGAGCAACTAAATCAGGAATTTCAAGCGGAAGCTTCATAGGCTCAATAAAACTCATGCGCTCAGTTTTACCGAATTTAACAGGCCTTGCATTAACCATAAAAACACTCCAAAATTTTAAATAAATTTCAATAATAATTTGATTTGCGATTTCACTTTTTGACCAAAAAAAATAAAACACTTACCCTGTGTTTTTGAACAAAATACGGCATCGAAATGAATTTTAAAATAATAAATTTTCATTGTCAATAAAAAATTAAAATTTAATATAAATTTAATAAATAAATTAATATTTGGCCAAATGCAACAAAAATACTTTAATTATCATAAATTTTTTTATATTTTTTTACTTGACATATATGAATTTATAAAATATAATATAAATTAAAGGGATGAAAACAATCTAAGAAAAATTAAGTTTTATTTGATATTAGTAATTAATATTTATTAGAATTCAACAAAAAAATATTTTAATCATGGCGAAAGTTTTACATATTTCTGATTGACATATATATATTTATAAATATAATACAAACAAGACTTGTTATACAAATTAAATAAAGAGGTTCGAATTATATGAACGACAATAAAAAAGATATTAAGCCAGCAAACAACTCATCGAATATTAGGAAATCTTTTGCAAGCACTATGGCTTTAATAATATTTCTTTCATCGTGCGCCGAAGCCAGTGTTTTTAGCATCAATCCGCCCTTATTACATAAAACATCAGGGAAAATAAGGCGAGTTCAGGCCACAAAAATTCACTATCAAGAGGCCACGCGTCCGACAGAGTACGCAGAGCTTGATTCAAAATCTGAAAATACAACTTTTGAAGATGCTTCAGAAAAAAACGCTTTATGGAAGAAAATATTGCTTGCCGGAGGGGTCTCAGGCGCAGGCGTTTTGGGTGCTTATTGCGTGTGGAAGTTTTTGCTTCAAGATAAAAAAGCCGATCCGACCCCGGCAACTAAATCCGGTAGCGATAATAACCAAAAAGAAAAAATATACAAATTAAAACGTATAAATGGCAACGAAAATTTTTATGACATCGTGAGGACTGATGAGGACGAAACTTCATTGGGAAAATTTTTGAAAACATCTGACGGAGCAATAATATTCTGCAACCCTCACTCTCATCCAAATGAAACCTCGCTACATTTTACGACAGATCAGTTTTCTAATTTAAACGAGTTTGGAATAAATCCAGACACAGAAATAGAAATTAAATCATGCGAGAAAGTACCTCAAAATGCGGATGAAGCAACGCAACAAACCAATCAAAGCACAAAGCCAGAACCGCCAAGCTCGGGGTCGGATAAAAAAAACAAAAAAGCGCCCCCCCCCCACTGTTGAGGCGAAAAACCCGCAAAACAAACCAATCCCAAAGAATCCCCCAAAAGCACCCCTTGGCAATAAGGAGACGCCGTCTCCCGGAGCAGTAGACTCAGCCAGCTCTAATATTAAAACAACAAACATAGATGCACTTGTTCGCAAACCGGATGCGAAACCCAAGCGAGCTCCGGCGCCCGAAGAGGATCCGGAGAAAGCAGACGGAGCCGAGCAGATGAAAGGCCAAAACCACAATGAGTCTAGTCACGGCGACTCATCCGCTGCCTCGCTTCCCGAGAATAATACAAACCCAGTAGATCCCGAGGCGATGAAACCCCTTGTAGCGCCACATGCCGCACTGCCCGACGTGCAGGCCTACGATAAACTCACCGAGCCAAATGAACTTCGGGCACCGATGAATCAGGAGGGAGCAAGAACCCCTGACAGTGAAAAATCAACACCGCTAGCGCAGCCACTAACCGGGGACCAAGAAACAAACGGACCCTCGAGTAAACAGGACAAAAAACGAACGACATTCCATGTCTTTGGCTCTGGTGCAACAATCGTCGACCTAGTTAAAAATTTTGTCGAAGGGACCGCCGCCGGGATTGACGAACTTGAGAATAGAGTAGACAGCGAAGACATGGCAATAAAATTAGCAGCAACTTTGTGTAGAATACACAAAAAAAATAGCAGATTGTCTAATGGCATTTACCTCGCCAGAATTCAAATACTGTTCGCGTGGTTGAGTCAGCAGTGGACCGGGACGAAGAAAAGCAAATACTGGGAAGACATAGCCTCGCTCAATCTTCCTGCTAGATTAAAAGATTATGAATTTCCAGATATTGCTGGGAAGGAATTAACTTTGATCGACGCCTTTACAGAACTAAACAAAAGAGAGCGAAAATTATTGGATCACAAAAACAAAGAACTAAAAGAAATGTTAAGCAAACTATCATCGTCGAACAATGATAATAGCGCAGCAACTGTAGACCGCATACAAGAACTAAGTGACCTAGCAATCTCTATTCTCGACCGGGAGGTCCCACTGGGGGAGGCCGCAGACGAGGAGTCCGCAAAGCTTGCAGCAATTTGTGCGGGGTTTTCTCTACTCACTTACGCACCGGGCGATACGGGCCAAGATGTCACAGATCACTATAGGAGGCAGGTATTACCGCTTTTCTGTTCGCTGGTCTCCCGCTGGTCGGAGGTTCGCTTAATAACAGAAGATAGAATCAGAATATTTATGAAGATCCCGCCTACGGGCACTGTGGAGGATAGCGTCACAAATAATACGGACCCTGAAACATATCTAATCAAAACAAATAACATGAATGACCGCTTATTTCTCTCAACCGAACAGGACCATGCGCGCGAAAGTCCCCAAACCAACCCATACTACAACACGCAAACTCCAGACATACCCACGAGTGTGGAGCTAAGGAAATACCTGGCCAACCCCCTCGCCGCATTAGGGGCCCCTGTTAAGCATACTTCGTCGGTAACTGAGGATTTCCAACGCCGGGGGTGGGTGCGCTCGTGCTGGAATTTGTTTCGCTATCTGAGAGGTCCGAGCTCACAATGGACTACAACCCTTTCGGGATTTTTATCTCCTCCTGCATGCCTTGCTATATTATTGTTTAATAATATATGCTATGAGGTCCGTGAATGTCCAAACTTTATTCACGTAACCCGGAACTCAAACCGATCTTTGTATACTATTATTTAGCCATGGGTGCGCCCGGAAGCCGGAGAGTGATTCGATTTGGTAATGATAAATAAACCTCGTCAGCCAATCACGTGATGAAAGCACCTAGTTTTTAGAAAAGGTTTGTCATTTTAAAGCGAAATTTGTTTATAATAACTATGATGTTGTTGTTGAACAAGGAGGCTTTAGATGGCGGGGAATAATATAATTAATCAATTAATGTCACGTCTTGTTTCGAGCGTTCAAATGCAAATTAATAGTGTGTCAAAGTTTGTCATGAAAATGCAGAGTTATTCAAATGTGTTGGCTCAGAAGGCTCAGAATAAAATTACAGAGTTTATGAAGACTTTGACTAAACGGCCTAAAAGTAAAAAGGATTATTGGAAATTTTTAGGTATGTATTTTTCTAAAAGATTTGTTATAACTGGTCTTTTCGGCGTTGTAGGTGTGTTGTATTTGTATTTTAATTTGTTTCATCCTATGTTGGAGGGCAAGCTTTGGTACGCTAAAATTATATTAAATACTCAAAAATATGGTACTATTACCGGTAAGGCTAAAATTTATGATACAGATCATGTTTTGATTTATCAGGGGAACGTGATAACTGGTAAGGCTAACGGATACGGAGTTCAGTATAGGCGTGATGGCACGTTGATATATAAAGGCGATTTTATTCTTGATAAATATAAAGGAAATGGAGAATTATATGATGAATCGGAAAAAATGATATATAAAGGTGGATTTGAAAGTAATAAATATCAGGGGGAAGGCAGGAAAATTAATAGCTTAGGCGTTACTACTTTTATTGGGAATTTTGATGTTGGCATGCGGTCTGGCAAAGGCGTTGAATATGATCCGCAGTCGGGTTTACGAATATATTACGGAGAATATAATAATGATGTCCGATCCGGCCGCGGAGTAGTTTATGATACCGATGGCGAAAGTGTTGTGTATGAAGGTAATTTTTCGAATAATTTATATCATGGTGAAGGCAAAAAATTTGTTAATAATCATTTGATATATACTGGGAATTTCGAAAATGGTGACTATTCGGGGAAGGGTATTTTATATGATGAAAAAAGTGGCATCATTAAGTATGTTGGCGAGTTCTCAGAGGGCCTATATAATGGCTCAGGTAAAATGTATGATCCATTGACGATGAAATTAATATATGATGGCGACTTCAAAACAGGTAAACGTCATGGGACAGGCGTTGCGTATGATGCGCTGGGGACTCCAATTTATTCGGGGAAATATAGAGATGATGGCATCGATTTTATTTCTATTCTTGGCTTAGGATTGGAAGATGTTGAAAATTCATTTGGAACGTCAAAAATGCAAAAAACTATAGGTGATAATTCAATTAAATTATATAAGTCTATAGGGGCCGCGATGATTTTTAATGAAAATTCAGAGGGCGACAATAAGCTTGAAAAAGTTATTATTAACGCTGCTTTCGAATTTATGGGTATTAATTCTAAAAGCACTACGGCTGACGTTCATCAGCGGTTTGGGGCTTCCTATTCGAGCATTCAAACAAATGTTACAGAGTCTTATGCGCTGGCTTACAGCTTGCTTGGTATAAATATGAAAATTACAGATGAAAATATCATGACCGTTGATAAATATATTTTCGGTAATTATTATATAAAAATTACGTATGATAATGCTTCGAAAGTTAATTCATTGGAAATAGGGAGTACTGTGGATAGCACGAAATCTTAGCACAAATTTAATTAAATTTTAATATATTTTTTTATTGACAAAATTTTATGATTTTTCTAAAATTACAACGTGTGTTTTTAAAATTTAATTTATTTTGGAATTATACAAGATTTCGAATATTAAAAAAATCTTAACAGGAATTTAACGGAATTTTAATATATTTTTTTGTTGACAAAAAAATATGATTTCACTAGAATTATGATGTGTGTGTGTTTTGATGCGGGTGTAGTTCAATGGTAGAATTCCAGCCTTCCAAGCTGGCCGTGTGGGTTCGATTCCCATCACCCGCTCCAAGATGCATGGGTGTTAAGTAAGTAGGAGTGTGAGGCTATTGAAGTTATTTTTTTTATATTTAAAAATTTGCGCCGGTAGCTCAGTAGGATAGAGCAACTGCCTTCTAAGCAGTAGGTCGGGGGTTCGAATCCCTTTCGGCGTGCCAGATGATGACTGACTTATTTCGTGCCTAATTATTCTCGCAGTTTTCTGGTGGGTATAGCTCAGTTGGTTAGAGCGCCAGATTGTGGATCTGGAAGTCGTCGGTTCGAGCCCGATTATCCACCCCAGTTTACGAAGACTTGTATTTTGTGTTAAATTTGTCTTGTTATTTTATTGGGATTTTCGGAAACTGAGTATGTTTGGGATGTCGCCAAGTGGTAAGGCAATGGGCTCTGACCCCATCATTCGTTGGTTCGAATCCAGCCATCCCAGCCAGGATTTTTTAAATATGAGTTTTAGAATTTTGGGATATAGCCAAGTGGTAAGGCAATGGACTTTGACTCCATCATTCGTTGGTTCGAATCCAGCTATCCCAGCCAGTATGATCCATTAGCTCAGTAGGTAGAGCACTTGACTTTTAATCAAGGTGTCCGGAGTTCGAGTCTCCGATGGATCACCATTTGTTTTTTAAAAATATTAGTTTTAATTTATTTAGTCGTGTTTGGTTGATTTGTATTTGTAAATAAGTGAAATTTGTTATTTTTTAAAAGTAAAATTTATTATTTTTTTGTCGAAAGGTGTTAGGGTCTTAAGTAAAAATTTATTTGTATTTGTTGAATTTGCATATTATTTTTTTAAAATTTATTTGTAAAATGTACAATTCAACTGTAAAAATATGTACTTGAATTTGTTTATTTTGTGGATTGCTTGTATCTCGAAAACATGACACACCCAAAAATATAGGGTGTTGGTTAGATTTTCTGTGATTGTTTGTCTTGTTAATTTGAATTAATAGCTTTTTTATATGATAAATTGTATAAATTTAGTTTTAATTCGGTTTAAAAATTGTGTATTTTGAATATAAAATAATATTTATTTTTGAGATTTAAATGTGCGTTATAAGTGCGGGTGATGTTAATGTGAGTTTGTTTTTAAAATATAATTCTAAAAATAGTCATATTAGTAAAATCGGGAGGTAAATTGAGTGGAAAAATTAAATGATGTACCTTCAGTTCCTGATTCTGAAGATAAATTAGAAAAAAAATCGAGTATTACAAGCGGGAATGATAATAATAAAAAAAGAGAATTTAAAAATAAAATTATTGATGCTAAGTCGCCTGGACGTCCGGTAAGACGTGTCGCTAAAACTGGCTTTCTTGATAGGAATATAATTATGAATCAACCGATTAGCTCAGCAGGGCGTTGTATTGTTACCAGTAGGAAAACAGGACCAGAATTAAATAATAATTTAAATAATAAAAGAATTGTTAGAAAAGCTGTGTTGCCTGTTCCTATGAATGTTGCACAAATTAGTAATAAATATTTATCTAAAGTACCTAGTATAAAAATAATTTTTTTGGGCGGTTTGAATCAGATCGGTAGAAATTTGACCGTTTTTGAGTATGAAGAAGATATTATTATTGTCGATTGCGGTATGGCTTTTCCTGATAATGAAATGCTCGGCGTCGATTTAGTGATTCCTGATTTTACTTATTTAGAAAAAAATAAACAAAAAATTAAAGCGCTTATAGTTACTCATGGACATGAAGATCATATTGGTGCGATTCCGTATTTATTAAAAAGGTTGAATGTGCCGATATATAGCGCTTCTCTTACTATAGGATTGATTGGCTCTAAATTAAAAGAACATAAGTTATTTAATTCAGCAAAATTGTATACGATTAGTGTCGGGAATAATATAACTTTGGGGAATTTTAATATTGAGTTTGTTAATATTAATCATTCGATTCCAGATGCACTGGCATTGGCAATAAAAACCCCAGCTGGAATTATTATTCATACTGGGGATTTTAAAATTGATTATACGCCGGCTTGGGGGGAGCCTATAAATTTAGTTAGATTTGCAGAATTAGGCAAACAAGGCGTTTTGGCTTTAATGTCAGATTCAACAAATGCTGATCGGCCTGGATATACTGTTACTGAAAAAAATATTAATAATTCTTTTGATTTTTTGTTTAAACAGGCCGGAATGCGGCGAATAATTGTCGCGACGTTTGCTTCTAATATAGGCCGGGTGCAGCAAATTATAAATTGTGCTGTGAAATCTGGAAGAAAAGTTGCATTTTCTGGTCGAAGTATGATAAATTATGTGAGTATCTCACGTGAACTTGGGTACATAACTGTCCCAGATGGCGTGGTTATTAGTCTGGATGAAATAAATAAATATAAATATGAAGAATTAATTATAATTTCGACTGGAAGCCAGGGTGAGCCAATGTCGGCATTGTTTCGGATGGCCTATGGGGAACATAAAAAAATTGAGATCGGCTATGATGATTTTATTATAATTTCAGCTAATCCGATTCCTGGCAATGAAAGAATGGTTAATCTTATCATAAATGAAATGATGAAATTGGGTTGCGAAGTTATACACGAGTCTATGTATGAAATTCATGTTTCGGGTCATGCTTGTCAAGAGGAATTAAAGCTTATTCAAACGCTGACAAAACCGAAATTTTTAATACCGGTCCATGGCGAGTGTAAGCATTTGAAAAAACATGCTCAGATTGGCGAAAATTTGGGCATTGATAAATCGAATATATATATCGGCGAGACCGGTGATATTATCGAGCTTGATAAGTTCAAAATCAAAAAAATAGGAATTGCTCCGGCAGAGACTATAATGGTCGATGGAATCGGCGTTGGAGACGTGGGAAGCATAGTTCTAAAAGATAGAAAACATTTGGGCCAAGATGGCTTAATTGTTATGGTCGCGACTCTTAATTTTAAAGAACATAAAATAGTCGCAGGACCAGATATTGTTTCTCGCGGATTTGTGTATGTGCGAGAATCTGAAGTTCTTATGACTGAGGCTAAAAAAGCAGCTTATAAATCTATTTTTGAGTCTTTTGCTCAGAAAACGTGCGAATGGTCAGCTTTGAAAACTAAGGTTCGCGACGATTTGTATAAATTTTTTCATGATAAAACAAAACGTAATCCTGTGATATTGCCTATTATTATGACTCTTAAGGGGGGCTAGTAATTTTTTGAGATTTATATGATTCTTGTGTGAATTATTGCCTTCGGTAATATGACAGTTTTATGCTCAAAACGTTTTGATTTAATGAAATATTATAGCTTATGGATTTGTGAATGTCAAATTTGATTTCAGAATTCGAATTAAAAGTTTCTAATATAAAATATATAAAATTAGACATATTCTTTAAAAAATTTTCGATCTCTTTATTATTTTTAAACAAAATGTGTATGCATTCATCATGGGAAGAGGCTATATTATTGAGTTTTTTAATAATATTATTTTCAAATATTTTCCAGGATGAGAATTTTACAGCTTCAACATTAAAATAATTATATTTTGAAGAAGTGAAAGTTTTTAAATTTAAATTATCATTCACACAATCAAAGGACATGATGGCGTGGTCTTTCAGAATTGTCGAATTATCAAGATTAAAATAATCATGATTTCTTAATTTGTTATTTATATTAGAATCCCAAGTTGAGTCCAAATGATAAAATTTCCCGTCGATTTTAACAGCATTCCAGGCATGTAATTCTGATTTACTGTAGCCTATAATTATTTCTGAATTTATACCTACGGAGTTTAGCAATAATTTCATAGCTTTTGCATAGCCCTCGCACACGCATTTTTTTAGTACCAAAGCACCATAAATATTGGAATCTGTTGTTAATTTTTGTGAATAAGTTCTAATATTATATTTGCATGAATTTATAAATTTATCGTGTATCCATAATTCTCTTTGATATTCTGTTAATTTTTCTGGAATGTCATTTAAGAAAGAGTCTAGCGCTTGGTTTATTTCTTTTTTAAATTTGTAAATTTCTGTTGGTGAATATTCGGAAAAAATTCTGAGTTTTTTATATGAATTTGAACTTATAATTTGATAATGCTTTGATAGCCAGAAGATTTCTGGGTGATCATTTTCAAAAGCTCTTAATATTTGGGTTATTTGATCTGTAGTAGTTCCTATGTTAATATTAATTTCATTTGTGTAATTATTATTTATATTTTTGAAATCCGGGATGTATTCTGCAGTTTTTAGAATTTCATTGTATATGTCTTGTAATAATGGATTTTTCAGTGAATTATACCCAAAAATTGGAATAATTTTTTTATATTTTTGTGAGATTTTACCGTGTAAATATTTATCTCTTATTTTTTGTTGTTGCAAAAAAATACTGCGTTTGTCTAGAGTCTGCGCAAATATGACAAATGTAGATTTTAGGTTTAAATTGCAAACACATAAAAATAATAATATAATTTTAATTATTTTCATTTTTTAGGTTTCTCCTAAATATATAATAAATTTAATCTAATCTATATATTTTAAATTATATCAGCTATAATTAAGTTGTCAATATTTAAATAAAACAAAATTTTTATCCATAATAATACATAATAATACATAATAATATATAATAAAATCTAAAAAATATGTGAAATTTTAATAATTTAAAAATAAAAAACGTGCTAGACTATTCATTATAATTCTTTCGAAACCGTGATATTTAGTAATTTGCCCGGATCCAAATTACTAGGACGGGAACGTAAAAACTTTTGTGTAAATGGTTTTTTCGGAAGCAAAATTAATATTCAAAAAATATCAGACTTATCCTAAAACTGATTCTTTTTGCAAATTTTATCGTCAATGCGGTGCTCGAAACTGCGCACCCACAAGCAGTATGGCTACACGTTTCTGTGATCATTTTGTCCTCGAAATTTATAAAAATAATTCAGTTTTAGGGCAAAATCCGGTGAATAATATTTCTATCGCTCTAATCTGAGCTCGTGCTTTTATAATTAACAGCAAATTTAACAAAAAAATAACACAAATATAATTGACAAATAATTTTCGATCTGCTAACATATAATTATAAACAAATCTTGTTTCTCGGGAATATAAATATTTTTAATCTAAAGGAGAAATAATTATGTCAACGAAAAAATTTAGCAATTTTAATGGCTATATTGGCTACATATACTCCAACCAACATATCAGCCAAGACTTTCGCGGTTCCTTGAAATCCGGTATCAATCAGTAATTTTATTTTGCTGTTTATCTTGAGTTTAGATTCTTTAAAAAGTCTGAAATCATGTTTTCTGCCATTTGCAAAATCAGTGCAAATAACCGTTCTATCTTTTTTGTTCACAACTAATTGAGTCTTTAATGTATGCCGTTGTTTCTTGCCAAAATAATATTTCTTTTGTTTGTTTTTTCTGTTTTTAATTTTTTGCCCATTCTTTTTTCTGTTTTTTTTGGCCGTTCGGTTGGAGTTTCAGAAGCATCAATTAAAATTACTTCATATTCTACGTTACTTTTTTGAAGCGCTTTTCGACCAGGAAGCGCGAAAGTTCCATTCTTTACAAGTATGTCCTCCACCCACTTAATAATTTTGTATGCAGAAGATTCTGATATTCCGCAGCTTGCGCCGATATGAAAATAGGTTCTGGGCTCAAAGCGAATTTTAAGTATATTTGTCTGCCTGAAGTTTATACATTTTATAATAATTTCCTTGCATTACTAAAGAATTGTCGAAAACCAAACTTCGGTTTCTTCTCTGCGCTTGTGAGGTCGTAGCAGAGCCAACGTGCATAATGCCTGGAGATATGCTTTCGGAGAATATGCCGCCTTATAATAATTTCCTTGCATTACTAAAGAATTGTCGAAAACCAAACTTCGGTTTCTTCTCTGCGCTTGTGAGGTCGTAGCAGAGCCAACGTGCATAATGCCTGGGGATATGCTTTCGGAGAATATGACGCCTTAATAAATAACGTGTGTACCTTTGCCTGAAGAGCTTGATTCATAACCATGACATAAATTACAAAAGCATGGAGATTTACGGCATCCAAATTTCGAACCTATAACATAAATCTCTCGAAAGCATGCGAATTCAAGGCGTTTAATTTTAACGTTTATTGCCCAGCTGTGGACCAGGGTTCAATAAATTATGACAAGAAATCTGAATCACTATCATTGCCTTCATTGACGTCGGTGACCCGCAAGTCAGTTCCGGAGTCGGTTTCACTTAATCCATTTCCGGAGGCGATGAAACTCAGGGCTGTTACTGAATTACCAGAAGCATAGGTTTGGGCTCGCAGAGATTCAATTTCAGGTCCACTAATGGCGGCTCTTGTCTCGATGTCTACTGATGATTGTCTGGGCAATGATTGTCTCGCGGGCATGAAGTTATTGCTTCCTCAGCTCATATTAGGATTCGCGCTCGCATCCACATACGCGTGCACAGAAACATATATTCAGGAGTCTAAGGTTCCTCGCTTTAGGACCCCGTATTGTTCGTACGTAAATAAGCAGAAAAACGATGTGCCGCTTAACCCTCGCATAATTAAAGTCAAGAACGACTATTATGCTCTGTCTGGTGGGTGCTATGGATGTCGTTGTTATCATTTTGCCTTTGCCTATATATGTGAAAATCATTAAATAATGCTAGTAGATTCATTGGGAACAACGATCAGACCAATAACTCCGAAAGACATAGTTGATTCTCGACTATCATCCTACACCGTACGAACGTCGTTGTATGTTAAGATGCCAGCAGCTCCACCAAGTGATGAGGGTTTTTTTCGCTAGCTCTGGAAAACAATATTTGAAATATTGTAGCGATCCCCAGGTGGCTTCTGTTGCATTTGAGCCGTTTCCTGACAACCTAACCGACGATCAGAAAAAAACCGCAAAAGAATCGTGTTTAGCCCGAACAGCATATTTAGATCATACTCCCGGTTTTGGTTATGTCATGCCATTTGTCAAGTGGGCGCTAATACAAACTGTGCGCGATGGAATAAGTTTATCTTGCGAATTCCCTGAAATTTACTGGCTTGAATATGCGCTGCTGAACCCAGAATTAAATGAACAAGCTAAAAAAAGACTTATTGCGTTTACAGCGCTTCTACATGCTGGACAACAAGCTATGTTGCATAGCCAACCAATAGAACGCCCAAACGTAGAATCTCAACTTGGCGAGCAGACCGTTTCAGTTAAAGAAATTGTAGACATGTTGCGAACCCTATTTTCAATACTTTTTATGAGAAAATTTGATATTTTTTTATAATCTCCCAAGGCTGAGGACATCAGGAACCGAGAAACTCAAACATACTTAATATAATTATAATAAAGGAATTACAACCCATACTTCAGTGCACGATTTTAAAATGCATAAAACTAATATAATTTTATATTTTTTTATATTTTATATTTTTATTCAAATACTAGTAGACTTATTTTATTTATTATGATAAAATACAAAAACTCAAGGTATTCCTCATCCTAGAATTAATCCTGACGATGCTTGCATATAAGTTTTATCTAAAACTCAACAAAAGGAGAACGTTAATATATGAAATCTAAATACATAATAAAAACTCTTGCTATAATTGCAGCGATATCCAACACACAAGCCGTCCGATTACTAGCAAATGCGCGGAATCCTAAAATCAATCCTGATATACAGATGTCCGAAGAAATTAAGCCCAATCCGATAATCGCGGGGCCAATGGGTATGAAAGCAAAGTCTAATCTTGAAGAAACTGGTCTAAATCCCGATGAAACAGGCTTGAATTCTAATCCAAACAGCGATGAATTCAATTTACTCCTCACGCAACCTAAGCCCAAAAATAACAGGAAATTATTATATTCTGTGGCTGCTGTTAGTGGCGTCGGCGCACTGATAGCTCTTGTTGGGGCTCTTGCTACAAAGTTTATTCATACCCAAAGAACCACAAAGCCTCAAATTACACCAAATCCGGTGACGACAAATACAGCGAATAAGCCAGTGACAGAAGCTCAGGGATCTGAGGGGAGCACAACAGAAACGCCTGTAGCACCACGAACCCAAGCGGAAGCGCCAGCTGAAAGAACTAAAAGCGAACAAACAAAAGAAGATCCCACCACCATATCAATTCCTATGAGCCCAAAAGCGCCTACCCGAGTTCAGCAAACAGCAGAGGAGCTCAGTGACTTGGAGAAGAAGTGTTACGATATTATTAGAGATAAAGACATCGCAAAACAAGCCACACGAATTTTCAATGAAGAGGAAATAGAGAGAACTCGTGATAAACTAGTATGCACAACCAACGGCAACTGTTTTTGCTATTTTATTGCTATGAGCCAACTGCTTAATGGTTGTCTCTCAGCTATGAAATGCATTCTTACTCAGAATGATACTTTAAATGACGCTGTGAATACATTAACAAATGACAATAAAACTAAAACAAATGCAATAATTGCCCGCGCTTTTCTTGTTGCTTTAACAGAATACAAACTTGGTCTCATATCCAAAATTGATGAAAACAGGTATCAGAATATCTGGATTAATGAAAAAGGAACCCACGATGGCTGGGGGGATCCGGGTGAGGTGGTTAATGTCACACATGTTTTGCATCCGCCATTTCTGTCTTTCGGCGGTATCTCCCCATATGCGTGTTTAACAAATAATTTTAACTACATTAATTTCCAGGAAGCTAACCCATCATTCTTTTGTCATGAACAATCCTGGGAAGGACAGATGTGGCCCCACCCTCACTCCATAGAAACACCAGGACCAACGTATCGACTGTCTGGCATATGCGTTGGATGTCAGGGGAATCATTACGCTTATTTTCACCGCAACGAGAATGGGGATTGGATGAAAGTGAATTCGTTACCCGCCAGCATCGCCCCATCAACTGAGCAAGCTATAATTGATGCCCGTATTTATGGGAGAACCAAAAGAGTTGCGATATATGAAAAGATTCCTGACCCGCCGCCAACAACTGAGAGCATTTTTTTCACTGATCCGGAACGACAATACCGTAAATATAGTAAAGATGAGAAGCTTAATTCTGTTGCTTGGGGTAAATTTTGCCCACCATCCGATGACCAAATCGAAAGAGTTAAAGCCGAAAGAAATGAGAGGATAAAAGTTTTAGATACCATTCCCAACTTGGGTTGCTTAATCCCTTTGTTCAAGTGGGGATTCTCCTGGCTTTTGGGCAAACCTAATGGTTTAAGTTCTAAAATACCATCGAATTCAGATTTGGAACGACTATTGCTCAAACCCAGCAATAATGAAAAGGATAAACAAAGGCTTGTCGCGTTAGCGGCCTTTATGCGGAATACCCAAGATGCTCTGATGAATAATAGGCCATTGCAATCTGTTGATGGCGAGCACCTATTGTCAGAGCTTAAAGATGATATTGAATATAATTTAAAACAATTTATACTTCTGAGTGGTAATGACACCAGTGAAGATCCCTACATGTTCTACAATTTAACAACTATAGACGAACTTTGCCAAGCAATAAAAGATAATGCAATCAAACACAATACAGCTAACCCTAGCCCAAATGTGCCACCCGTTGACCGGAGATCTTTTTTGTTTTTCTGGGCGACATCCACATTTGGCCCACTAAAAATTGAGTTAAAAGATGCCCATGACAAGTTAGAAACCAGATACAGCCTCGAAGGGGTTATAGTTCTCCAAGAAGATGGAACGTATAATTATATTCCTCGCGAGGAAATAGGTAATAGTAACTATTCAACCGCTCCATCCAAATATAAGGGCTCTAAATTTTATAACATTTATGAAAAAAAAAACTTAGAAGCCTGGGAACAAGCCACCGTAGAAGATATCCTTAAAATATTAGACAAATATCCCAAATTCCGTGATATACTTATAGACAACTATCCACCGTATGCGGATGCCATCCGGAAATATAAACCCAACCAATAAATAATTTTATTAAAATTAAATTAATTTCAATTTAAATAATTTAGAAAGTGTCTACACAAGAATCCGCAACCATTAGAAAAAGTACTCGGGATTGCACCTCGAAAAGAAATAGTATTTAAGTCGATTCTATTTATTTTAAGAATACTAAATTTTGTGTAGACACTATTTAGAATTTCGATGAGTCTATTTGTTAAAATTATATTAAATTTAAAATTTTGATTTTAACCTATTGATATCTTCATAATTAATTAGTATATTACCAGTTATGTTGTAATTTTTATTAAGATATTAGTATATATTTTAATAAGTCTCGAGGTGTGGCTCAGCTTGGTAGAGCGCTTGGTTTGGGACCAAGATGTCGCAGGTTCAAATCCTGTCACCTCGACCATTGTAGTTTAAATTACGCGAACAAAAGCTTGAAATCGAAATATTTTCAACCCAACTCCGATTTTGAAATGTTCTTTTCTTTGTGATTTATAAATATAACTCGATATAAGCCTTATTTTAGTATTCATCCAGTTCATAAGATGACATATCTTTTATATTCTGTTGAGATATATTTTTTACATTCAGCTGTAAATCGTTTGAATTATTAATTTTATCTTTCCGCCAGCGAGTAATAATACTATCAATATAATTTAGTATATATTTATTTTTTAAATTTACACAAATTTCGTAGGCAGTTTTCACCATTTCCTCATTGTAATTCCAAGTTTTAAACCAGCGTAAAACGGCTTCTTTTTCTTTAGAACTTGGAGCCCTTTGTTCTATGCCTGTTATACGCTCGAATTTTTTCCAATATATGTTAAATTCACTAATTTCTTTTATTTTTTGTTCTATTTTTTCTATAGAATCAATACCACTTTTAATCCAATCGATAGCAACTTTTTGAATATATCTTGTACCAAATTTTTCGTGTTCTACACAGTACTGGATTATCATTAAAATTACTTCTTCAGAAATACCTTCTTTGTCTTTTAAATTTAAAAACGTCGTAATATCGCCGCCAGAGAGAGGCCTACCTAAAATATTTTGCGCTTCATTTAAAAATATAGTAATTGATTCTGATTTTTTTATTCTTTCACTTATGTAATTGCCTTGGAACTCTTTTTTTATATTAATAATTTCTTGTTTTTGTGAATTATTATCTAAATTCTCTTTAATATTTATATTTTTTTGTGATTTATCAACATATAAAAAACCATTTTCTACCCAAAAATCTATTGCATTTTGAACTTCTTGTTCGTTTGATTTAAGTATATTATTTATAAAATTAATATTAATTTTTTCAATATTTTGTTTAAAAATTAAAATTATAATTTTAAGTTGTAACTCGTTAGCGATTTTTATTTGATTTATACTAATTTTATCTATAAAATCTGTGATTTTTCGTTCAATAGTAACATATTCCATTTTTAAATTCAACTCCAGTCAACAAATATTTTCATATTCATTTAATTTTTTAATATCCAAAATTTCGGGCATTAATTCTGGATGATCAAGAAAAATTATTTCAACTTGTTTTAAAAGTGTCATTCGCTTAATTACCATTGCTGAGCCTTTAGGTGTCTTTATTATATCGTTGACTTTCGGTAATAAATTATTATAATATATATAAGTATTATTTTCATACTCTAAACAACACAATAATCTCCCACAGGCTCCGCATAGCTTGGACGATGAAACCGATATGCTTTGATTTATCGCGAATTGAATACTTATTTTTTTGAACTCTTTTAAAAAAGAACAACAACAAAATTTTTTACCACATACTCCATAGCCAGCCGTAACACGTGCGCTTTCACGAACATTTATTTGTTTTAATTCAACCCAGTTTCTAAAAATAGAAACGAGCTCATTAAGCAAATTTCTAAAATCCACGCGTTCATCCGAAAAAAAATATACAATTATTTTTTTCTTATCAAAAGTGTATTCTGTGTCTATAATTTTCATATTAAGTTTGTATTCTTTTATTTTTTTTTGTATAATTTTACTAGATTTAAGCTCTAGTTTTTGTATTTCATGATATAACTTAAAATCTTGATTATTAGCTTTTCTTAAAATTAATCCTGTAGTTTCAAAAGACTCATCAATTTTATCAACTTTAGTAATAGAAACAATTTTCCCGAATTCAAGTCCTTTTTTTGTCATGACTACTAAATAGTCTTTTAATTTTAAATTTTGTAACCTATATACAAAATAATTTATTTTTCTTATATTTTTAAATATAATACCGACAATATTAATCATTTTTAATTTTCCCATTTTATTTATCCTTAGCGATATTTTTGAACCTAATTATTTAAAATCAAAAAGTGATCAGACAACATATTAAATTAATATTAATATTATGTGACAGCAAATTTAAACTTTCAGACAAATTATCAGCTATATTTATAAATTCCGGATTTGTCCTACATTTTTCGATTATTAAATTTCTAGTTAATATTAAAATTTCTTTAAAAATTTCACGTTCTTTAAGATATTTGCTCATAAGTTTTAAAACATCATATTTTTTATTTGTGATTAAATTCTCGAAAAGTTCAAAAGCGACTTTAAATACGCTTTTTTGTTTAAAGTGCATATTATCTTGGATATCTAAACGTAATATTTGTACTCTGGAAAGAAGCGTAGGAATTAATGCTTTGGAATTTTCACACAAAAGTATAAAATATACGAACTTCGGCGGGTTTTCTAGTATTTTTAACATTGCATTCTGGGCTTGAATAGTAATTTTATGTGCATTATTAATTATAAAAATTTTAAAATCAGACTCTGTAGGACTTAAAAAACAGTTTTTTTTAAGCCACCGAATTTCGTCTACACCGATGCTCTTTAAATCAAAATCTATTTGTTTGCTGGATTCTGGCAAAAAAAACACATCTGGGTGTGACATACGCTCAATTTTATACCGATGTTCATCACCCATTATATTTACACATAAGTTTTCTAAATATTTTTGATAATCACCACCAGATGTTTCTATTAATATCGCATGAAAATACTTCAAAATTTATACCTCATTTTAAGCATAAATAACAAAATATAAAATATCCAAAACCGAATTAATTTTAAGATTTTAAAATATATTTGTCAAGTTTAAAATATAAAATTCTTGGCGAATTATTAAAAAAAATATTTGAAATTTAATTTTAATTTAATGTTTCTGGCCTTTTATTTTTTCCTTTTTTTGATAGTATTCTCAAATTATGTATATATTCTTAAAATTTTTGGGGGTATAGCTCAGTTGGTAGAGCGCTTGCATGGCATGCAAGAGGTCAGCGGTTCGAGCCCGCTTATCTCCACCATTTTCAATAGGAGGGATCTTACATTATGGATGATCTACGCCTTGATAATGATGAACAACCTACTAATAAAAAAAAAAATCAAAAAAACATAAAACTGTTATTAACGACGTTATAGTTATGCGGTGCCTGAGATGTAATGCTCGCATCATCTGGAAGGGCCCTGCAAATACTAATCCAAAAGATATTATATGTCGTAATTGTGGTTATAAAAACACTGGATTGGTATTGAAAAAATAATCTAAAATACGTATTTTTGTGAAAATAAACGAAAAGTAGATGATTTAAATTGCTGAAAGTTCGGAATATTTGTAAGTCGTTTTCAAAAAAAAAAAAAAAACGAGTGCTTAATGATATTTCTTTCGATCTTAATAAAGGCGAAGTCCTTGGGCTGATCGGTGAAAATGGCGCCGGGAAAACTACGTTGCTTAGAATATTAAGTACTATGCTGATTCCTGATTCTGGGGAAGCTCTTGTAAATGAGTATGATCTTGTTCGGGAGCCTGATAAAATTCGTAATAATATCGGGATATTGTTCGGGAGCGAGGTCGGGCTTTATGATCGGCTTTCGGTGTTCGAAAATTTGGAGTATTTTGCAGTGTTGGGCGGTATGAGTCTGAGTGATGCTCGTAGGAGAATTATGTATTTGGCTGATGAATTTGAATTTAATGAGTATATAAATAAATTGGCATATGTGCTCTCTAAGGGAATGAAACAAAAAGTTGCTATCGCTAGAGCAATAATCACAGACCCTAAAATAATGCTGTTTGATGAGCCGGATTCCGGATTGGATTTTAAAGCATCTAGAATATTTTTTAAGTTTCTGGAAGAATGTAAGTCCAGAAATAAGAGTGTTATTTTTTCAAGTCACTCTATGTGGAATATAAAATTGTATTCCGATAGAATTATGATACTTCGCTCAGGTGTGAATTCTAAAATTATTGATGTCACTGAATGTAAAAATATGTTCTCGGACCAGGAGTTTAATGAAATTTTGTACAATGAAATTTGTGGCCATAAAATTTGATTTTTTTTGTTTGTAAATGTAAAAAATATTTTTTTGTATATTTTTAGTTGAATATGTATAAAAAATGTTGACTTTTAGATATTATTTTTGTATAAATTGCTTCAATGACAGTTGGAGTGTGATTGTATATGAAAAAAATAATATATTTGAGTTTTTTGAAAAAATATACTAAAATTTTCTCGTTAATTTTTTTGATTTTGTTCATGATATTCGGAGATTTTAAAAATTTATCGAATTTAATAAAAGGCCAAATACTTAATTCAGTTTCTTTGGCGAATTATAATACAGAAAAAATTACTAGAAAAATAGTTGAACCTGATATATTCGATATAGCTCCGCCTACGACTTGGATTGATGGTACTCTATCTTTTGAGGCGGGGGATATCACAATACAATTTGCCAAAAATGCTTCAAATATTATTGGCTGGTATATTGAAGAAGAACAAGCTGATTCTGATCCTTTGGATATACATCCCATGTCTACGGGGTTAGCATTGTCAAATAAATCTACATTAAATACAATTACTATTGATGGCACAAGTCAAGAAACAGATTTTATATTAAAGTTAAACGGAATTACTATAACTGCTATAAATAGTAGTGGTATAAGTTTAATTAATAACGCTAAAAGTATTATATTTTTGGAAGGTAATAATAAGATTAGCGCACATAATTCAGGATCTTCTGGGATAAGCGTAAATAATGGTAATGTGTTGACTCTCACTAAAACAGACGATGTATCAGTCGGCAATTTGTCGGTTGAAAGCACTACTTATGGGGCGGGGATCGGTAGCGATCGGAATAATTCTTGTGGGAGTATTAATTTATATAACGCTGAGTTTATAGTTAAAAGTGGCTTATATGCCGCAGGTATTGGTGGAGGCCAGTATGGCTCCGGCGGAACTATAAATATTAATAACGCAACTGTAATAGCTAGTAGCAGTGGATTTGCTGCTGGTATCGGCGGCGGTTACAGCCAAAGCACAGGGACTATTAATATTAATAATTCTAATGTCGTTGCTAGTTGTTCGGATGGGGGCCCCGGAATTGGCGCTGAGAATCTCAGTGGGGGGGCTAATATTATAAATATAGCTGATAGTTATGTTATTGCTAACGGAACCATACCGTATGCCGATATAGGTTGCGGCAACGGGATCAGTAGCATAAGTGTTGATGAGCCTTCTATTTTTATATCGAATTCGTCTATATATTGTGTTAATAACCGAATGCAAAATGCTAAACTTAAAGATTCAAATAAAATAGTTTACCCGCTTTATGTTCCTAAGAATTTTAGTAATATTTTGTTGTCTTTAGATCAAAGTTTTCAGGATTGGAATGTTGATATACCTATCGCTGGGCAATCTAATTATGTTTTAACACCAATGTCACAAAATTTTAAAGATTTTTTAATAAATAATAAAATTTATAGCGAATCGGATATTGAAAATTGGGGGTTTCTTGGTTGTGCATGGATTCCTGAAAATGAGAATTATTCGAGTATACAAGTAAAAAAAACAGATGGGACAAGTTCATATAAATGTACATCTGTAGTCAAAGCTGAAAATATTAGTTACCAAGATGCTATGGATAAAAAAACTAACATATTGGAAATAAATCTTAAAATTATGGATACAATTCCTATTTATTACTCAGAACTAAATGGTATACTTATAGAGAAAATAAAACAGGATGCTGCTGATAAACTTGTATATTGTAAAATTAATCAAGAAGGAATTTGGGAGAATGATCTCGTCCCCATACCTGTAACCTGGGACTGGCCAGAAAATATTGATGCTACTTATAATCGCGAAGACCCTCTTGGACAGGATATAATAGTATCTGGCGACTTACTGATTCCTGAAGGTTTTTCTGTTAACACAGGTGTAAATAGGCCTACTTTGACCATCCATATAGCCAAGGCTATTGTGGGGGGATGTTCCGAATCTACTATTAAAGTCGCAAATGGTACGCCTGTGGCTGATTGGTCAAGTTCTGATAATAATGTGCCAGAAAGTGTTAACTGTTGGACGTCTCATGAACCTGAATATGAGAGTTATACTTATTCCTTTGCATGCCCTGTTGAATGGGATTGGAATTCTGTTAAGATTGTTGGTCAAATCGCACCCGAAAGTAGTGACTACGAAGATGATTGGTATGATCCTACTTTAACATCCCGCCAGTATGTTTCTGTGGCGGGAAAACTGGTAGGTGATTCCAGTATTTTTAATTATGTGACGCCGATTTTAAAAGTTGAAATTTCTGAATGTGAAATAGCTTCTGTATCCCCTGCTTATTATCCAAATATGGCGAATGGAACACCTATTGCAAAGTGGAACGAAGCGTCTGGCCTCCCAAAACAGGTAACTTGTACCAGCGAAGGGCCAAATCAAGCCGAATTTACTCTGGATGTCGTATGGGACTATAGTTCATCAGTTCCTCTTTTTGATCCAAGTAAAACGGACTCGCAAGTAGTAAAATTATCGGGCAGCATTATACCACAAGAAAATATAATAAATAATACAGATAATAAACAAGCTGAACTTTGGGTAACAGTTAATGAAGTAACTATTGCTTCGATCGACCCGGTATATATTCAAGTTCCTACTAAGACACCTATTGATGACTGGGCCTCTTATGTGCCTGCGGGGCCTCTTCGTTGCACGACCTCAGGCCCGAATGTTACAACTTTTAATTTGGAGGCAACTTGGGATTTTCAAAGTATCCCGAATGGAGCATATGATCCAAATAAAACAAGTGCCCAAACAATAGAAGTCACCGGAGATATTACTCCTATACCAGGACAAGTTTCTAATATGTACAATGTTAGACCTAAATTAATAGTAAAAGTTTTAGAGGCCAATATCGCGAGTATTAGGCCCGAATATACTACTGTTTCTAATGGAACAACGCTAGATGCCCTTAAGCAATTGGCTCCTACAAGTGTATATTGTTCAACTGATAATAATCCGCCTGTGTCATTTTATTTAACATGCGTTTGGAAATGGGATGAAATTAATTATGATGTTTCCCAAACATCACTCCAACAAGTCACTGTAATTGGTGAAGTTGTAGGCGCCGACGGAATGATTGCTAATGGTGGCGAGACACCTGTGCCTGCAACGTTTATTATTACGATATTACCAGCAGAAATATACTCAATAGATGATTCGTATGCAGAAGTTCCAAACGGCACGCAATTAGAATCTTGGGGCGAGTATTTACCTAAATTTGTAAATTGCAATAGTGCAGGCCCAAATTTTTCCGCCTTTTATCTCCCAGTTGTATGGGACTTCATTAAAATTACGCCTGCTGTTTATGATCCCAAAGAAACTAGTAGGCAACGTATAACTGTTTCGGGGACTGTAGCAGGCGCCAAAGATCAAATCGAGAATAATAATGGGGTTACAGCAGTCCTCATAATAGACGTTCTAGAAACTTCAGTTATCTCATATGAGGCGATATCGGACGTAAATTTGCCAAACGGGACCCCTATAGATAATTGGAAATCGAATCTTCCAACATATGTAACCGCGAAATCAGGCGAAATAAACGTAACGTCATTTTCATTAGAAGTCGTCTGGGATCTATCAAATATATCTACAAATAAATTCTACCCAGAAAACACCGACAAACAAACAATAATTATTTACGGCGATGTTACTCCAATAAAAGACAAAATTCAAAACCCCAAAAATATTCGGCCAGAGCTTTCGATAAATATTTCCGAAGCTAACATTAGTTCATTTAAAGAAGTTAGTATTACTGTTCCAAATGGAAGCCAATCAACCGAATGGCAATTACCTAGTACGATTACAGCTATAAGCGAAGGGCCTAATACAACAGAATTTGTATTAAACGTAGCCTGGGACCTCGTTTCAGGATACATCCCAGATTTAACCGAAAAACAAGAAATCATAATTTTAGGCTCCGTGACACCTATTGAAAACAAAATATCAAATTTAAATTTATTACGTCCACAATGCAAAATAATAGTCTCAGAAATAGAAATAGACATAGTACATGAATTACCCGTATTATATGTAAAAAACGGGGCTCCTATAGACCAATGGAATTTACCGACCAAAGTTAGCATTTCAAGTGCCGCCCCGAATGTAATTCAAACAGAATTAAACGTCCTATGGGATGTCCAAAACTATGATTCGGACACAGTACGACGGCAGGATTTGACTGTATTTGGTGATATACACCTTAACGATTCAGGAATAATAAATCCCAAGAATTTACGTCCTACGTTAAACGTAGTAATTTTAGAATCTGAGATTGCTTATATTGAACCCACAAATATAGAAGTCCCGAATGGTACGTTAGCAGAAGATTGGGCAGAATTTCCTACAACGGTTACATGTCTAAGTGCCGATCCCAATCAAGAAAAATTTGATTTATCCGTTATTTGGGATGAAAAACCTAGTTATGACCACAACAAAACAGAATCCCAAGATATAATAATTCTAGGCACAGTACAGCCCATAGAAAACGTAATTTCCAATGCAAGAAATATACGCGCAGAAATAAAAGTAACAGTCGCAGAAGCTGTAATCGACTCAATTAGCGTTATTGAAGTCTCAGTATTAAACGGAACTCCCGTCGATCATTGGGCTGACCTAGGAGGCATACCAGAAACAGTTGAATGTACAAGTGCAGCCCCTAATATTAAAACTTTCAATTTACCGGTACATTGGGATAATGTCACTGGATATAATCTTGAATCTATGGAGAAACAAAAAATTACACTTTACGGCGATGTAATTCCGACCGAGGGGATATCTAATCCCAACAATGTCCGCGCCACGGTAATTGTAAATATTTTAGAAGCCAAAATCAGATATATTCAGCCACAGGTCTTAGAGTATGAAAACGGAACGATAACCGATAACTGGGTTTTACCGTATAGTGTCACATGCGTTGGAGACGGAACTTTTGGCAAAACTTTTGTTTTACCTGTCAGCTGGGAAATCCTCCCAAAATACGACAAAAATCAAAAAGAAAAACAAGAATTTGAAATCCTAGGCGACGTTACTCTTACAAACGGGATAACTAATCCTTATAATATTCAAGCAAAACTCAACGTAATTATCCATGCGTTATATTCACTTGATTTACATGATGAACCTAGCGATGTAATCGTCAAATCCAAAGGATTCCCTACTACTTCGAGACTCCAGGTAAAAACTTTCAACGAAACCGATGAACTTGAACCTGGAAGCCGTTCCGAAGAAATTAAGCAAAATATTGATAACCCCGAAAACTTGGACAAATACACTATTTTTGACATTTCCGTTATAACAACAGATGCTCAAGGCAATGAAACAGAAATTCTAGATTTTGAATCTTATGGCGAAGCTGAAATCTGGCTACCCATCCCTACAGACTACGACACAGATGATCTATCAGCCAATTTTATTACTAGCGACAAAGACACAGTAAAACCCGGAGTCATCGAAACAATAAACGATAAAAATTACTATGTGTTTAATACATCACATTTTAGTCCATATGGGCTTTTAGACGCAGTAAACCCCAAAACCAGCAACATAGCTAAAAATTTAAACATATTTTTAATTAGCTCGCTCATATTAATACTACTAATATCTTTTAGTTTAATAATAATCAAAGAAATTCAAAAAAAGAAAAAAGCATAATTTTAGATTTTTTCTAAAATCTTTTTAGATTCAAGCTTCATCTAAACCGAGTAAGCTAATTTTAAGACATAGCCCAATAATTACGTGCATGAGCGAACAATCTTTTTAAAATTTTCAGTAAAAGCAAATAATAGACCTCCTCGGAAATTAATTTTCAAAATTAATTAATCCGCACAACAAAGACATTCTTAATTTAAACCGAGTACGTCGATTACGGTATTTGTTTGCTACTATTTTAAAAACTTTAATTTTTGCATTTATGTTTTCAATTATGATTCGTTCTTTTGAAATACGCCGATTTTCAGATTTTTCTTCGGCAGTGAGTGTGCCTTTTCTTGGTTTTTTCTTTGGAGTTTCGCTGTTTTTGTGTAATCTCAAAATTCCCTGATAACCGCTGTCTCCTTGGACTTTTTTATCATTTGAAATCGCATATCCTATACTTTCCTCATAAAGTTTAAAGTCGTGAGTTTTTCCTTCAGCATGGGCAATACAGATAATATCTTTTGTTTGTCGATTTACAATTAGTTGCGTTTTTATGGTATGCCTTTTTTTCTTTCCTGAATACCACTGACGCTGTTTTTTTTAGGGCGTTCGACCGGACTTTCCATAACATCAACAACCACAATTTCTATCTCGTTATTTTCAAGTAATGCTTTTTTGCCGGGTAAACTGAATTTTCTGCTTTTAATCAGTGTATCTTCGACCCAAACGATTGTGTCGTGCGTTGTTGCTTCGCCAACCTCAAACTCAAATGCCAATTCTTTTTGTGTCACATACTGTCGCCAGTACTTCAAAGCCATAAATAATTGATCTTGAAGTGTTAATTTTGTGTGCCTGCCTCGACGTTTGTGCTTTTCAGCGTAAGCTATTTGAAGCTGAGCAATCATCGCACTGTAAGTTTCTTTTTTTACACCTATTAATTGCTTAAAATCTGCATCTTGTAATCTCATAGCTTTTTCATATCTTGTCAATTTTCATCACCGATATTATTAAATCATATTTAGACATAAAAACCCAATTTCCGAAGAGGGCTAATAAATTAATACAAAAACCAAATTCCAAACTTAAAAAATAAGTTAGAATATGAAATACGGAACAAAAAAAATTTAGAAGACTCACAGGAGTCAAAAAAAACCTTTTAAAAAATGATAGAAATCATAGAAGTCGCTCATCAAATAAAAAAACTATAAGTCCAAAAAAATAAGCTGTCTGTGGAAGAAATAGTTTTAATGACCCTAAAATATCTAAGAGAGAACAGCACCTATTTTCATACTGACATAAACTACGGAATATCAGAATCTTATGCATACAAAATTATTGTAGGTGGAGGACACACTTACACAAAAGTTTACATTCCTGTAATTAACGAAGTATATATAATATATACACTAAAATCCCAGACATTTTAACATATTTTTATATAATTTTACGCTAAAATATAAATTTAATTTGGAAAAATATCCATTATTTTACCATTCAAAATAGCACCAACGACTTTGCCGACAACGATTTGATTATTAAACGGCGTAGATTTACCTTTTGAAAAAAATTTCTCAGAATTCACCTTCCAAACTTTATGTTCATCTATTATAGTCAAATTTGCCCGAGCTCCAATTTTTATACCGAGTTCTGAAGAAAACTCTGGTTTTTTAAGTATTTTTGCTGGCCCTTGAGTCATCAAAAAAATTAATCTTTGTAATGACATAATCCCAGACACTACAAGCCCAGTATGCAGAACTGCAAACGCGCATTCCAATCCACTAACACCGTTTAAACTTTTGTAATACCCCAAACTTTTCTCATATTTTGAATGTGGCGCATGATCTGTCGCAATAGCATCGACGGTACCATTTAACATATTTTCAACAATATTTTTCCTATCAAATTCGCTTCTAAGTGGCGGTGACATTTTAAATTCACCAACATCCGCAATCTGTTCATTAGAAATCAAAGCATGATGCGGAGTGACCTCACAAGTAACGGGCAAACCATCATATTTAGCCTGAGTTATCAAATTCAAGCTTTCTACACATGAAATATGCTGGGCATGATATCTACACCGATATTTTTCAACTAAAATTAAATCTCTTTGCAAATATTCAAATTCCGATTCTTTTTTAGGAAAACTTTTCGATAATTCACAATGAGCTGATATTAAAATATCATTTTCAACAGAAAATCTACATATTTTCTCCATTAATTGATCATTTTCAACAGAACCACCATCGTCCGAAATGCCCGCGAAATTATTTAAACATTTCAAAAAATCCAAATCAACATTTTTGCCCAATCTCCCGACCGTCATAGAAACAAAAGGTAAAACTTCACAAAAAGCGTTTGAACTTATAATTTCCAACTGTTGACTTAATCTAAAACTTGAATCAATCGGAGGCATTGTATTTGGCATACAACACACCTGAGTATATCCGCCTGAAATTGCCGCCCTGGAACCAGTACTAATTGTTTCTTTATATTCATATCCAGGCTCCCTAAAATGAACATGTAAATCCAAAAAACCCGGACAGATAATTAAATTTTCGGCATTAATCACATAAATTTCTTTATTATCACATAATAAATATTCAAAATAACCATGTTTTTTAATATCTTTTATCAAATTATCTGAAATCAACAAATCGCACTTTTCAAACCCAGAATACAATCCACAATAAATTCTACCATTTTTTATTAAAATCATAAATTATTTTTTTTTAATCTTTCACAAAGATATTCTGCCAACTCTGAAATTTTTATTTTATATTTTTCGACTTGACCACTTTCAATTTTAGACTGTACTGTAATATATCCAGAACTTTCCTCTTCTGTACCAACTACTATAACAAATTTAGCGTCTTTTTTACTAATATATTTTAATTTCTTTTTAAACTGGCCCGATTCAAGAAATACATCAACCTTAACTTTTTTTTCTCTTAAATTTTGTGCAATCCGCAAAGAAGTAAATATATTAATGTCATCCACAGGAACAATTATCACATCTGCAATAGTTTTTTTCATGCATGAAATCAAGCCTATTTCGCGCAATTTATCAAAAAGCCGAGTCAAACCTATAGAAATACCAACGCCTGGCAATTTCTGGGCCGTATAACACGACGCCAAATCATCATATCTACCGCCTGAACAAATTGAACCAATGTCTGGATAATCATTTAATTTAGTTTCATACACCGTTCCGGTATAATAATCCAGGCCTCTCGCTACAGATAAATCTACCTTGAAATACGCTGGATCCACGCCCATCCGAACCATAAAATCCACAACGGTCTCAAGTTCGGCGATTCCCATAAAAAACAAATCATTTTTTATACCTATATTTTTCAATTCAGCAAATACTTTTTCATAAGAACCGTTAATATTAACAAATTTTAAAATTTTTTCTATCGATTTTGATGATAAATTCTGGTTTTCTAATAATCTTATAACTCCTGATTCATAAATTTTTTCAATTTTATCTATTATTCTTAGGATTTCCAAATCATTAACTTTTTCATCCAAAGAAGCCATCATGCCATTTAAAATCTTAAGATTATTAAGATGAATAGTAAATTCCCCAAAATTGAGTTTTTTAAATAATTGGTAAATTATACTAGGAATTTCAGCATCATACCTAATATTTAGTTCATTTTTGCCAATCACATCTACGTCGCACTGATAAAACTCACGAAATCTTCCCTTTTGTGCACGTTCACCGCGGTAAACTTTGGCTACATGACAACGCCTAAATGGAAAAGACAAATTATTAAAATGTTCAGCAACATATCTAGCCAACGGTACTGTCAAATCAAATCTTAACACCAAATTAGGATCAGATAAATCCTCAGAATTCACAAACTTGATATCATTTAAATTTCGATTTTCTACAGTATATACTTGTTTTTTTATTTCATTTCCCGCTTTAGCAAGCAATGTCGACCCGCGTTCAATCGCCGGCGTATCCAACTCGGTAAACCCGAATCCTTTATACGTATTTAATATAATAGCTTTTATTCTATCAAATTCTATCTGTTCTTCTGGTAAAAGTTCCATAAATCCAGGAAGCGAATTTGTAATTATTTCTATAATTATACACCTCACTTCTAACTTCATACTCGAAAACTTCAACAATTATCTTTTTGATTTTTTAGATTTTTTATAACTTTTAACCAAAAAAATACTTGAAATCCCTACGATCGATATTGCAACCAAAATAATACCAAAATACAATAACCAATTTTCAAAAATATTAATCAACCCATTAAAAATAAACATCAAATTCATCATAACCTAAAATCATCGATTTTTTTCACTTATGCCAACGCGTTCACACGAATATTCAAAATAATTCAAAATCATACATTTCAAAATTACACTACATTTCGAACGTACACAATCCCTTTTTTTACCATTCAGCACCAAGTTCCCTTGAAAACAAAAACTCAATAGACTTTTCTGGATCAGAAATCTTGTTTATTATTTTGAAAATTTCAACAAAAATCGGCAAACTTATACTTAATTTACATGAAATATTATTTATAGCAGCCGATGTGCCGACTCCTTCTGCGACAAACTTATATTCTCCACCCAGAATCAATAATTCTCCGAATTTTCGATTATTACTTTCTTGCGAAAACAATGTAGCTTCATAATCCCCTAAATGGCATAAGCCATATGCAGTCCTAAAATCTCCTCCCATTGCAGTAATCAATCTTGATACCTCTAGCGTTCCTCGAGCCATTAGTGCGCCCTTCAACGCACACATATCCAAAGCATCAAGCATGCCCGCTCCGATACCAATAACATTCTTCGCTGCAGCACCTATTTCATTACCTATCAAATCGTTGCCAAAATAACATCTTATAAGTCTAGAAGAACATACTTCTATGAGCTCTCTTTTGAAATCAGCATCCAAAGAATCAATAACCATACAAGTCGGGACGCCCTTGAGTAAGGACTTGACATGGCCAGGACCAACCCAAATAGCTACTTTTCTGTTTTTCGGCAAAAAATCCTCAACTACTTGCGATAAACGTTTACCCGAAACTTCCTCTATGCCTTTCATACAAAGAATTATTTTCTTTTTGGATAATTTTTGTGAATAACCACCAGAAACATAAAAATCCCCGCACAAATCTCCCAATAAACTTCTTAAATTTTGAGAATTAATAGAAATAATAATATACTCAGACTCAAGTGCTAAATCTATATCTGAAGTTATTTTTACATCTTTCGTGAAACTAATAGTCCCGTTCGAACGCGTGGACAACAAAAGATCAATTTCATATGTATCTTGTTTACCCCACAACAGAATCTCATGGCCTATTTCGTGTAAATACCAAGCTATTAGCGAACCCCATCTTCCACTTCCTAAAACACTAATCTTTGCCAATTTAGGACCATCTCTTTCCCAATATTTTAAAAAAATGTTGGCGTCTCCTTATTTTCCCGGGTCGTCACCAACCAAGTATTTTCAGCATCATCGGCCTTAACTTCCGTGTTCGGAATGGGAACGGGTGGATCACCGACATCATCAACACCAACGTTGTTAAGTATAGCTAACTAATATTTAAAAGCAATGTTTTTTTGTTTTTTTTTGAAATTTCTACTTTTTGAATATTTTTTTATCATATATTTATTTTTTTTAGTATATATTAACCAAATTTTAACCCATCGCTAACATGATTAAAAAATAAAATCTCCAAAATGTAAATCGAATTTAGGATCAGATTTACGACAAGATTCATAAACTCAGAATAAAATTATTTATTAATTTATATTTATATTTTTTTATGAAATTTTCATAATTTATATTATATTTTTAAATATTTTTTGTTTATACTGATATATTTATTAAGCCTCATTGAATAAATAATCAATTCTTTAACCGCTACGCCTTCACATTTTTCAAAAGCAATTTTATAAATTTGTAACTGACTTAAATACCTGTCAACCAACTCCCCTAAATTCATCACATTGTCAGTTTTATAGTCGATTATTATAAAATAGTCTTTTTCTTTAAATACACAGTCTATTGAGCCTTGAATCGCAGTATTTTCATGGTCTTTGGCCAGATTTTTTAAAATAGTAAATCTGTATTCTCTGTGAATTTTTTCGCTTTTTCTAAGCCGTTCGCCTAATGGGCTTAATAAAAAATTAATAATCTTTGATTCGCTTGAACTTTGTTCTAAAATTTTGTAATTTTTCTCTAAAATAAATCCACTTTTATATAAAAAATTTAGATGATTTGCATAATTTTCAAGCACTAAATTATAATCCGAAAAACTTAAAAATTCATGTATTGCAGTGCCAATTTCTTCAGCATAAAAAGCATTTTTTTTGATAAAATCAGGCTCCGAAGTGGCCGCATACCTTTGTTTGAATTCCTTAGATGCGAGCTCTGTTGCCGTGATTTTTAGCGGAGTCATCGTTTTTTTTGAATTAAAATATTTAAAATCAAAACGTCTTAATATTTCTTTGTGAAAATCATACATTTCCGAATCGGGATTTTGTTTTTTTTTATTAAATTCTTCTAATTGAGAAAAAGAATAAAATTCATGAGATTCTAAAATTTCAATTTCATTATTATTTTTAGAATTTATAATAAAATCATCGAAATTAGTGACATCCATTTTTTTAATATATAAATATAATATCCATTCTGAAAAATTAACTGATTTTTTTAAATAAAAATTCGAATTATCATCAATACTGTTAATTTCTTTGTGAATATTGCTAATTTTAATGATTTTTTCTATTTTTTTTTGTAAATTTTTAACAGTTATAAACAAAATAAGACCGTTTTTGGCACGAGTCATCGCTACATAAAATAACCTAATTTCTTCGGAAATTTTATCATTTTTTAGTAATATTTCACAAGCCCTACGAGTCGCATTTTGGAATTTTGCTGTACCATTTTCGTTTTTTAATTTAAGCCCAATTCCAAATTTTGACTTAAAAATAAGATCATCATATTCCTTCAAAAATTCGTGTGAGCATCCAGCAAGAATGCATATCGGAAACTCTAGGCCTTTCGATTTATGAATGCTCATGAGTTTAACCGCATCTTGTGTTCGGTTTGTGCTTATTTCATTAAAATTATTCTCTTCGGTCTCTAATTTTTGTAAAAAATTCATAAAACTGGAAAAATTTTGTGAATTTGCATCTGTATATTTGCTAGCTAACATACAGAAATTTTTCAAATTTTCATCTGTTTTTTTGTTTTTCGAAATTATTATACTTATTTCAACTAAATATGTGTCGTGAATTATGAAATTTATTAGCTTTTCAGCGGGCATGTATGTCGATTTCATGCGATAATTCTCTATTTTATTGAAAAAATTTGTGAGCTTTTTTTTTAATTCAATTTCCGAATTAATTTCGGAACTTTCATGCGCTTTTTTTAGTGCAAAATAAATATATTTTTTTGGCTCTAATGCTCTAATTTTAGTTATTTCTTCTAAATTAAAACCGAAAATCGGACTCATAATAATGCATAAAAGTGGAATATCTTGTAAAGGATTATTTATTATTTTTAAAATTGAAACTAAAATTTCTATTTCTTCTATTTTAAAAAATTCTACATAAATTTTTGTCTCAATAGGAATACCATTTTTAGTAAAAATATCTGTGTAATTAATTGCACGTTTATTGGCGTTTCGTAACAAAATGCAGAAGTCATTGTATTTTATTTTGTTGGAATTATCTAAATTTTTCATATTTTTTATCATATTTGTAATATGTTTTGCTTCTAAAATATCGCTAGAATCTGGATTTTCAGATTTGTCTTGAATTATCTTGACATTAAAAAAGTTTTTGCTATTATTAATTTCGGCTCCGAATTTAAGTTCGTGGCCGGCTTCATAATCAATTCCACAAGTTTGCGTCGTTATGAGATTTTTGAATATAAAATTTATAGCATTAATGATGTCTTCTTGGCTTCTAAAATTTTTGTCTAAAATTATCTTTTGACTTTCTTCTTGATATTTAAGAAATATTTTGGGTTCTGCATGTCGAAAACTATAAATACTTTGTTTAGAATCCCCAACTATAAATAAGTTTTTTGTGCATTTTGACAGCAAATTAAAAATATTGTCTTGTATAAAATTAATATCTTGATATTCGTCAATCATGATTTCTTCAAAATTTTGTGAGTATTTTTTAGCGATTTCACTTTTTTTGCCGTCTTTGTTACGAAGAATATTTAAAGTAAAGCGTTCGAGATCTGTAAAATCATATGTGCTTTTTTGATGTTTGATTTTGTTGATTTCAAATATAAAAATTCTTAAAATTTCTAAAATACTGTTGATTATATCTAGTAATTCTAGGCTGTTGCTTTTTATTATATCAAAATCAAATATATATTTGCGTAAATTTTCTAGAATTTTTTTGGCTTCAGATCGAGCAAATAATATTTTTTCTTTTAAGTTTTCATCGACGTTTTTTAAGATGGGTATTCGAGTGAAAGAAAATTCGGGAATTATTTTGTAAAGCTTGTTTTTATGCAAATTTTCTAAATAATTAAAATCTTGCTCTAGGACTTTTGTATATTTTTCATTAATTTTAGCATCCTTCAAAGATAAATTTATAGCAATTTTTATATAATTTAACAAAAAATTAAAATTTTCGTCTATAAATTTATTTAAAATTTCTCCACATAAAGTCTTGTCGAAATCTCGAGAAGAAGATTCTAAAATTTCCTGATAAGTTGTCAGTGAAATTTTAAAAAAATCCTCATCACTCGGGAAATGTCTGGAAAATTTGTATAGTTTTATTATGGTTTCAATGAATTTTTTGTCACTTTTTTCATCGCTGAAAAATTCTATTACTTTTGAATAATTTTCTTTCGAGATTTTAGAATAAATTTTATCAAGTGTACAATTCATAGCTTTTTTAATTATAACTGACATTTCTAAATCTTCTATTATTCTAAAATTGGGAGATATATTGCATTTTTCAAAATTTTCTTTTATAAAATTATTGCAAAAACTGTCAATTGTCCCAATAAATGAAGAATTTAATAGATATTTTTGACGTCTTAAATTTTGATCATAAATATTTACTTCTAATTCTTTTGAAATGCGATCTGAAATTCTATGTTTCATCTCTCGAGCGGCAGCTTTTGTAAAAGTTACGATCAAAAGTTTGTCTAAATCTGTAGGATTTGTGCCAGTTATAAGTTTTAACACGCGTTCAACAAGAACCGCAGTCTTCCCTGAACCCGCCGCCGCCGATACTACTGTGATTTCCCCACGAGAATTTATTGCTTTTAATTGATTTTTCGTCCAATTTTTATTAATTATTTTTATTACTTGCTCCTTTTAAAAATTCATTTAAAATCATGTACGCACATTCATAAACGTTGCCGCCGCCGACAGTTATAATTATATCACCCTCTTGAGCATCGTCAATTGCTAGGTTTGCACAAGTATCAAAAGTTCCACCTACTTTCACATTACAGGTTTTTGAATATTTTGTTATTTTAATAGCAAGATTTTCTGAACTTATCCCGTAAGTATTAATCTCGCGAACCGGTAATATGTCTGTCAAAATTACTTCGTCAAATCTAGAAAGAACTTCCGCGAAATCTTCTAATAATAAAAAAGTTCTAGAAAACGTATGAGGTTGGAAAATTATTCTGGTTCTTTTGTATCCTAAATTAAAAACAATATTATATAAAGCCTCTATTTCCGTAGGATGATGCGCAAAATCATCGACTATTGTAATGCCATTTACTTGGCCTAATAGCTCGAATCTGCGCCTAGTTCCGATGAAATTTTTCAGGCCTTCAGCTGATTCATATAAATTCATACCAAGACGCTCGCAGGCCGATATCGCTGCTAATGCGTTCGAAATATTATGGACTCCTGGGACTTGCAGCTTGAGTTGAATTTTTTCGTGCGATATCTCAGATACTATTTCGAATTCTGGCATCCCGTTTTTGTCAAGATTTATGTTTTGTGCATAAATATCTAATTTTTTTAAACTAGTGCGTTTTTTTATGCCATAAAAAATTTTGTCGGCATTAATATTCGCAACAGCATCGATCGAATTCATGTCGTCTCCATTGATTACAATCGATTTAGTACACCTTTTGGCAAATTTATTAAACGAAATCTTTTCATTTTCTATTGTTCCAAAATAGTCAAGATGATCATTGTCAATATTTAAAATCACACCCACAGTAGGGTCTAAATCTAGAAAAGCATCCATGAATTCGCATGCCTCACATACGGCATATTCGGAATTTCCGGCGATAAAACCTTCGCCTATGCCGCGCATTTCTGCGCCGACTATGGCCGTCGGGTCTTTATTTGCATGTTTTAAAATTTCTGCGACCATAGAACTTGTAGTAGTTTTCCCGTGAGAGCCCGATACAGCTACCATTTTTGAATAATTTCTGGTAATATCACCTAAAAATCTACTTCTTTTTACAGTTTTTATGTTTCTTATTTTAGCAGCTAAAATCTCGGGATTATTTTCTTTAATCGCAGCAGAATACACAACATAATCTACATCGCCGATATCATTTTTGTGGCCTATATTTATATTTATGCCTTTTGCTCTAAGCTTAGAAATAACATGTGAATCTTTCGAATCCGAGCCACTTACGTAGCACCCCCGAGCCAACGCTACACTCGCTAATGGAGCCATTCCAGAGCCGCCAATGCCTATAAAATAAACACTTTGTTTATCATAATTAACATTCATGAAAATCCTCCTAATCTCGACTAATATCTTCGAATTTTTCTTGAAAATTTGCCGAATCTATTAATAAATCTTCTTTATTATCAAACTTATTTAACAATTTTTTATCAGGTTTGTCAAAAAAAATATTAAATAACAACAAAATAAGCATCGAGATCCCAGCGATAATAAATAATACAGATATAACCCCTTTTACAAAATTACTCTCACGCTTTTTTTTCGCTCGTTCGGGAACTATTCTTTCAAATTTTTTTATTTCACTTTCGCTTACTTCCGGAAGCTTTAAGATATCGTTTTTGTTAATTTCAGCTTTTTTGGCCTCTTCTTGATTTTGAGCAAAATTCGCAGGATTTTTAATTTCATTTTTTTTAACATCTTTCTCTTGACTCTGAGATTCAACTGGTGTATCATGCTTCACAGTATTCTCCGGAATGCGTTCTGCTTGAATTGGAGGAGCTCTGGGAATAATAGCTTCATTTATTTTCTCAGCCGGTTTCTCAGTCCTAGCCTCAGGAATAACCACTGTTTCCGGCGTATTCTTCTCGGTAATAATATTTGTTGTATTATTTTCATTTTCTTGACGTCGTATGAAAACCTCTGGACTATTATCAAGCTTTCTATTTTCTTTAATTTGTGTGACTTGTGGATTCAAATTTTCCTCTGGTGCCTGAATAGCCTCAATTTTGACTGAATTTAAATTTTCGTTTTTATCATCTAGATCTAAAGCATGAATTCTTACAGAAAAAATAAAAATGAAATCTAAAATAATAAACATAAAAATTAATAAAAATATTTTTATTTTATAAAAATTACCCAAAAAATTTAACATAAATATTCTCTCCCTATTAAAATTCGAATTCATAGAAATTATTCATTAACATAAATTTAACAAATCTTTTGCCACGATTACTAAAATTATATTCAACAATTGGTCTCGTATCCCCAAAAGCAATATATCTAGTATTGTGGTCTGCTACGACCAACCCACAAATTAGCATTAAACATAAAGAAGTTATAATAAAAGACACCAGAAAATATTTTAAATATTTAATTCTAATCAATATCAAGCACTTCTTTTTTCATGAATTTAATTTTATAACTTCAGCGATAGAACTTCCTAACATTTTACCAGAACGTTTGGCTTCCTCAATAGTATTAACATCACTTCCAATTTCTATCAACAACGATCCAGGAGTCAAATTCTGATTATATTTTGCATCTCTAATAATCAACGGCCTCGTAAACCCTGGAAACATCGTTTCGCATTTATGCTGAAGCTTGACTGCTATCGAAAAATTCTTTTCCCAATTGGGAAAACCATGACCAGATACTATCATAATCTGCGATGATTTTTGGTTATTATTCATAAAAATCGGCTTAATTTTACCAGTTTCTTTGTCGCCTATGCTATCTCTATGAATATCTATCACAAGTTTTATGCTAGGAAATTTCTTAATATTATTTTTTACTGTAGCCGCACTTCGGCTGTAAGAACCGCTAAATCCGGGATAATCATGCACAGTTTTATCATGAATCGCTTTTATGCCCGATTCTTGCAAAGCATTAACAATTTCTTCGCCTACTGCTACGACTGTATACCGACAATCTTGACTTCGAGAACTAAAACTATCATTGAAAAATTTCAAATCTTCATTAATATAACTCTCGGATGTGTGCGTGTGAAAAATTAAAACACTAGGAGTTTTGGCATTTTTAGGTTTTAAATTTACTTTGTTTTTAAAATAATAACCAACATCAATTCCCGAATTTGTAGCGTTTTTAACATAAAAATTTAAAAATTTTGTACCATTTTCACAAAAATGATTCTCAATAATTTTGTATTTCCCGTTAATAATTGTATCTTCGGAATTCAGCGCAGGATCTCGAGATACATCGCTATTGGTGACTTGATCGGGTATTTTCTTTGTTGATTCTAATTTTATATTTTCTCCTTCGCTAGCAAATTTATTCTTATTTTCAATAAAATTTTCGTTTAAAATAAAATTTTTCAATCTTGAAAAAATTTTTTTATTATTTGAATTTTGATTTCTCCCGATCATAATATTAGCTACAATTAAACTGACGTAATCTAAATTTAACATTTTTTTTCTAGTATTAATCATAAATAAAAAACAAAAAAAACAAAATAAAAACGCACTTATACCCGATATTAACATCAAAAAATCTGTAACTTTTTTCCTCGAAACAATCATAAAATTCATCACAATCCGAGTCTATTTTTTATTAAAAAATCAAATAAAAATCAAATAAAACCCTAAATCTCCAGTTTTTGCCCGCGCATCTAGATCTAACCGCTGAAACCTGAAAACGCCCATCTGAGCCATCGCGACGGCATGCTGTGGGTTATATCTATCTGGCAGACCTATTATATATATTGTCCTGCCACCGCTTACACATTTGCCGAATATTATAAAACTATTAAATTTAAATGTGTTTTCAATAAATTTTTTTAAATTTTTATTAATTTCAAAACTCGAATTACTCATCAACTTCGCGAAAGTTTCTTCATTAATCTTGACAAATTTCGTACCTTTTATCTTTCTTGAAAACGGCCAATATGATTCATTTTCATCACATATTTTTTCGAATTCAAAATTTTCGCAGTATTCATCTTTATTTTTTTGTGAATCTTCGCTATTTTTATACGAATTATTTTCATATTTTTGTGAATCTTCGCTATTTTTATACGAATTATTTTCATATTTTTGTGAATCTTCGCTATTTTTATACGAATTATTTTCATATTTTTGTAAATCTTCGCTATATTTATGCGAATTATTTTCAGGTTTTTGTAAATCTTCGCTATATTTATGCGAATTATTTTCAGGGTTTTGTGAATTTTCGCTATATTTATGCAAATTATTTTCAAGATTTTGTAAATCTTCGCTATATTTGCGAAAGTTTCTTCATTAATCTTGACAAATTTCGTACCTTTTATCTTTCTTGAAAACGGCCAATATGATTCATTTTCATCACATATTTTTTCGAATTCAAAATTTTCGCAGTATTCATCTTTATTTTTTTGTGAATCTTCGCTATTTTTATACGAATTATTTTCATATTTTTGTGAATCTTCGCTATTTTTATACGAATTATTTTCATATTTTTGTGAATCTTCGCTATTTTTATACGAATTATTTTCATATTTTTGTGAATCTTCGCTATTTTTATACGAATTATTTTCATATTTTTGTAAATCTTCGCTATATTTATGCGAATTATTTTCAGGTTTTTGTAAATCTTCGCTATATTTATGCGAATTATTTTCAGGGTTTTGTGAATTTTCGCTATATTTATGCAAATTATTTTCAAGATTTTGTAAATCTTCGCTATATTTTTTCCCGGAAAATATAACTTTTTTATAATCAAAACACTCATTTCTAAAACCTACAATAATTCCTACATGGCTACCTGGAATTAATACAACACCCAAAACCTCTTTAAAAGTTTCTATAGAATTTTCTGACTCTTGGTTATTAATTCGTATAGTACCATTGAAACAGCCCAAACTGTTGGTAATAATATAGGCAGTTTGAAATTTGCGATTATTAAAAATAATATACACATTGTACTTTTGGTCTTTTAATAAATTAAAAACACATATGTGAATTAACACGTAATCTTTTTGGACTTTTATGTCAATGCGACCAACTTCTTCTCCAGAATTTTCTGGATTTTCTTTTTTTAATTTCAATGAAAAAAAACTTAAATTATACAAATTATCACATACTTTTTAAAAAAATACATTTATATAAAATATATTTATTTTTAAAAATAAAAAATATAACTAAATATGTGATAATTGGGTGTATAGTAATGCAGATAATTATAAATTTCAGAGGCCCAGAGAGAGCTCATAAGTTCTTAAGCGGCTTTTAAAAGCTTCAGTCGGAATCCCCATATTTTTTTATCTCCGAAATTATTTATATTTTATTCTGTAAAAATCTGGATTTGATTCCTTCTAAAACAGTGTTGTTTATGCCACAAGCCACAAAATAATTCATAAAATTTGTATATTTTTGTTTAATATATTTAATTGTAATTTCCATTGTATCGCGTGTAGAAATAAAAATCGACTCACCGTACTGTGCTACAAGCGTTTTAATCTCTGGTAACTCTCGTATCAAATCGTATGAGACGGCATAATTCTCTATAATATCTTCTTCGCTTACGTTTGCCAATTTAAGCAATAACATTGAGATAATCCCAGTTCTATCTTTGCCCAACGAGCAATGAAATAAAGTGCATCCGATTTTATTAGAACCAAAAATTTCAAAAACCTGTCTAACCAAGTCTTTAGATTCTATCATTTTTTTATACACTTCGTATATAGGCAAAGTTCCATTCATCATTCGAGCCACGACCTCAGCGCTTGTTACAAAAGGCAAATTATAATAATTTATGCCTTCTATTTTTGAAAGCCGATCTTCATCTGATTCGGACTCATGAACAAACCTAAAGTCCAAAACCGTAGTCAAATTATACTGATTTTTAAGAATATCTACATCTTTTTTAGTGATTTTATGAGTATTATCAGATCTCAAAAAAACTTTATGTTTCGTAATGGTATTATCAAGAGTTACCATGCCTCCTAAATCACGCGTATTATGAGTACCCTCGAGCTTTATCAAGTTATATTTTTTCTGCAAATATCCACACCTCGGGAGAATTATATTATTTTTTTAAAAAAAATCAATTGATTTTTAAAAAACTTTAATTATAATAATTTTGCATGCCTGATTTAACAAATACTAGACCATATTTTTGTAAGTATTCACATCACGAAAAATTATATTATTTTTTTGAAAAAATCAATTGATTTTTAAAAAGCATTAATTATAATAATCTATGCGTGCTTACTTTGGGTGTGAGGCTTGTATATAATGCATAAAATTAATAATAATATTAGAAATTTTTGTATAATTGCACATATTGACCACGGCAAATCTACGCTCGCTGATAGAATTATCGAGTTTACGAATTCTGTAGATAAACGTGAAATGTCAGATCAAATACTTGACAATATGGAAATCGAACGTGAACGCGGTATTACTATTAAATCTCGAGCCGTCACGCTTTTGTATCATGCTTTAGACGGCATAAATTATACTTTAAATTTAATTGACACACCGGGTCATGTGGATTTTAATTATGAAGTTTCCCGTTCGTTGTCGGCATGCGAAGGCGCATTATTAGTTGTAGATGCATCTCAAGGCATAGAAGCACAAACTTTAGCAAATACTTATCTTGCGATCGACGCTAATTTGGAAGTCGTGCCTGTAATAAATAAAATAGATTTACCTAGCGCAGAACCTGATAGGATTGCGAATGAAATAGAAGAAATTATTGGCATTTCTGCACAAAATTCCCCAAGAATATCGGCAAAAACTGGTTTAAATATACAAGATGTTCTAGAATGCATCATAAAAGAAATACCGCCTCCAAAAGGACTAATTCATGATAAATTGCGAGCTTTAATTTTTGATTCATTTTATGATTCTTACAGAGGCGTCGTAATATATATAAGAGTAGTCGATGGGCGTGTTAAAACCGGAGATAAAATTAGATTTATGGCAAATATGTCAGAATTCATTGTCACAGAATGCGGTTTTTTATTGCCCACCAAATGGAATCCTGTTGATGAATTATATGCTGGCCAAGTCGGATATCTTGTTGTGGGGATTAAGACAATTCATGATTCCAAAGTTGGCGATACTGTTACATTGGCAAATAACCCGACAAAAGAGCCGCTTCCTGGATATAGAAACATAAATCCCATGGTTTTTTGTGGAATTTATCCAATAGATGGCACGAAATATCCTATTTTAAAAGATGCACTTGAAAAATTACATCTTAACGATGCCGCTTTAACTTACGAACCTGAAACTTCAGTAGCATTAGGATTCGGATTTCGATGCGGTTTTTTGGGACTTTTGCATGCCGAAATAATTCAAGAACGTCTTGAACGCGAATTTAATCTAGATTTAATGATAACTGCTCCTAGCGTGGTATACAAAATCCAAGAAATCGGGCAGAAAATTGTATATATAGACAATCCCACAAATTTCCCGAGTGCAACTTCGATTTTGACTATGGAAGAACCAATTGCTAGAGCTCATATTTATTCTCCTAGTAATTATATTGGCAGTATTATGAAATTTTGTCAAGAGAGACGCGGAGAATTTGTTGAAATTAAATATATTAATTCCGAAAGAGCTGATATAATTTATGACTTACCACTAAACGAAATAGTATACGATTTTTTTGATACACTTAAATCTAAAACTAAGGGTTATGCATCTTTTGATTACGAAATCACCGGATACAAAAAATCCGATCTAGTAAAATTGGGCATCATGCTTGGAGGAGAGCCCGTAGATGCGCTTTCTATAATTTTGCATAGAAGCAAATCGTATTCGCGAGGCAGCAAAATAGTAAAAACATTAAAAGAAAAAATCCCGAGGCAGCAATTCGAAGTCGCAATTCAAGCCTGCATAGGGACTAAAATTATTGCGCGCGAAACTGTTAAGTCGTACAGAAAAGATGTTATTGCTAAATGCTACGGGGGCGATATAACTCGAAAACGCAAATTGCTAGAAAAACAAAAAGAAGGTAAAAAACGTATGAAAAAATTCGGTAGTATAGAAGTCCCAAATGACGCTTTCTTGGCTGCCCTTAAAGTCAGTGAATAAATTATGTTTCATGTTTCGTTTCCAAATTTAAATATTTTCATACAAATTAAACCGAAATTTTTTGATTTTTTAGGTATTTCTGTATATTATTACGGAGTTATAATTTCTATTAGCTTTATTTTGGGTGCGTTTTGCGTTTTTTGGAATTTTAAAAATAGAAATAAAAAATTATATAAATTATATAATATAAACGAAAATAGCTTAATAGATGTCTTAATTTTGGTATTTATTACAGGAATTATTGGCGCAAGGATATATTATGTTTTATTTTCTCCTGTAAAATTTAATAATTTAAAAGAAATATTAAATATTTATGCTGGTGGCATTGCGATTTATGGAGCTATTATAAGTGCCAGTATTAGTTTGTTTTTATTTTGCAAACTTAAAAATATAAATTTTTTATTTATATTAGATTTACTTGTTCCAGGCTTACTTCTGGCACAGTCTATAGGACGCTGGGGGAATTTTTTTAATCAGGAAGCATTCGGCTCAGCGACAAATAATATATTAGCTATGAAAAGCGAGGCTACAAATTTCGAATTGGTTCATCCATGTTTTTTGTACGAGTCTATATGGTGTTTGCTCGGATTTATAATAATTTTATTTATATTTAACAAAAAAAATAAAAAAAATATTAATATTTTAGCTATTTTTTTTGATCATGAATTAAATTTTTATTTAATCTGGTATTCGTTTGGAAGATTTTTCATAGAAAGCCTGAGAACCGATAGCTTAATACTAAAAATATTTAACAAAAATATAAAAATTTCCCAAATAATTTCATTGATTTTGTTTATTACTTTAATTTTTGTATTAATTTTCAAAAATAAAAATTCATCTAAAACAAAAAGCTCAAGACATTAAAAAATTTGAGATTTCATTTGAGATACTTAGAATTTTAAAATTTTCAAGTTTTTTTGATTTATTTATTAAAATCGTATTAAGAAACACAAATTCTTTTATCAAACTTTTTCTAATTCTCTCGATTGCATTCCCAGAAAGCACCGCATGAGACGCACAGACATAAATTTCCAAAGCTCCTGCAGATCTCAAAGCCTCTGACGCTGAACATATAGTTCCAGCGGTGTCAATTATATCATCAAAAATAACTATTTTTTTATTTTTTACGTCACCGATTATGTTCATTACTTCCGAAACATTTGCCCTAGGACGATATTTGTCTATTATACAAATTTTCGGCAAAACTTCATCATATGATCCAAATAATTTTGAAAACTGTCGTGTACGACCAACTGCACCACAATCTGGAGCCACAAATACAAAATTATTTATATTAAAATCTTCTAATTTTGTTACATATTCATAAAATATACGAGACCCCATTATATTTTTAGTTAAAATGTCAAAATATCCTAAAATCTGAAGCGAGTGTATATCTACAGTAATCAAAGAATCAATTCCCGTAGATGATATTAAATTTGAAATTAATTTAGCCGTCAACGGTTCTAAATCAGTAATTCTTTTATCCTGCCGAGCATACCCAAAATACGGAATCACAGCTATAATTTTCCGAGCACCAGAACGTCTTAAAGCATCAGAAATTATCAAAAGTTCTATTAAATTATCATTAACAGGCTCATGAGTCGACTGAACTATTATGCAATCTGAATCTGCTACAGATTCATTTAATTGTACAAAAATCTCACCATCGCTGAACCTTTTTATGTCTAAATTGCCTAAATTAATACCTAAATTTTTACATATCTCGCGAGAAATTACTGGGTTTGAGTTTCCTGAAAATAATTTTATTTGACTTTTATTTTCCATTGACATCCCTTATTTTATTTTATATAATTACAATAAAATTAACTTTCTATTAGAACTTCTGAAACGTTAAAATTCGGAACAGGTCTAGTCTTTAGTAAATGCGACGACTTTTCTACTACATCTTCGGTTATAATTTCCATAGCCTCAGAATTAGCTTTTAAATATTCTTTCACGCTGTCTTTTCCTTGGCCAAGCTTAACATCACCCCATGAGAACCATGAACCACTTTTTTGTATTACGTCTAGTTTAATAGCCAAGTCTATTAATTCGACCTCGTGGGCTATTCCTTTGCCGTATAAAATATCAAATTCAGCTTCTTTGAACGGCGGCGCTACCTTGTTTTTAACTACTTTCGCACGAGTCCGTGACCCTATAATTTCTCCTGCATTTTTCAACGTTTCAATGCGCCGTATGTCTATCCTGACAGAAGCATAAAACTTAAGTGCACGGCCTCCTGGTGTGACCTCGGGATTGCCATATATAACCCCAACTTTTTCGCGAAGTTGATTTATAAAAATCGCGATGCAATTCGATTTTGAAATTGCTCCTGTTAATTTGCGCAATGCCTGAGACATAAGCCGAGCTTGTAACCCTATATGGCTATCCCCCATTTCGCCTTCTATTTCGGCTTTAGGCACCAATGCTGCTACTGAATCAATAACTATTACATCAACAGCGCCAGATCTTGCAAGAGATTCTGTGATTTCTAAAGCTTGCTCGCCGGTGTCAGGCTGAGAAACCAATAATGCATTGATATCAACCCCCAATGCAGCCGCATAAATAGGATCCAATGCATGTTCTACATCAATAAAAGCCGCGTTTCCGCCATTTTTTTGACCTTGTGCTATACAATGCAACGCCAACGTCGTTTTTCCCGAAGACTCCGGGCCATATATTTCGACAACCCTCCCACGAGGCAAACCTCCAATTCCTAATGCTAAATCTAAAGTTAACGAGCCTGTTGAAATCGCTTCAACCTGTAAACATTCGTTTTTGCCTAAATGCATGACTGCGCCTTTCCCGAATTGCTTTTCTATTTGACCAATAGCTGTTTCTAACGCTTTTTGTCTATCGAATCCCATATTTCCTCCATCTTTCAATAATAACTATTTTTCATTTTAAATTATGTTATAAATAAATTTCAAGATTTTTTAAAAAAATTACAAAATGTATATTCTCACAAAAAATATAATTATATTTAAAATTAACCGTTAAATTTGACCACTTCATTTACTTATTTTTTGTTATCAAGTTCACAAACTTTTCACTTATACTTCGGGCAACATTATCAAGGGTAATATCATAACTATCAGTATTCTCTACCAAGTTTGTAAATTGAGTTGGTATCTGGGGTTTTTCCATATCATTTGGTTCACGGCCCCAAGCGATTGCGATGGGAATATCCCCGCGCTGTTCAGAAAGCTGCTTTAATTTTTTTTCAGTATCTAATTGCCCTTCTGTAAAGTGCTTTATACTCAGAGACGAAAGCAAGCCCTCCTGTTTTAAACAAGACTCCAAATTCTTTCGCGGGAACAACAACATTAATCCACCAATATCTTGTTTCTGCTGAGTCGCATCAAGGCCTGCCTGCAAGGCGTCCGCACACCCAACAAGGCCAGAACCTACTATTATTATATTTTGTGGAGGTATCTTTTTTGCATTTATATAATACTCAACTAGCGTCTTGGCGTCCAAATATAAACTTTGTTCCGTGATTTTTGATGTGCCCAGCCACGACGATGTTCTAGGTTTACTTGCCCCGACACCCGAGTAGTCAATGCCTACAACCCGCGCGCCGCCCTCCGTATACACGCGGGCGAGATCCCTTGCTGCATTTCTACCTGTACGGCCACCAAAAACGATGAAAACTTTGCCCTCCAAACTGGTATCTTTATTCGGATCTGTACTCACACCTGAATACTCGTCCCCAGTTATACTTCCAATTGTAAATTGTTTGCGCTTAATCGTGATTTCGTCATTAATTGTAGTAGATTCATTCAGCCAGTTCATATGATCTGGGCCATATGGATTTAATAAAAAAGAATTACTATAACCTCGCGCGTCATCATATGCCAAATAGATACCACCAGCGATAAGAGCAAAAGCCCCGACTACAATACCTCCATACATTAATTTCTGTCTCGTAGTCAATTTTTCTTTCGGTTCATCTAGCGTATCAGACCCATCTTGATCATCAAATTGATTAGAATTTACCAATATATCTTCGGACGACACTACTGATTTCGCCTGAACCTGCGGCATCAGCATTAGATTTATTAGTAATAATGAACTTAATTTTCGGAATAATTCATTTTTTTTTGTCATAAACAAACACCCCCGAAATTATAAAATTTTAAATTAATTACTTTTAATAATTATTAAGATTCCGTATTACAAACTTTTTCTTCTTTTTCAGGCTCTGAGTTCTTCTTTTTTCTATTTTTAAATTTCTTGATAATCTTGCTTATAACATCAGGAGCCATCGCAACAGCTCTATCTACGGCCCCACTGAATGCGTCGACCTGCAAAAATTTGACTTCATCGTCAATTATAACCAAAAACCCTACTGGACTTATAGTTATTCCGCTACCAGAACCTCCGCCAAATACCGAACCTTTGTCCGATTTCTTTGTAGCAAAATCCGAACCGCCAATAGCTAATCCGTAAGAAACTTTTGAAATAGGTATCAATGTGACTTTAGGATTAATTTTCATCGGTTCTCCAATAACAGAATTGCTATCTAATAGTCCCTTTATACTAGTAACAGATGCGCTCATCAAATTCTCGACGTTATTTCCCAAAAATATTCCTCCGATGTTTTACTATTTTTTTACTACCTTCTTATTAATATTATGTTACATTATTATTTATTTAATGTCAATACTTTTTTGACCAAAAACTTAATTTTTAATTACTTCTAAATCATACATATATTTACGCAAAGCTGTTGGGATTTTAATGCTTCCATCTGATTGCTGGCAATTTTCCATAATCGCAAGCACCGCGCGATCTGTGATTTCAGTCGACGAAATAGTATGAGGAAATATCTTAGTTTTATTTATTTCAGTTCTAATATTAAGCCTTCTAGTTTGGAAATCTGTTAAATTTGTATTAGAATGAGTCTCTCTAAAATCATTAAACGAAGGGAACCAACCTTCCACGTCGTATTTTTTATACCCAGGAGCCCCCATATCACCGACGCAAACTCTAACAATTCTATACGGAATCTCCAAAAGTTCCATAAGTTCTTCTATATTTTTTAGGCATAATTCATGAAAATATTCAGATTCTTCAGGCCGGCAAAACACAATTTGCTCCATTTTATTAAACTGATGTACCCTAAATGCGCCACGAGAACTCTTACCATATGAACCTACTTCGGTCCGAAAACACGGAGTTACAGCAGAATACAATAACGGTAAATCTTGAGAATTTAATATTTCATTATCATGAAACGCAAGCAAAGTCTGTTCCGATGTACCGATTGCATATAAATTTTCATTTTCTATTTTATAATTTCCCTCGGGCTCAAACGGAAAATACCCCGTACCCATAAACGTCCTATGATTAGCCAACACCGGCGGAATTAAAAATTTAAATTTTTTACGCTTTAAAACATCGCGAGCCAACAAATATACCGCAATTGCTAAATCAGCTCCTGCGCCGACAAAATAACAAAACCCACTGCCCGCGACTTTACTGCCTCGTTCTAAATCTAAAATCCCCAATTTTTGGCCAAGAACTTCATGAGGAAGCGGCGCGAAATCAAATTTTTTAAACTCGCCAACCCGCTTGATTTCTAAATTTTCAGAATCATCTTTGCCATCCGGAGTATCTTTTGCTAAATCATTAGGTAAAATTAGCCAAATTTTGTCTCTTTCTTCTTTTATTTTTGTGAATTCTGGCTTCAAATCATTAATTTTAGATTTTAATTCCATTGCTTTTTCACGCGACGAAGCCCGTTTTTGTTCTGATTTTAAATTATCTAATTCATTTTTTAATTTATTAACCTCAAAATGCAACTCAAGAAATTTTTCTATATTTACGTTACAGCCTCGTTTTTCAAAAATTTTTTTAGCATATTCAACATTTTCCTTCAAAAATTTTATATCTATCATACATAAAACCTCACAAATTAATAAATTATATTTTTACATTTTTCTATCAGCATGACAAATCGCAATAGCAATAGCATCAGCAGCATCATCAGGTTTAGGCAAGAAATCCAATTTCAAAATAGTTCTTGTACATTTCATAATTTCCATTTTTTTCGATTTACCACAACCTGTTACCGCAAATTTCACCTGCAACGGAGTATACTCAACAATGCTAACTTTAGAAATTTGAGCCGCTAAAATTATTACTCCTCGAGCTTGCGCTACTGCAATTGCCGTTTTTTGATTATTTTGAAAATATAAACTCTCGATAGACACAATATTTGGTTTATATTTGCTAAAAATATTCAAAATTTCTTTATAAATTTGTTCAAGCCTCTCAGGGAAATATGTTTCTGCTTTAGTTTTAACGACGCCACAATCAATTAATTCATAATTTTTGCTGCTTTTTATATTCAAAATAGCATAGCCAGTTGTTGCATAGCCAGGATCAATTCCTACAATTCTCAAACATTTCCACTCCATAATTCACAGGACTACAGATAAATGTATTTTCACATAAATTACTATTTTTTTTGCTATAATTTAAAATTTCTTGTATATTTTCACTAAAAAAAATCTTATATTTCGCAGAACCACTTCCTGTCAATTTAAAATCATTAAACCCCAAATTAATTACTTTTTCAAAGTCATTAAAACAAAAAACAAAGATTTTTCGTATATTATCATATTCGATAATATTTTTCAATAAATTTATTCTTTTTGTCTGTTTAAACATATTATTTTTATATTTTAAAATTTTTCTATCATATATATCATAAGCCTCGCGAGTACTAATTTTTGTATTTTTAGGTATAATAATAAACAAAAAAATATCTTTAATAGGCCTCATTTTTGTGATTTTTTCACCAGTGCCTTCAACTAATAACGTTCCTCCTGTCATGCATAATGGGACGTCAGAGCCTATTTTATGAGCTATATTTAATAATTCTTTTTTTGTTAAATTTGTATTAAAAAACTTATTTAAACCCAACAAAATCGCGCCTGCATCGGCGCTTCCACCGCCAAGGCCGGCTTGCATCGGGATGTTCTTCGTGATTTGAATATTTATATTTTTATATTGAGTTTTATGTTTATTATTAACAAAATCGAAAAATTTTTTTGCCGAAATATATGCAATATTATCATAAAAAGAGCTAATATATTTATTACAAAATATTTTTATACCCGATTTATTATTACTTAATTTTATAATATCAAACAAATTAATAGACTGCGTAATTGTAGAAATTTCATGAAAATTATTATTATTTTTATTCAAAATCTCCAAACCAAGATTAATTTTCGCATATGCTTTTAAAATCATTTGTTTATTATTCATAAAAAATATCAAATTCCTAGATTATTTTCAGCTAAAATTTTAGATTGAAGCGCCATTCCAAGAGCATCAATTATTTCTTGTATATTCCCATTTAAAATATCCTCAAGTTTATATAAGCTCAAGCCGATTCTATGATCAGTAACCCGATTTTGAGCATAATTATAAGTGCGTATACGTTCAGACCTATCACCGGTCCCAATTTGAAGCCGGCGTTGAGTAGAATTCTCATCGGTTTGTTTATCTATTTTTGCCTGTAGAAGCTTAGATTTTAAAATTTTCATGGCTCTGTCTTTATTTTTATACTGACTTCTTTCATCTTGACATTCAACAATTACTCCGCTTGGAATATGTGTAATTCTAATAGCCGACTCAGTTTTATTTACATGCTGCCCGCCAGCCCCACTAGCTCTGAAAGTATCAATTTGCAAATCCGTAGGATCAATCTCAATTTCGACGTCTTCTGCTTCAGGTAATACTGCAACAGTTACTGTAGATGTATGAACTCGGCCTTGTGTCTCTGTTTCTGGCACTCTTTGAACCCGATGAACTCCACTTTCATGCTTAAGCTGGGAATATGCACAGTCGCCAGATATCAAAACGCAAACTTCTTTATAGCCTCCAAGGCCAGTTTCGTTAAAACTCACAATTTCTGTCTTCCATTTTTTACTTTGAGCATACATCATATACATGCGTAATAAAGCGCTCGAAAAAAGCGCAGCCTCAGCCCCACCAGCGCCTCCACGGATTTCGATTATTACATTTCTATCATCATTTGGGTCCCTAGGAAGCAGTAAAAATTTAATTTCTTTTTTTATATTTTCTAAATTTTCTCGCACAGATTTTAACTCGCATTCGATTAAATCTTCCATTTCTTTTCCAGGATTTTCTTTTAATAATATGTTAAGATCATCTATATTTTTTCTCTCTTTTTTATAATTTATATACAAATTAACTATAGGAGTTATGTTTTTTAATTCTTTATTTAAATTTTTGTACATCTCACGATCTGAGATTATATTCAAATCGCACATTTTTTTTTCAATTTCTATAAATTTTTGTTCAGTTTTATCTAATTCTTTGAATTCATTAATCATAATCAAATACACTCCTAAGAATACCAGTGGATTATTTTATAAAATTAAAATTCAAAAGTCAATTTAATAATAAACTTAATTTATAAACTTCATGTAAATTATATAAAATATATTATTTAATTTTATTTTTTATATATTGACTAATTTGTGAAATATTATATAATAATATATAGTCATAAAAAATATGTAATTCAAGAGGTGATAATTATGGGAATTGCGAAAGATTCTGTAAACGCTTTTTTAAACAATGTTAAAGTACATCCTAAATTTCTATCTATATTGAGTTTCCTTAAATTTAAAAGAAACTATAACAAATTTAAAACTGAGCTTGCAACATTGCTTACTAACGCTGAAGATGGTGCCGACAAAGCCGGCGATGGTGATATCACTAATATTGCTTATGGAGACTTGTTAATTTATATTCTTAGGGCCATGAAAAATCTTCGTCTAATGAAGCCAGTTTATGACAGTAAGTCGAGAATTTCTAGTGTTTTTTCCGTTTGGACAACGCAAAAAAATCCTTTAAATCTTATTGGCACAGATAAAAAAAGAAAGACAATATCACTCAGTGAGACTATAGGTAGCGAAAAATCGTGGCTAGTAATAGACTTCAATAAAAACCAGAATCCTAAGCCTAATACAAATACTGATACTGATACAGTTGACGAGGGTATTACTTATACGTTAGGAATTATAAATAGAGATATGGAATATTTTGAAGCCGTCATTAAGTCGCCAAAGAGATTGACCGTTGGTGAATTATATAAACAAAGTATAACTACCGACAACGGGACCCAAGTCTCTTTGAGAGACATATGTGCAAGGTATATTGTATCTTATTCACTAGTTAATGATTCTCTAAAATATTTAAAAGACAACCACACAGTACCTTTATTGAATGAGAAACATGGTATTGATATATTAATATACAATCCTAATGTACAATTTAAAGACAGAGAAAAAGAAACTTATGCTAAAATAAAATCCGTTATATTTAGTAAAGATAGAATATCTGACAAACAATCCACTGTCAATGATGTTTTTGTGAAGTAGCAAAAAAACTAATCGAATACACAATCAATTACCGATGTTTATTCTTAAGAATTTAGTATTCTTCCAATTTATATGCCCGGAACTCGTCGTGGGTTTTTATGTCGCTAAACTTAGACAATTTTATGCCGCATTCATAGCCTTGGTTTACTTCTTTTACATCGTCTTTAAATCTTCTAATTGAGTCTATTTTATCATCGAAAATTATAACTCCATCGCGCACCACCTGGACATTTGCCCCCCTTTGAAGTTTACCAGAGGTCACATAACATCCCACGACCATACCAATATTAGTTATTTTATATACTTTTCTGCATTCGGCGACGCCAAGTTCAATTTCTCTTGTTTTAGTTGAAACTAGGCCGTTCAATGCAGAAGTTATGTCATTTACACAGTCATAAATTACACGATATATTTTGACTTCGACAGAATTGACTTTCGCCATTTCAGCAGCATTTGGACTTAGTCTTACGTTGAAGCCGATAATCGTTGCATGCGATGCCTGTGCTAGCATTACATCAGAGTCACTGATTGCTCCGACTGCCCCAAATACTATTTTAACTTTGATCATTTTAATATTTTTACCATCAGCATCCGAGTCCGTCACTGAAATCTTTTCCAACGCATGTTTTACGGCCTCAAGTGAACCATTAACATCTGCTTTAATTATTAATTTTAGCTCGATATTATTACTTTCTTTCATATGTTCAAACAAATTTTCAAGTGTAATTTTATCATTAGAACTCAAACGTTCGACATCCGTCGTAAATTTTCTCTGTTCTACCAGCTGTTTAGCGAGCTTCTCATCAGCAACGACGTTAAATTTATCTCCACCAACCGGAACACCATTTAAGCCCATAATCTCAACCGGATCCGACGGATATGCATGTTTAATTTTAGCACCTTTATCACTCATTATATGTCTTACGTGGCCCATTTTGGAACCCGCTACAATAAAATCGCCTTGATTTAATACGCCATTCTCGATAATAAGCGTTGCTATGGCCCCACGGCCTTTATCTAATCTGGCTTCTATAACCGAGCCATTAGCTACACGATTTGGATTAGCTTTAAACTCTTTAAGATCAGAAACTAAAAGTATCATATCTAATAATTCTTTAATACCTGCTCCAGTTTTGGCAGAAACTTCAACACACGGCACATCTCCGCCCCATTCTTCTGGAACCAGACCATGTTCACTAATCTGCTGCTTAATTTTATCAGAATTAGCGCCTGGTTTGTCTATTTTATTAATAGCCAAAATAACACTAACGCCCGCGTCTTTCGCATGACTAATAGACTCTACAGTTTGCGGCATTACGCCATCATCGGCAGCAACGACTAAAATCGCTATATCCGTAACTTGCGAGCCTCTAGCACGCATTGCAGTAAACGCCGCATGCCCTGGAGTATCCAAAAACGTTATGCTTCTATTATCAATTTCGACTTTATATGCACCTATATGCTGAGTTATCCCGCCATGCTCTGACATTGCTACACTTGAACTTCTTATTTTATCAAGAATCGACGTTTTCCCGTGATCAACATGCCCCATAACAACAACTACTGGCGGCCTTGGGATTAAATCTTCATATTTATCAGCAGTAACATCCAGCGCTAATTCTTCGATAGTTTTTTTGACCTCAAATTGAATTTTAGCATTAAATTCTAAAGCTACTAAACTCGCAGTATCAAAATCCAAGCTTTCATTAATAGTCGCCATGATACCTAAATTTATTAATTTTTTAATTACCTCATTTACGCTTGCTTTTAATCTAATAGCTAACTCTGCGACAGAAATAAACTCGGGGATCAAAACTGTAATAGGCTTTTCTTTGCGTTGTTTTGCGATTCTAGCCAAACGTTCGAACTCTGACTCGCGTTTTTTACTTACTTTTTTATACTGATTTCGACGTAATTTTTGATGAATTTTTTGCTTCGTAACTAGATTATCAATTTTTTTTGTTATATTTATATTTTTAGAATTAGCCATTACATCATATTTTTCATCATATTTACTTATATTTACATTAGAGTCCTTTATATTTATAATTTTAATTTTGCCATTTTCAGAGCTCTGAACTTCTGATTCCTGTATTAATTTTACTTCGCCATTAGGCTTCGTTATCCCAGAAGAATTCAAATTCAAAACATTTTTTTGCCTATTATTTTTGGGCCCAGACTTTTGTGGCTTTTGTGAAGCAATCTCTGTAAAACTATTGGCAAATTTATCCCTGTTTTGAATAAAACTTTTTTTATTATCATTGGTTTTATCCGCGAACTTACTAACTACTTCATTATCCAAATTAACTGGTTCTAAATCTTGTTTTTTATTACTATTTTCTTCAGGAATATTTTTGTCACTAACAAACTTTGATTTATATAAATTTATAATTTCATTTAAATTCTCAGCATTAGGAACATTAACTTTCCTACCAGAAAAATAACCATCAAAATTTTCGGCAGAATCACGCTGAGTATAAAACTCAAAAATATAATCCAACTCACTGTTACCAAGAATCGTCATATATCGTCTTTCAACACCCAATGAGTTTTTTAATAACTCAATAATTTCCTTACTAGGAACATCAAAATCTCTAGCTATCTCATGTGTTCTATATTTAATCGCCATATTACCCGCATTCCCCCAGAACATGTTATCATACAACAAAACAAAACTCAATCATATTTATTAATTTCTATAATATTCTGCATTTCCTGATAAAAAGCATCATCAATTTTACATTCTAAAACTTTTTCTAATCTTTTAGATTTTATTATTTTTTTCAAGCATTTTTTTTTGGGACATATATATGCACTACGTCCTTCAAGATACCTCAAATTTGCCTGCGGAGCCAATACGTTAACGTATAAAACATTTTTTTGTATTTTTGGGCTTCTGTTAATTCTTATTAACTTATTTTTAACATCCTGAGTACCACATGCTACGCATTTTCTGATACATTTTTGAGTAAGATTCATATGAACTTATTACCTATACATCCTTAAATATTTTCATGAATTTCAGCATCCAGATTTCCACGTCAATTTTTCCTACATATTACAATTTTTTTATACTATCACTTTTAATTATTAAATCAAGTTATTCTTAAGAATAATTTAAATATGAGGTTTTCGCAGGATAATCCATGATATTATAAAAATAAATATTCGTGCATTCCATAAACATATTCACTTCCTTCTAATTTTAATAATATATATATTTTCAAGTTAGTCAATAGGTTTATTATAAAAAGAAAATTTGTAGAATTATAAACATAAATATCTATATATTAGATTTCTTTTTTGACTCCCGTGAGTCTTCTGAATTTTTTTGTTCCATATTTCATATTCTAACTTATTTTCTAAGTTTGCAAAAAAGTCTATTATTAAAATTTGAAAATATACTTGACTATTTTGTAATTGTTTTGTTTAATAAATATATAATTTTTTCATTTCAAATTAAGGGGTTGTTTAAATTAATTTATAAAGAAAAATTTATTGAAATTTATAAAAAATACATCACTCGTGCAGGTTCGAGCCAATTTTTAAGTTGGCTAGAGTCGACTGATTTTTTTAGCGCCCCTGCAAGTGCGAAATTTCATTGTGCTAAAGAAGGCGGTCTAGTAGAACATAGTGTAAATGTCTATAATACTATGCGGAGCCGCTATTTTGATGAATCCGAAAATGAAGAAAGTTTTGCAATCTGCGGGTTACTTCACGATATATGCAAAGTTAATTTTTATAAAATTGCAACAAGAAATGTTAAAAATGAAAATACAGGAGTTTGGGAAAAACAACCGTTTTATTCTATAGATGATATATTCCCATATGGTCATGGGGAAAAATCCGTATTTTTGATAGAACGTTTCGTGCGCCTGTCCGTAGTTGAGGCTATGGCAATACGGTGGCATATGGCTGGATTCGATGATTCTGTCAAGTCCAATAGTTTTATTATAGGATTAGCATTCAATAAATGTTCACTAGCGGTCAAGTTAGCACTGTCAGATTTAGAATCGACTTATTTAGTTGAAAATACTCAGTTAAAAACTAAATAATTTTGTTGAAATTTATGCTTATTATTACGAGGTGTGGCTCAGCTTGGTAGAGCGCTACGTTCGGGTCGTAGAAGTCGCAGGTTCAAATCCTGTCACCTCGACCACTGGAGTGTTCACAATGAAAGTGAACACAAAAAATATTAATATGCCATAAGGGTCTGCTTTTTTGTTACCTCTATTTTGATGTTTCGCCTAACAAATATTCTACTGAGACTTCTTGCCTTGTATCTACGATAAAATTTATATTTACAAAAATAATTCAGGTTTAGGACAGATCGATTATTCAATATTAACCGAACATTTATCATATTTTTTATTTCTAGGATAGGTCTAGTAAAGTTTATGTTTTTCAATCTAAACTTCATATCTTCCGTAATGCTCAGAATTCTAAAATAGAAATGCCATTAGATAAACTTAAGAGTTCGGCTAATGGCCGTGTGGTGGAGATGAAGAGACTCGAACTCTCGACCTCACGGATGCGAACCGTACGCTCTACCAGGCTGAGCTACATCCCCACGACTTTGTTATTTATTTTAATTATGTTTTTTTAAATTACAATATATATATTTAATTTTTTTTGGACATAACTCGGTGTGCGCAAAGCATGAAACCTTGAAATTATTCATAAAATTCATTTGATATCTTTCGTGTTTTTATATATTTTTTTGAATTCTAAATGCAATTGTATAAATTATACAAAATAATCTCAACAAATTCAAGCGCCATACACAAAATATCCCAGAAAATTAATAGACACAGCCATTTAAACTATGTCTATAATTTTTATTAAAATCGGAATCCTAAAATCATATACCCGTAACCCAAAACTGGCCCGTAAAGCGCGCTCTTATTTGGTCTTGACAGTTACCTCTATGGTTACCAAATGCCGGCCGGTGAAGTCTGCTCCTTTCTTGTCTTTAGGTGATATCTTGATTTTTGTAGGCTCAACGCTAAGTATGCTCGCAACTACAGTAGCTATTGGTGTTTGGTTGGACATAACTATGAAGTGGGGCGTGGTGGTTGGTTTCTTTCCCCTTTTGTCATTTATTTTCAATAGCCCTGGTCGACTATTTATATCCGCCCCTTCATATACCACAAGAATCCCTTTAGCTACTTCATAATGAGCACAAAACGATGCCTGCCCTTTTTTATTTGGCCTTACCTTTTCAAGCTTATTATTATTTTTACCATAGATAAACCATTGTTCAAAACCATTATCCGGGGCATCGGTCGGGGATTGTTTAGCTTCGGCGGTATAGGTTAATACCGTGGCGGTATTGTCTTTTTTGACAAAAACATAATTATTGGATTTTTCTATGATGCTGGAGGATTCATGAAATATAGTATATATTGCGTCACTAGCCCGGGACGTAGGCGGATCTTGATTCTCTGTAGTAACTGAAGTGAACTCTAGGTACAATTCTATCTTTTCGTGTCTGAGAGGGTTTGTGTTAGCGGCTATCTCTACTAATGCGGATAATGTCTTATCAGGTTTCTTAAACTGATTGAAAAAGCGTCCTCTGGTGTCAATTTTGCCATCTTTAACTGACTTCCACTGAACCCTATACCATCTATATAACGCTGCCCAGACGTCTTCCTCTGTTAACTTTTTTTTGTATTTCGTGTTTATTCTTTTCGTTAAGTCGCTGACTTTATCTGCTTGTGTCCAGGCCACCGTACCTTTGGTGTTTCCACCAAGAACTACTGTAGCAATTGGTGAGGCTGAAGCGACATTAACCGAATTGACCGCCATAGGCTGCCTTGAGTTTACGTAAGTTTCTGCAGTGTCACCTAATACCTCTTCTAATTCCAGCAAAACTTGTGTTTGTTCGTGCGTTCGGTCATTTAGACAATACACCGGTTTCTTGACGTCATTTATTCCAATAGTGAGGTCGGACCCCTTCCGCTCTAACAGCTTCTTTGTATTATACGTTATGTCGTCTGTTGAATCTGTAATTGTTGCTTGTTCTAATCCTTCCAACAATTTCTGTGCTACTTGATTCCCAATTTCCTTGGCCCAGTTTATTAATGTTTTCCCCTGGTCGTCGTTAACAGTAAGCATTGTGGCGTTCTGTCTTTTTACTATAATTTCTGTTATTGCTGTTGGTGGTTTGATTCCGATTTCGTCGACAATCGATTTGTCCAGTTCTATTATTAAGGCTAGAGGTTCTTGTGAATTTTCACTTTCCTTATTTGCGTCCCTTTTGGCCTTATAGGCCTTTAAAATCTCGTTTAGTGTAGAGTCACCTCTATATTCTTCCCCGCTAGCAAATTTAATTTTGTTAGTTATGTCGTGTTCTATCCTTGCGATTAGTTCTGGTTTTTCGTGTTTGTCTGGATCCTGTGCTTGTTTCGCTACCTCCTTACTGACCATATTAATAGTCTGAGTTCCATTGACTTTAATTTGTGATCCTTTAAGCCTATACAGAAAGCCATCAGTTCTGTAGTCCAACCTGTTTCGGACGACATAAAATGCCACATCTTGTGGGTCTAAGAGGGATATGCTTTCTTTCAATTTATTTTCCCCGGCCACATTCAAGAAATCAAGCTTCTGTAACATAGTTTTTGCGCGACCCAACAGAGCCCATCCTTTTGGCGGCACAGGGACCAAGCCATTTTTGGCAGAAGCTTTAAGCTCAACTATGTTATTATGGTCAGATTTATCGACAATCGCGCAATATGGATTCGATCCTACATTCATTTGTACGAATAAAGACTTCATTGTAGTTATTCTCTCATCTAGATCATAGTCAAAAGTATCCCCACTCGTGGGCCAAACCAAAGTCCCGGGGATCCCTACTTTCTTCTCTATTGCTTCTTTTGTACTCAGTAAACATTTTATTTTTTTAAACTTTGCCTTAAAATAACCTGAGACCACTAGGGAGGGTTGTTCATCCTTTTTGCCTTTCACAGTTTTATATTTTTCGTCAATAACGAATTCACCATCTAATATTTTCACCTGAAGCCAGATAACACTATTTTGTATTAGCTTTTGTTTTACATCATTTGCTTTACTCTGTGCGTTGATTAAGCTTTTTACGGACTCGGAATTTAGTTTGGTGTCCCCTTCTGTATTTAACTCTAGGTTGAAGCTAATTCCAAAATAACTTTTTCCTTTATATTTAATTTTCTTCTCGAATATAACATCGGTGCTTAGGGGCAAGAACTTGGTATATCTTTTACCTATTTCAGTTTTGGCCAAGTCTTTTTTCGTATAAGTAGGTAGGAATGGAAGCGCACATAAAAATTTGACGTTTGTTGTATCCATATTCTAATCACCAACCTTTTTAAAATTATAACTAGTATTTTCAAAGATAACCGTGTTAATGATAACATTTTATATAGCAAAGTCAACAAAAAAATAAAAAAATATTATTTTTTTTAGGAATAATTAATAAAAACGTATTTTGGCAAAAAAATTAAACAAAAAACATTTGACAAACAATATAAAAAAAGTTAGTATAATATATTAAAAGTATATAATAAATTATTTATAAAAATTTTGTGTATTCGGAGGATTTTATGGCAATAAGAGAAATTTTTTTAGATGGGGATCCTATTTTAACCCAACCCTGCCGAAAGGTAGTGGTGTTTGATGATAGATTACGTGAACTCGTAGATGATATAAAACAAACGTTAGATGCTACCAAACACGCCGTCGGGCTTGCAGCGCCGCAGGTAGGCATCCTCAAAAGAATAGCAGTAGTTAATTTATCGGGCACACAGCACGTGTTAATTAACCCTGAAATAATTCAGCAAACAGGACGCCAACGCCAAGAAGAAGGCTGCTTATCATTTCCGTACGAATACGGAGTAACTATCAGGCCTAAACACATAGTTGTACAGGCACAAAATTCCGAAGGATCTAGCATAGAAATTACAGGTAAAAATTTTGATGCATGTGTTTTATGTCATGAAATCGACCATCTTAATGGCATTTTGTTTCAATCCAGATTTGAACCCAAATACACATCTAGATTTAACTTTAGGGAAGTGAGGGAATATGGACCATGAACCAACTATTTGTAAAGCTCTTGCGAAAATTAATCAAAATAAAGAATTAAGTCGCAAATTTTCGGAGGCTAAAAGTTTAAAAGATATTATAAATATTATATTAAAATTAGATTCGACACTAACAGAAAATGATGTAATTAAATATATCATGAAGAATATAACAAGTACATGCAAACCTAATGAGAAACGGCCAACTGTTGTCAAAAAAAAATGCAAGAAAATTATATCTGGGGTTGTTGCTGGATTGTTGTCAATTACTATGATAAATCAAGTTTTCGCCCCAGTACATACATCTTTGAATAATATATTCTCTCCTTCTGTGAGTGCCAAAAAAAAGCAAATAATTCTCAGCCATCCTTGGGAATGCCCAGAAATAATTAATTTTTTAAATACTTCTCTCTTCATTGATCCATCCGACGGGAAAACAAAACAGCGATCAGAAAGTAATCCGCTCTTTAAACTAGGGGAGGAGCAGATTGACCCATTAAACCTAGATAATGTCGCTCGAGTGTCAAAACAAGAAGCTATTGACTTATATATTAGCGGCATTCTTAAGGCCAATTTCCCTAAGATTGCGCCAACTGACCGGCTACTAAAGCTCGCAGAAATATCTAAAGAAAATGATTTTAAAAAAAACTTATCATGGTTCGGTTATGCGCATCCATTAGTAATCAGAAACAACCATCCAAACCCTACAACTTTATATGATGAGTTCATGTCAGAACTTGGGCATAAACTAAAGGCATTAAAAGAAGAAAAAATGGCTCATGTATTTGAAGGTTTACGTATATTTGGGGTTGCTGCCGGAGTTCCAACTTTAGGGTTATTATTATTTCCATTCATAAAAAACACATTAAAAGACATCGGAAGCGGTATAAAAACAGGGGCTACATATTTACATAGCAAATTAATATATAATAGAAAAAAAATCGAGCAAGATCCTGAAAAAATGTACACAATGCTATCAGAGGCTTTCAAAGATCAACTTATCGGCCAAGAGCGAGCAGGTTCAGAAATTGCAAGAGCAATAACAGGCTGGTTAAGCCAGAAAAAAGTAGACCCCAAAAAAGTTGGCTCATGTTTAATAACGCTTTTAGGAAACACAGGCATTGGGAAAACACATATATGCAAATTAATCTCTCAGCTGATTTTTGGCGAAGAGATGCAATCATGGCAATTTATTGTTTCCTCTAGCGTGAAGCTTCCTACAGGTAATGATTCGCTTATTCCTGCAGATCAGCTTTTAAACATTAATTCTGAACTTATACGGCAACTAAAACTGAACAATAATGTCGCGATTGTACTGGATGAAATAGACAAAATCGCAAAAAATGACCCGCAGAATACGGTGTTAGAGCGTCTGCGAGATGCGCGCGATAGTGGCAAATTAATGGTAAGAAACGGTGTCAATTATGAATCAATAGATGTTTCAAACACTATATTCCTATTAACATCAAACGAGTTACCCAAATGTTGGGGCCTACCTGATAGAGGTCCTAAGCCTAATCTCACAGCGCGCACTGATGTCACCCGAGATGTCTCATTGGTGAACAGATTCACGGTAATAGAATTGAATGATATAGACACCGATAGTTTTTCACAAATTTTGACAGGTGAATTTGAAAAATTTAAAGCAAATAAAAAAGCAACCGATAATTTGACAATAACTATTGGTGAAGATATTATTAAGAAAACTTCTAATTTGTGTGTTGAAAAAAATAAAGGCATCCGGGGAGCAATTGATTATGTACAAAAATTACAAGGTAGTTATGTCGAATTTATCGCGAACTGTAAAAACCAAGGAAATCCGATACCTACGAACATAAACGTTATTTTAAATGAAGATGAGAATTATGAGTTATCAGGCAATTAACTTGAAATTTTAGTTTAAATTTGATTTAATATAATTTTAATTTTTAATTTTATTTTAGTTTATTTTGAAAGAAAAGAGATGGCAATACTATGAAATCCGATATTCTCATATCACAAGAATCCCAGAAATTACCGATAGAATTAATAGCATACAAAACTTTAGGGCTTATTCCTAATGAGATCGAGTTATATGGTAAATACAAAGCAAAAGTAAATTATAATTTGATTTATAATAGACTAGAAAACAGCAATAAAACAGGGAAATTAATACTAGTGACAGCTATCACTCCCACGCCGGCAGGAGAGGGCAAAACAACTGTTAGCATTGGGCTAGCCGATGCATTGCGTAAATTAAATAAACATGCGATATTATCACTCCGAGAGCCATCGTTAGGCCCTGTATTTGGTATAAAAGGCGGAGCTACAGGCGGCGGGTATTCCCAAGTTATTCCAATGGATGATATTAATTTACATTTTACAGGCGACATCCATGCAATAAGTGCTGCTAATAATTTACTTGCATCTATAATAGACAATCATATATTTCATGGGAATGAGCTTCGTATAAATCCCAAGAAGATAACATGGCGCAGATGTCTTGACATGAATGATCGCCAGTTACGATTCATAGTAAACGGGCTAGGTCCAAACAACGGCATTGCTCGCGAGGATTCATTTGATATAACAGCGGCAAGTGAAATCATGGCTATAATATGTTTAGCCTCAGATATCGCAGATTTAAAGCGCCGAATTTCAAATATAATAATAGGCTATAATTACAAAAATCAACCTATATTTGCTCGCGATTTAAAAGCGGAAAATGCCATGACAGTTCTTCTAAAAGATGCCATAAAACCAAATTTAGTCCAAACTTTAGAGCATACTCCGGCGTTTATACATGGGGGTCCTTTTGCAAATATAGCCCATGGCTGCAGTTCTGTTATTGCAACTAAACTCGGGTTAAAATTATGCGATTTCGTTGTCACAGAGGCCGGATTCGGCGCTGATTTAGGTGCTGAAAAATTTTTAGATATAAAATGCCGCCACACAGATTTAATCCCCGATGCTGTTGTACTTGTTGCTACTATTCGCGCATTAAAATACCATGGAGGCAGCAAAATAGGCGATCTTGGATCAGAAAATTTAGAGGCTCTTAATTTAGGATTTTCTAATCTTTTACGGCACTTAAATAATTTGAAATATAATTATAATTTGCAGGTAATAGTAGCTATAAATAAATTTAATACAGATCTAGATTCAGAATTAATTTTTTTACAAGATAAATTATTAAAATTAAACATAAATTATGCCATTGCCGATGCATGGAAACTAGGCTCGGCCGGCTGTGATATGCTTGCTCAAAACATACTAAACATGTGCGATGCCTGTGATCGGACCAAATTTTCATTTTGTTATGATTTAGGCCTTTCTATATATGATAAAATAAAAGCAATTGCCACAAAAATATATCATGCAACAGACATAAAATTAACTTCAAACGTGATATCACAGATACAAGACTTAGAGACCCTAGGCTTTAATTCTCTTCCTATATGCATAGCTAAAACACAATATAGTTTTTCGGATAATCCGAAATTGCTCAACGCGCCCGAAGATTTTATTTTAAACATATGTGACATAAAAGTCTCCGCCGGGGCTGAATTTTTAGTCGTTCTTACCAGTAATATTATCACTATGCCAGGCCTGCCTAAAATTCCTAACAGCGAAAGAATAGACATACTTGATTCAGAAATCATAACAGGATTATCATAATTTTTCAAAAAAATCATTAACTATTTTTCTTTCATCGAGTTCATATGTAACAGAATTTATTTCCTGATACACTTCATGGCCCTTGCCAGCGAGTAATATCACATCATTTGTTTTCGCGATATTCAAACAAAAATTAATTGCCTCTATTCTATCAGGAATAATTTGGTAATTTGTACTATATTTTTTCACACCGGTTTCTATATCTTGTATAATATCCATAAATGGTTCATTTCTTGGATTATCAGTAGTAATAACTGTAAGATCTGACAATTTACCAGATACTTCGCCCATACTAAACCGACGCTCTTTAGGACGATTCCCGCCGCAACCGAACAATGTTATAAGTCTATTAAAATTATATTTTCTCAAAGTCACCAAAATATTTTCCAAACTACTAGCATTATGAGCATAATCAATTAAGACCGTAAAATCACTGTTATTTTCAATAATTTCAGCCCGGCCTTTTACAGTAAAATTTTCAAGTACAGTACATATTATTTTATAATTTATATTTAAATATTCACATACTGCGAGCGCCGAAAGAGCATTATAAATATTAAATTCCCCAGGAAGTCCAATAATTATTTTTTTTGAATTCAATTCAAATTTCATACCCAATTTACTTTTACTAGCTAAAAATTCAATATTCTCAGCCTTGAAATCACACTGAGCATTTCTAATACCGTATGTAATAACTTCACAGTTTTGGCCAACACAAAAATCTTTAATTTTTTCAAACAGCAAATCATCTTTATTCAAAAACACATTATGACTATTTTCAAACAATATTAATTTTGAGTTAAAATAATCATCCAAACTTTCATGTTCGCCAGAAGCAATATGATCCCTAGAAAAATTACAAAAAACAGAGCATTCGAACGTAAGCCCCCAAAGACGATAATTTTTCAAACCCAACGAAGAAGCTTCTATAACAACATACTCATAATTCCCGGAACAACAGCCACGTAAAAACGCATATATCTCATATGATTCCGGCGTTGTGTTTTTCGTACTTATTAATTCCTCACCACGAAGCATACCAAGAGTCCCAATAAGCGCGCATTTTTTACCAGCCTCAATAATACAATCTTTTATAATTTTAGCGGTTGTTGTTTTCCCTTTAGTACCAGTAACAGCAATCAAGCGCAATTCCTGTTCTGGATGACCCCAAAAATTCGCACTAATAATAGCCAATGCCTTCCGAGTATTTTTCACTTTCACATAATTAGGAACATTTACATATTCAGAACAAATTATAACAGACGCTCCTTTAGTCACAGCATCTTGCGCATAAATATGAGAATCAAAATTAACACCCATAAGGCAAACAAACATACACCCGGGTGTCACTGATCTTGAATCATAGCAAATGTCCAGAACCTCCTGATTCTCAAACTCATCATAACTCGAGATCCCAAAATGCCGAGATTCAATGCCATCCAAACCACATATAATATTCCCAAGCCTCACATGATCACCCTTATACATATACCAAGAATTACACCTGGTAACAAGAATATAACTTAACAAATGATCCTTTTTTTAAATATGCTTTCGGTTTTTTTCATCAAGATTACCGATTTGCATATACCAAGCATAAACCCTGAGAAAAAGCGAAACCTAACTAACTAATATGCCCCCCACTATTGGGGTATGCTTAGGCCTTGGCCACGTACGGGCTGAGTAAGAGTGATTTGTTTTCCTTGACCATTTGTTGATATTTTGCTGTAGAGGAAAGTAATTCCATAACTGCCACAGGCTCCACGGGGCAATTCCACGACATCAAACTAAATGCGAGTGCCCAACACCCCCCCGGCCGATCCAAAACATCCTGGATAGTAGGCCCATCAGGATATATCGCTTCTCTCCGTAGAGGTTCAATAATTGCCTTTATGTCATTTGATTTAGTTTTTCCGCCTAGCTTTAGAGCTATCAGTCTTCCACTATATAAGATGTCTTTAAGCTGATCCTTTTTTCCAAATGGTGATTGATTTATGGTACTACTTACAGAATCAATATGTTCATTCGTCCAACTTTCTGGGCAACCAAACAGTTCATATGAGGCTAAATGGTCACCTGGGTGGCCAAAAAACTGCTCTAAAAAGCAAATACCAATTTGTATAGTTGAATCTACGTCTTGGTCTATAGTTGTCTTCGGCAATTTACCATTGGCCTCCAAGTGTTGTCTTCTCTGGGCTATATTGATGTCTTTTTGATTTTTACCCACGTCATTTGGGCCTTCGTGGCCTGGTGTCATCTGCCCTCCCCCAGTCATCCCCGAGGACACGAAGGCCGCGTAATCAAACACAGTCACGCCATTGGTTACACTCAGTCCATAATTTGCAGATTTTACATCTGGCCATCTCATACGCTCAATTCGTAACTTATAAATTAATTCAATCAACTGCCTACCAACGCGATCACCGGCGTCGGGCGTAAAAGACTCAACAGGATCATTAGGCACCGTTTCTTGAATTTGACCCGAAACCTTGACAATAACTTGGCCATCTTGGTCTGCAATACCATAAACACCGAATTCCCCGAATTCGGCCATTATTGCGTCCTTAAACTGTGCGCTTGATTCATAGGCTGACCTTGTGATTACATTCTTCGATGATTTCGGCCCCACCTTCTGCGCGCTGTATACGGGCAGTACTAGTTCCACGCGCTTTGCGGCGCCAAGCTTAAACCACCGGTTCAGTTCGTCATACCTTGTTTGGTCAACGTCCAAAGTTTTTACACCTTCTAATTTCAAAATCCCAGATGTACCGTTAAGATCTTTGCCATATAAGACCGTAGATTTGCCTGACAAAAAAGAAAACCCCTCGACGTGGAACCCACACTTTCTGGCTTCATCGGCGATATCAGCTATATCGACTGATATCACTTTTACATCAGATGATGAGGGTGCTTTTGTCTGAATGAATATAGGAACCTCTCCTGCGTGGGTCGCTATAAAATGCTGACCTGTTAGGCTTCTTCCACTGGTTAGTTTTTGAGGGGTTGGCTGCCCTGCTATAATCTCGTCTAGCGTTTTTATTGCTTCCAATTCTTTTTGCAGCATATTAGTAGTTGTTGCATTTTCTAATTCGCTCTTGATCGCTTTTAATTCCGTTTGCCGACCAAAAACGCCGAATTTTAACTCTTTCGGCTGAAACATCCCACTCTTGGCTGCACTATCCACGATTAGTCTGTCAAGAAGAGATATTAGCTCTTTCCGTCTCTGCGCTGCCCCTATGATTGGCCCGGCTTGGGCTTTCAATTCGGCTACCTTTTCCTGAAGTTGAGTAATCTCTGTAATTTCTGTGGTATGAACGTTCGCATCTTCGGCTGATAGCACTTGGAGTACAGACGCTTGCTTACTAATGTCCTCTGTGGTGGGTGAGTCTTTTATTGTTTGTAGGCCTTTTTCTACTTCTGTCAGTTCGGCCCTTTTTTTTTCTCTTTCTTTTTTTGTATTTTCTATTTCAGTATCTAGGTTTCCTTTGTTTGCGATCTTTGCCTTTTCTTCTTTTACCTGATCATCTAGTATTTTTTGTATTTCTTCTTGTTTTATAATTTCATCTTTTCCTTCGGGAGATAAACATTTATGAATCTCTGTCACACGGTCGGCTATGTTTTGTATGTGTTTTTTCTTATCTGCGTCATATTTAAGCACCAATTTTGAAACGGTCTCATCTACATCCAATTGTAATTTACGTTTCCTAACCCCAGATGGTAAGCTCTCGATTTTTTGCTTCAAGCTTCGTACCTCCTCCGGGAAATTGGTATCGGGTTGGCCCTGCTGGCCCACGTCTGCTATATCGTTAGTTGGGGATTTTTGTATTGCGTTTTTTAACGCCTCATTCTTTTTGTGTAATTCGACATATGTTGAATCTTCCTTCTCTATATTATATGCAAAATATCCAGTCGTACAGGCCACCGCAGCCAAAGCCAGAAAACTCAATGAACCAATAACTAGAGGAATATGGCTCGAAGTATTTTCAGTTGTTGTATTCAAGGAATTCGCAGGAGGGTTTTGATACGTATATTTATCGCCATCGCCATAAGAATATGTTAGCTGTGTGTTTTTTATATGTTTTGCATGTGTTATGTTCCCGCCTAATAATGTGGGTATCATCAACGTTAATGCTAAGGGCGCGCTTATCTTTTTCTTCCACATTTTAGAATCAATCCTCCTTCATATTTAAGAGTTGACGTCACCACTTGTTTTTTTGGGGATTAATTTAAATTGATATGTTTGTTTCTTGGCCCCGGTGTCATAAGGAAGCAAGTCCAGGATAACACCAACAGAGTTAGGGTCTTTTACAACATCGCTTAGTGAAATTGGTATCAAGTAACCTTTACCATAGCTGACCCGGTTAGATCCTTGGCGCCAGCACACTGTAATTGATAATATCTCCTCCTTGGTTTCAGGGTGAACTGTAGTTTTTATTCCGGAATTCAGCTGATATTTTTCATAAAATGCATGTTCTATGTCACTTGCACTGAGTTTTTGACCATCGATAACGATGAAATGCTTCCGAATGGTAACATTGCGTACGGGGGACTTTACTAGCTTTCCAATTAATTCATACATGCGATTAATTTTCTGTGTATATGCCGTTCTCTCGGTTTCATTGTTCCATGGGCGTGGATTTTTTAATTCAATACTAAGCTCCAAGATCTCTTGATGAATCTGATAAACATCGGATTCTTTAAATACGCTGCTAATGGTTTCGTGCACTCGAGCTTTGGTGGATTTCGGCCAGGGTCTCAATGGATGTTTATTTGCTACTGTTTCACCTAAGTCGGCTGCCTTCTTGCCTTGTTCGATTAGTTTTGCGTCATCTTCTGCCTGGTTTGCGTTCGGTTGATTTGGGGAGGTCGATTGGCCGCTAGCAGACCCTGAGCTGTTTGGGATTGTTGATTTAGCGATTTTTCCCTCTAGGGTCGTTTTTTCGTTTTGTAATTGGCTTTTTATTTTTGGTATAATTGCTTGTGCTTTCTCATTCAGTTCTTTCTTTTTATTTGTCAGGTCAGTTTGAATTTTGTTTAATTCCTCTTTTTGTTCTTTCAATTGCTTGTTTAATTTGGCGGTCTGATCGCGTTCGGAAGCTTCTATTTCATAGTGGCTACGTATTTCATCCACCTTAGCGCGGACCATAGATTTGTCTAAATTTCCTTCATTTGCAAATAGAGTTTCATACTCAGTAGGTAACTCGCCAGAAAATGCTGATTTCAATATTTCATACAGGGATGTATCATCAGGTATTTTCTTAGTAAAATCCTGTCTGTGGGTGAATATTCCGAATTCAAATACAAGCATATAAAAATCTTGGGTTGCTTTTTGAAACTGAGCTTTAATGTCACTTTTTATAAGCTTGGCCGATGATCGAAAAGGTATTGATATTGGTAGTTCCATGTCTTGGGCAGGTAATGTTGCTCTAAGATCAGCAATTTTTTTCGCTATGGCTTGCGCCTTTGTATGAAATTCATTTTGTTTATCCTGTTTGATAGCATCATCAGTGTCAGATGGCAAGGCATACAAACATTTTTGAAGCGCCTCTAAGTCCCCGCGTAGGCTAACTAATTCTGTCAAGCGTGCATCAGATTTTTTGTTTTCGGATTTATCGTAAGCTACATAACCAATAAGCCCCGCACAAGCAACAGACAGGAGAGTTATTCCGACACCAAAAAAAACGGTCCCTGCTGCACTTTCTGGCTCTTCGGGCTCTGGGGCTGGCTCAATAGGTATAATAATAGGCGCCGGATTATTTTTATAAACATTCTTTTGTGCACGTGCTAAGTTCGGGGTCAGAGCTAGAGCAACAGCTAATAAAGATGTCATTGTCGATTTTATTTTACGTTCTTTCATATTCAACCTCCTGCGCACAAATAAGATAATTTTTTTTATATATTCAAATATTATTGTTAATTATGCTACATAAAATTCCAATGTCAACATTATTAAGAGTCCTGATCAGGAATTTAATAGAAATTTAAAATTATTATCCGGAATAAGTCAGGCCTTTATCTATACCGGTAGCAACGACAGCACTGGCCGTTGGATGATCACTCTCGAACGATTTCGCCAGCCGTGGTACAATAAGAAAATACTTGTAGCGCAACTGTTTATGTAGGTCTTCTAGCTTTCTGGGAATAGTCCAGCTCCTTTGCCATTGTTTGGTCTCAGGATCATACGACCCCAACGCCCACATTGAGCCATCATCCTCATACGCGGTCCCATATACTTGCTCATTGTATGCCTCAGCCACGTAAGAAATATCTGCATTACGGGATAACCATATGCCGCCAATACAAATCATTCTATTTCTTTCTTTCTCTGTTCTTTCTTTCCCTTTATATGCAAAAATCGGAACTTTCGTATATTCTGATAAATTAAGAGGCGTATCAGGTGATGCGCCAAATTGTGGGTAGCGGTGATTTGCATCATCTTTTTTTACAAATGAAATAGACGCTTTTTCCAGCGCTTCTTTATCAAATAAAAAATAACCCATGGGTTTTGATTCATTACGTTCACTAGGAGACGAAGTGGCTGCGCCTTCCTGGCGTGGGGCTCCTGACATATCTGGTGTCTCGCTCGAAGAGCCTGATGAACCAGGTGCAGCGGGGCTGGTTGGCGCTGGAGGTTGGCCGGTACCCGCGCTGGTCGCATCTCTGGCGGGTTCTTTTTCTTGTTTCTGGTGGCTCGGATTTTGGGGTGTGGTTTCCTGACCTGAGGAAGCTGCGCCTATCGGGGGCGTGTCCGTGGCGGTCGAGGAGCCCGAGTTATGAAGAGAGTTTGGGCCCGATGTGTTTTCGGGCCCTTTCGCAGAATTTATGTCATTTGGCTTGTTTAAGTATTTATATAATGCAACGCCTGTAACCCCAAGAAACACCGCTCCTCCTAGTCGTAAGCCCACAGATAGAGCGGTTCTATTAATTTTTCTTGGCTCTCGTTGAGTCTCCGCGGTTTTGGGCATCGTAGAGGCCATAATTCTAGGCGTGCGCATGGACGAGCATAAACTAAGCATAAGTAAAACGGTCGACATAATTTTAGCAGAAACCTTCATAATATACCACCTCGTGTTATTTACAAATTTTCACATAAACACTTCATTTTCATATAAACCTCTTAGATTTAATTCCAATTCCAGAACATATAATTAAAAATACACAGCCCGAACCGCGTACAATCTGGCATCACGCGTGCTCGTCCTGCTTGTTATACTCGTTTATCATCCATGCCAAACTAGAAAGTGACTCTACGGAGGCCGTCTTCGGTGTTTCGTTGAAGGTACTGGCTGTAATTCCTACTGCCGTATCTCCGGCACTAGCACTGTACGTTTTGTTGTTGACTTTCGCAAGCTTTGAAAGAACAGTTAAAAAATCATCATTCTTTTTGATAGTATTGTCCGTAGTTCCCAAATCGCAAGATCCGATATTATCAATCTCTATCTTACTTTCCGTAATTACAGCGGGCCACCAGCCCGATACTGCGTGGGTCCATTTGTCTTTAGAGACCCTCTTCCACTCATCAGTCTCACAATTCCATAAAACCACCAACGGCTCCCCCGTAAAAATAGACTTATGGCCATCTGGTATGACTTTTTGACCTAAAAGACTTTGAATTTCTCTATATGCAGCATCTCCAGTTTGCGCTTTTACCCGAGCAAACACATCAAGATCCAAAGTCCCGTCCTTTGTTATAACTGGGCTGACTAGCATGTATTCCCCGTTCTTTGGGGGCTCATTTGGGTCAAATTCGGTATATATGTTGTTCACGCCACATAACCTAGCCAATTCAATTTTACCAGGGTTTATCTTTGTTTCTATTTGTCCTTCTGTTTCAGGAGCTTCTTCAGCGTTGCGCTGTCCGGCTGGCGGGCCAGGTAAATCGGCCTCACGATGCTCCGGGGCGGGCGACGCCTCGTTTTTCGGTTCCGGCCTTTCGGGATCTGGCGTAGGAGGCGCAGGCGGTGGCTCAGGCGCTGGGTCTGTCGCTGGCTTTTCGGCCGCGGTTTCCGCGGGCTTGGGGGTGGCTGTGGCTTCTGGCGGCGGGGGTTGGTTGGGCGCCTCGCCGGGCTCGGTTTGTTGTGTTGCAGGCGCAGATTGTGAGGCCGTTGTGCTGTCGCCTCCAGGGCCTCTGCCTGCCACTTGGCTTTCTAGTCCCACCAGGGAGTTATTTTGGGTGTTTTGGTTCTCCTGTGAACTTTGTGAATTCAAACTGCTGTTGCTTTCGTGGTCGGCCATTTGGGTTGCCGGTGCCCCACTTGATTGCGTAGGATCTTTTGGCTTCTCTTTTTTTGGCGGAGGTTGCGGCTTCGCCACCTCGGCGGATGCAGCGGTGGCTCCTGTGGCGCTAGCATTTGGGTCTGTTTCTTTGCCCGATGATGATGCGTCGGGTTTGGCTGGCGGTTCAGTTTTTGTTGGGGCAGGCGCATCAGCTTTTTTAAAATGCTGAACTAGTCCATAAGTAACTGCGCCAACAACTAAAACGCTTGCACCGACACCAACACCAATTAATGCATTTCTGACGGTATTGTCTTTTTTGGCTATCGGAGTTTCTTCGTTTGTGTTAAGCTCGCTAGGCGCAAATTTCTCTTGGGGCGAGTTACCTGGGCTGCGAAGAATTGTCTTATTTTTCGTTGGATACGTGCGCGGCGCCGGGTTTGAGATCTCATGGTGCAGTTTTTTTTGGCCGGGTTTAACTTTTGCAGACACTCCGCAAGACAGCCCTGATGATAATATTAACGGCACGACTAGCAAACTGGATAATATTTTACTCTTGTTTTGCCCGATTGTGAGCTTATGTTTATTATTCATAATTCTACCTCAATATTTTAATAAGATTTGTAAGTTAATGCTTATTTTTATGTTTTGATTTATAATATCAAAACTAAAGATAAATGTCTACTAGTATTTGTAAGTTAATATTTATTTTTATGATTTTTTTATATTCCCAAAATTTATTAAAAATAATTACAAACAATCGTACTAAGTCAGGTGGGGTTAGGGTTATTCGATAATTGTCGATATATTACTTCTATCGACATTTTCTAAAAAAGTCTCCATTGGCATAATAAATGTTCCGCCCGCAGCAAATGGTGTATATACGTCTACGTCATCTAGGTTGATTTCGAAAACTCCACTTGTCTCTTTACTGTTTTCGGGCTGTGCGCCAGTCTGTAATTTTAGATAAACGGCATTCTTATACACATGTGTGTCGTAAAAAAAATAATCATGGGTTGTGGATACACAAATTGGGGGGAGCGTGTAGGGAATTGAAAATAATGATGTTTCTGCACAGAACCTAACAGCTGAAACTTTTACGGGCTTGTTTGTAAATGTTTGTTTATCTAATTTATTATGATTGTAGGGGTTAAATAATTTTACATAGAGATTTTCACCTACGTGCATACAGCCAATGCAAGCATAAGCGTGGTTTTGGATTATTTGAATGCTCGCGGTGTCTAGACCCCTTCGACAGGAATATGCTACTCGAATAACTTTAGATTGGTGAAAAGCGACATTGATATTTTTTTGGGTTTTAATGATATCTATAAGGGCTGCATCATCACGCATTGTTATGAGTTTTGTATTTTTACCGGTAATAGCACAAAATGCTACTGCTTCTTTCCCACCATCTAGCATATGTTTATATGAACTTGTTTTCTTATATAATTTTTTAATATAACCATAAAACGAATCAAAAACCAATCCTCTTTTCCGCATGTATGCGTATGCTTTTTCGATCATATAAGGCCAACAAGGAGATTTATCGGTAAGATGCAGCCATTGTTTAATTTTAATTTCATCAACTGTACGCTTCACATATATAGTTATTTTTTTCTTTTTATGCCAGACCAATAACTCGTTATGACCCTGACTAGCATCTACCGGGTACATAGTGACACCAATCTCATTTTCTCTTCCAGCGGGCGGTGCACTGAAACAGTTTTTAATTAAATCTACGTTAAGGTTTAATGCATGTATCATAGCCGCAAACAAGTAGCAATCTCCAATTCCTCCCTGCTCGATATCACGCACGTTCGGCGTTCCGGTGGAGTCGAAAAGTGGATAAACTTTACTGCTTGGAATATATTCAGGCGAATCTTTAGCTCGAAACCAAGAGCTCGCCTCACCTGTGCCAAAATAATCATCAGGGACCGTTACTGTTTGGTCTAGTATCCCGTCAATATGCTTTATATAGGAACTCGGAGATCCAATTTGGACAAAAACGGTCAACATACGATTCCCGTAAACCTTACAGAATAAGAGTATTTGATGACATACTAATATTATATTTTTATTTATCAACAGCGTATCAGAACATTTTTTGGCTTCTTCCTTCAATTTCTCTAACAGCTCATTTATGGTTTCTTGAATCTTCTTATACTTCATAATAAACGTGTTGAACGCCGCACAATTATCTTCAAATGCTTTTTCTTCACTTATATTTTGTAATGCCTGGTATATTTCTTTGGTCCCGGCAGCGAGGGATTTAACTTGGCGGTTTAGCCCGAAGATTCCTTGGATTCCTTTGAGTTGGCATATTAGATTTACAAATTCTGGTCTTATCATCAGCGTTACAGGGCGCAAAATACTAGTTGCTAACTGTTTAATATGACTAAAAATACAATCATAAACTGTTTTATTAACTATTTTATTTGTTCTCTCCTTTCTTCCTTTTGCTGGGAGGTGTTTTATTGTGTTTTTTATAATTTTTGGAGATAACATATTTATAGTTTCATTTATCAATGAATATTGGGAATTATAGGAATTAATACACTCACGACATAACCCTAACAACGTTTGTAATTTTTGGCGCACCTGAAGATCAGACACTTCGTCGAGTCTTTGGTAACGTCTTTCAATTGCGTCTAACCCGGTGACCGCGGAACCAACAGCAACATTATTAGTATGCATTATATAAAACGTAATTTTTTTATCGGTTTTTTTCACATCGAAAATTAAATCAAGATCGTCGCACCCGATATCTTTAAATTTTTGGTATATCTCCGGGCTTACTTGAATCTGGGCTTTATAATCTGTTTTAGTGCTACATTCAGCGAATATACCTTCGGGGCATTCATGTAGACAAATCAATTTGGGAGAAGGGGGCTTTGAGACATAAATAAGAACGCTTCCGTCCAGATTAATTTCTTGCGGGGTGGTCGCAACTAATAGCCTTTTTTTTCTATCCACTCTTATTGTACAGCCCCTGAGATTTGCAAAGCTTGGAAGTTTATTTACGACTAAGTATCTATATAAGAATTCTTTATTATTGGCAGCTAAACCACATGAATATGGGAGTTTTATTATTATAGGGGCCCCTGTTCCAAACTTTAGTTGAAGTTCCCAACCTGGACCAAAATAGACAGCAATATTTACCTCATCTGCCGAACTAGGGAACAAGGTGTCTAACTGTGCAAGCGCAGGGACCTCATAATTCAATTTGGACAAACATGGTGAGATCCTTATATCGCGAGTACGTTTGCCTGACTGAACCGTTATGTGATCTATAGGGTACCCTTCTATAACTTCTTGATTTTGCGAGGTAATCCCACGGAATATTGCGGAATTGACGGCTTCTACAAACTCTTTTTTATTACTCAAACTTGAATTTGAGTTTATACATTCCTGTATACGTCGACCATCTTGAGTTTCAGCTATAATGGTAACATTAATTTTATATATTTTTGGATTATCATTTGGGTCACTTGCAGGTGTTTGTCCTACTGGATGTAATATATTCTCAATAGCAGCTAGAACGTCTGGTTTGTCGTTGTAATGGTTTTTTACACTATTTATCAAATGTCCCTTTATACACATTTTAAATCACCTCACATTTTGGAATATTTATTTACTTCTAATTTCAATGATATCTATATTTCCCAATTCATCAATAGGTTGATGCTTTTTTTGTATAATTGCACTAAAATATTAATAAATTTTAGATATTTTATATAAAATATAAACTTTTTTAAATGAGCAAAAGTTATGATAAAATCTGAAATTAAAATCCTGGACGATGCAAGCTCTATTACGTATTTCCATATCACCGCCTAGAATTACGGCATCTAGGTGGCTTGGTTGTTTCACCCAATAGATTTTACAATCCCATAGGTTATGTGTTATAATATATATCGCCCACCAGAACGAAAAATATTATGCATAGCTATAAAGGATGTGATTTATATGGCGCAAAAACAATTGAATCTAATGAAAAAAATTTTAAAAGAAGCAAATGACACCGATGAACAGAAAATCACCAAACTACAAAAAGGGAAAAAAGATCAAAATTTAAAGCGCGTACTGGAAGCCGCAATCAAAACACGAAAAAACATCTCTAAGGACGCTATCACTTGGGAGAACTTGAAATTAAAGATAGACCAATTTGTTTTCAATAGCACTGACGGTCAGTATAAAATACAGAGAAAACGAGTAGCTGCTATTTGCGATCTTGCTGTGATTTGTTATGATAAAATACCTGAGTCCAAAATGGAAGAGATAAAAAACCGTACTTATTTGGAGGCTGGTCATGAACTTTCTCTAATCAATCTATATAACCCAACTGCGCGAGAAATCTAGAGAAACAAACCTTTGGCAGGCTATTGTAATTGAACTTGTTTGGTGGATTAATTGCGTGTTATATCAAATGAAAAAATCAGAATTTAAGGTGGCTAAGCTTAATCGGCCTACGACGGCCGCAAACAGGAGGCTTATAAACTCGGTTCTTAAGCTTCATAGTAATTTCAAAGAGAACATGAAGGAGTGGACTTATTTAAAAAAGGACTCGACAGAAAAGGTCCTCAAGAATCCAGACACCCCAAGGGCTTCAAAATGCTGTTTAATTTATATTCCTCGTAACAAAGAAGGCACGCAGGTATCTTATGTGTGGGACAATTCCATAGCCGCGAATGCAGGCGATAATGCTTACTTATATCAATACATTTCCGAGACCATTGACAAAAGTAAGAAAAAAAGAAAAAAACTGACTATGATAACTCAAAAATGTACATTGATCAATACACCAAAGGTAAAAACACCGAAGGTAAAATTCGAGGGAAAGGGAACGAAATATATAATCAATGATATTTTTGATGCCGTCGATATTTTAAATGACTCGACAACATTTAAAAAATATTTAGGCCTAACATTTAGGGAGGTATCTGGGAAAAAACGCGCCAGTAGCATCCCTATGAATGTTACCTTGATGATAAATAGGCCAAAACTAACTCCCTTGAAAAAAATCTGGTATTATGGGCCTGGAGAAACACAAGATGAACTTCGTGGAAACGACGAAATAACAAACACAATCAAAACATTACTGTCCGAAGGAGACGGAAATAAATATGAAATATCTATCGGAGAAGAAGAGCACGGCGTAACCGACTGGACGGACATCGAAGAAAGATTGAATAGAATCGCAAAAAGATGCCCCGACAAAGAGTATATTTTAACCGTCAATCCTGTTTGCAACCTAACCATTAAGTTGCCAGATGGAAAGCAAAAGGAGCTGCATACGATTTGGAAAAAAGATGTGAATGATAACTTCACGTTTTTAAATGATATCGTCGAAAAGGTAATTAGTAAATACATTTCGACTCGTCGTGATCATTACACATATGCGTTCCATGGGGTTTATCATAATCTCGATAAGGACTTTAATGATTTAAACTCCCCACTTCGTACGAGTGACTTCACCACTCAAGAAACAATAACAATACAAAAAGGCAAGATTATTAGAGTCGAACTCGAAATTGAAGGACCGCCGGAGCAAAAGCAAACGTTATTAATGTTTTATAATACTGGTTTGGAAACGCAATATCCAGAATACAGATTCTACGGACGTGGGTTTGACAAATTAAAAAAACTTATAGAGAAATATAAAGAAATCCCAGAGGCAGCATTTAGACGTAAGGATAATACCAAAATCTCGCTTTGCTCTGGTGTTAAACGTATTAACGTCATACTTGATAAGGCTAACCTTATTCCTAAAGACAACAACGACGTCAAAAGAAAAGTAACACTCGAAAAAGGAGAGATCGACGAGAAAATAGTCACTATATGGATAATACAGAAAGGAGTGGAGATATCTAAAGCGCAAATTAAAATAGATACAATAGACACCACAAAAGATGTAATAGCCCGCGCAGAAAAAGCAATAAAACGAAATCTACAGCCCGACAGTGTAATAGTAGTAGGGCACGTCAACATGATGACAGCGACGCCTCTCCCCCCAGACGAAAAGCCATACGATCACCTACATGAGCCCAATTGCAATCCAGATACATTCTTCATCATGGACAAGTATACTCTTGATAATTTACCAATCAAAACTAGAAAATTATACTCTTAAGCATTTACCAATCAAAGAAGTCAGTTAGTCTCTTGCGGAACCAAAAAATGGTGTAAAATAAAATAAATCTATCATATAACAACAAATTCCTGAAACTAAATTTCCCAAAGTTTTATTGATTATCCTATTGACGAATTCAAAAATATGTATATGATTTAAATTAAGAAGATTATTAGTATTTTATTGAGTTTTAATTTGTTCGTTTTTTTAATAAATACAAATTATAATTTAATATAAAATTTGAAATTTAAAATCTTGAAATTTTAAGGAGGCGTTCATGGTGACTTATTTTAAAAAAATGCCTTTGGTACTGGCATTAATATTAGTTGCTCAGTCGGGGTTAACAGGGTCTGCATTGAATAAGAATAGAAACAAAGCCAAATCTGACCCGAAAACAAATGTTTCTCAACCGGAAAAGAAAAAACGTAAAAAGAAACCACAAAAATTTTCACGAAGTCAGGCTGAAAAAAACGAATCCCAGGATCAGGAGAATACTAATGATGAACAGGATAAGTTACCTACCGATGATACTCAAAACATAGAATATCCAGAATATCATGATGAATATCCTAATCAAAAAAAACCTCTTACATCTAATAATACGAGCAAATATTTAAAAGCAGGTATTGCCTGCGGAGCTTTTGCTCTTGTGCTTGCGGGTGCCGGTTATTTAACCATTGGCGGTGGCGCTAATAAACTAAATACCTCGATCACACGATGGCAAACAGATCGGTTTTTTAACTCCATGGGTAGTACGGGAAAGTATTTTCTAAACAATGAACATGTTAAGAGAGCCCGAGAAAGGGATGCGCAAGAGCTCTGGAAGTTAGTGCAATCGTTGAAAACCGAACATGTAGATAGTGAATCTAAATTGAAAGACAAAATTAAAACAAACTTACGCGACTATGTGAGTTCATTAAACGGGAAGGCAATAGCAAATGTTACAGTAAGTCCAGAATTAATTACAGAAATACAAGCTTTAATTGATAACTGTGATATGGAAAAAATGGTCCATGCTTGGATATTATTGAAAATTCATCCTATGCGAAAATTAGGCTCTCAGGAGGCTGTTTTTAAGCTTGTTACGCCAGAAAAAACCGCTGCTATCGCAGACCTCAAAAAAACGAATTTAGGTAAACTTCAAATTCACAGCGTTTTGGTACCAATAGCCAATAAATGGCATATGAAACCTAAATTGTTGGATCAAGTTATTATAGATGCATTAGATGATACTACATTGTCGGATCTTCAGAAAGCCACAGACCAAGACAAGCCTAATATTTTTTTAAAAGCGCTTCCAAAGCTTAAAGATCTGCCAGGTCATGAAAAATTCAAAATATTAGTTTTATTAAACATCTTAGGCGAAAAATCAAGTAACTTTGCAACAGAAGCATTAGCCAGAATCATGGAAACGAAAGAGATGATAAAAGGCGCTTGGACGTTTATATTTGAGGATGATAACTATCTTAAATCCAATATATTAGAACTTGTATTAAAACACATTGGAACCATATCCGACAGAGACAAATCACGCGTATTCCCAAACTGGCGGATTGCTGCGGATCCATTGAGTACCCTCGATCAAAATACACCGGATTCTAGAGAATTTAATCAGGCTGAGAAAGAACAATTAATATCTAAATTGACTGATACCTTAAATAGGCTAAAATTAGAATCCCAAGAAAGATATACTTGGTCAGCCACCGCGGCTAACTGGCTTTCCACCCTAGATAATAACCCTAAAGGCAGTATTAGGTTCCCAACGCTGCTTATGCGGAACTGGGCCGAAAAATTTGACAGATATATCAAGGTTTGTTCCTCAAATAACTTTAAATCATCAGATGATAAAAATACACAAATTGAGAAATTAAAAAAAGAAACTATTGAGCAATATACAAAAATAATCGATAATCCATTATACACCGGTAAGACTTCGTGTATCGCAGAGATATCAAAAAGTGTTATAGGGTTAATACAAGAAAAAACTGACAGCTCAATTTCGGACAAAGACGAAGCACAAATTAAATCTTTATTGTCGAAATTAAAAGATCCGGCATTAGGTTCATTAATGAGATGTACAGCCTCGGAAATACCAGATGCTTTACTAAGTGCATTAATAGAATTAAATCATAATGATCCACAAACTATTGATAATCATACAAATGCAATTCGCAGCATATTTTCTCTCTTTTCGCCAACATCAGAGGACATAGGTGAAATGCCAAAAAGTGCAATTAATTATGTATTAAATGCTCGCAACTCTTTTATTGCTAAAACCATGTTAAAGCATGAATATCCATACACAAAGACAATGACATTGGAAGCATGGGCAAAAAGAACAAAATCTACCTGGATATTAAGCTTGCCTCAAGATTTCCTAAAGCAACCCATAAACCAATATTTCACAGGGACCCACAAAGCACTTTTAAAACTAGTCGATAACCCGAATTTCGCCCTTGAGGTAAACAAGAAAGAGGAATTAAAGAAACAAATTATCCAGACATATAACGAGTTTTTAGCCAAACTAAGAAGCAACATATCGGAACCAAGCTTTTTTACACGTGGCAGAAAATATTCAAAATTGCCATGTAATTTCGGTGCAACAACTGATGATAAGATGAAACAGTTCGACAAGGTAGTAGAATTATTAAAAACCAATCCCGTTAGTCCAAAATCTTTTGCGGATATAACAGCAAGCATTCCTACGGAGGAGCCCGACAGAACGCAAAATACCGAAAATCCTAATCAAATACTAATAATTGGAGATTTACATGGCCGCATATTAAAAAAAGTAGTCGCTGAGATCCGCGCTGCATTAGTTGCCGGAAAGACGGTGGTATGTTTAGGCGACTATGTCGACCGGGGGAATGCCAGTATTAACACATTAACATTCTTCCTCTGGCTTCAAGCTGCATTCCGAGGACAAGTTGTGCTGCTCAAAGGCAATCATGAGTGCTGGGGAGGCACGTCCGACAAAGGCGTGCCTGCAGAGCTAAGTAGATCTTACACCGGTGAGAACTATTCAACTATGCGTGAACTAATCAAAAACGCGTTCGAAACCTTCCTCTTAACACTAAAATTAACCGACAAGAATAACCATAATATTCATTTTGCGCATTCTTTATATATGCCAAAAACGTTATATGCCCAAACTGTAGCCCAGTCCCCCAGCCAGGAGCATTTGGCGCTGTGGACTCGCCCTAAATTCAGGCAAGACACAAACCCGATAATCCCGTGGTCAAACCCGAACGGGTACGGGCCAGAAGTAGGAAGAGCTATGTATATTGACACCGTTGGCAAAGCAGACCCATGCGGCGTGTTCGTCCGGGGGCATGATCATGGTGACTCGGGTTACTTCGTCCAAAAAGTCAACGATTCTGGAACAGTTACATTTGGGCCATTGGATAAAAAAAAGAAGATGGATCTTCCTGATAATAGCCTTACAGTTGTAACAATTACTTCAAGCTCCGACAGCGCGCTTGGTGGTTCCTCCAATTGTTTGCTCTTACAGTATGATGCAGGACAAACTGCCGCTGGCCGCTCGCTCACAGCGGTAGACTTAAGCAAAGAGGAGGACTACGCGTTTGGCGGCCGCTACCAACAAATACCAGATTAATTTTTGTAAATATAATTATGATAGATATCAGGCAATACGAATATTTTAGTTCAAAGCACGGCCTGATATTTTAAATATACGAAAATATATGAACAAATAATTATGCATAATATCTAAAAACTCACGCTTTATCCTGGCTATTTAGTACATTTTTTATTTTTAACTTTACTATCTGTTCCACAGTAGTTCTGATAACTTTAAAATAGCTCCTAGGATCAAACTCATGATTATTCTCGGAAAAAAATTTCCTAAGATTTAAAGTAACAGCCAATCTAATATCAGTGTCTATATTTATTTTACAAATCGAACCTCGTGCTGCCCGTAGCAATATTTCTTCGGGTATCCCTTGAGTTTTTTCGAATTTCATTCCATAATTTTGTGCCTCTTGAATAATTTTAGGCTCCACGCTTGAGGCACCATGAAGAACTAACGGAAACTCTGGCAAAAGTTCACTTATTTCATCCAGAAGATCAAATTTTAAATTCGGCTTGACATCTTTTTTAAATTTACAAACACCATGGCTCGTTCCTATCGCGACCGCTAAAGAATTTATGCCAGTTTTTTCTACGAACTCTACTACTTGATTTTTATTTGTATAAAAATTTTCGGTATTATTCATATGTTCTTCGAACCCAGAAAGTTGCCCAAGCTCTCCCTCAACGCTCACATTTCTAGGAGCAGCATAATCTACAACTTGTTTACAAATTTTTATGTTTTCGTTAAAATTCAGATTGGAGCCATCTATCATCACTGAAGTAAATCCCGCATCTATGCATTTTTTACACAACTCAAATGTATCGCCATGATCTAAGTGCAATGCGGCGTGAATTCCAGTTTCTTCCACCGAACATTTAACCATATTAACTAACAAATTCAATCCTGCATATCTTATACTTCCAGGAGACACTTGAAAAATAACTGGCGAATTTAATTTTTTACATGCCTCAGAAATCCCCTGAATGAGCTCCATATTACAAACATTAAAAGCACCCACCGCATAATTCTGGGCTCTAGCTTTTCTAAGCATTTCATAAGTATTTACCAAAATATCCCTCCTATAAAATGACGCGATATATTAAAAATTTTAATCAAAAACACACTAAAAATTCAATAATTCCGAGTTTATTATATGAATATGAAAAATAAAATCAATGAAAATTTATTTTAAAATTAAATCCGAATTCTTTTAAAAAATAATAGGAACTAGTGCGAATATAACACTTCCACAAATAATAGGCAATAAGACCTATCCTAAAACTTATTCTTTTTATAAATTACAGCGTAAATATGGGGCGCTAAACTGATCATATACAACCAGTATTCTACACGTTTCTGTGTTACTTTTGTACTCGAAATTTTTAAAAATAATTCAGTTCTAGGACAGATACATTGAATAATATTTCTGTCCCCTAATCTGAGCTCGTGCTTTTATAATTAACAGCAAATTTAACAAAAAAATAACATAAATATAATTGACAAATAATCGCCAATCTGATAATATAAAATTGTAAGCAAATCTTGATTCTCGGGAATATAAATATTTTTAAATTTAAAGGGGATAAAATTATGTCAGTGAAAAAAAATTTAGCAATTTTAATGACTATGGCCATATTAACTACATACACTCCAACCAACATATTGGCCCGGACTTCCGTAGTTCCTTCGTATGAAACTTCCAATTATACAGAGGAGGAACCGCAATATCTTATGGCCAGAAAGCCAAAACGCCAACACCACGCCCCTCAAGAAGCTGAAAATAAACTTTCTGATAATAATAGTCCTGTAGAAGCCGCGAATACAGAAGATCCACAAACCTCCTCCCCGGACAAGACAGACGGCGGTTTCGATAGACTACTCAGGCGAATACAAAATCGGGATAAATCAAAAGATACCGTAAGAATGGCCATTGCCGGTACAGGGCTTGGCTTAGGCACAGCAATAATCATAGGGCTTGTGTTTTGGAATTCCGGGCGAAAAGGCAAGCATGTGGTTTGTACTTCCAACCTAAACGCCCCGCAACAACTAGGGCAAGAGATAACAAAACGTTTCGACCACATATCCCGGCAACCAGACGAAGTACACATAAACGGCATATACAGATTAGAGACCTACAATGACGGCGTCACGAAACAGACATATTATTTTATGAAAAAAGGACGAATATGCGAAACGAAAGTGTCCAATAGCGTCGATACCCAGCGCACACTAGAGGATTTTGTAAACTCAGACATGCGACTATCCCGGATAGCAACTCAGGGTTACTAAAATGGTCGATTGGTCGACCACATTAGCCTACATACGAACCTCAGAATAATCATGAATAATAGCTTCATTGTTATTGTATCTAAGTAATTTCTGTCTATCATTAGCCTATCTCGGATGGCAACACTAAGTTAGAATAATGGTCGATTGGTCGAGCACATTAGCCTACATACGAACCTCAGAATAATCATGAACAATGGCTTCATTGTTATTGTATCTCTTTAAGTAATTTCTGTCTATCATTAATTATATCATTTTTATTTTATGAAACTAAATTTCCGTGCCATGCGTCCAATTTGTGTTGCATTGGCCATAGGTATGTGTTATAATATACAATGTTCCCGGAATAAAAAATATATAGGTATGTGTTATAATATATAACGTTCTCCGGAATAAAAAATATATTGGTATATGTATAAAGGATGTGATTTATATGGCAAAAAGACAATTGAACCTCCTGAAAGATCAATTAAAAGCCGCAAATGAATACGATGAATCCGACACAAACTTAGATGACACCGTAAAAACTGCCGCAATAGAAAAGCGAAATCAAATCATCAAGGCTGGCTCTTGGAAAAAATTGGCGATGCTGATAGACAATCATGTTTTCAATAGAACAAACGGTGAGTATAAAATACAAAGAAAACGAATAGCTTCTATTTGCGATCTTGCTGTTCTTTGTTGGGATAAAGTATATCCAGAAGAACTGGAATTTATAACAAAAAATAATCTTCTGGAGAAATATAATCAAATGATCGTTGATTCTAATGCCAATAACCTTTGGACTGCCATTGTGATTGATCTATGTTGGTGGATTAATTGTGTGGTCCGTAAGATTCCAAAATTAAAGTTCAAATCGGAGAGACGTCATCGACCTACGCCAACCGCGAAGAGAAGATCCATAAATTTACTGCTAATAAATTATGAGAAATTCAAAAATATCATGAATAAAGTGGAACGTCCTGATTATACCACCCCAAAGGTTTCAAAAGTTAGTAAAATTTTTGTGGCTACCACTAGTGGGTCGATGGTACCATTTATGTGGAACAATACCTTAGCCGAGAATGAAGACCCAAATGATAAGTTATATACACTCATTACCAAAAACCTTGAGCAAGTTAATAACATAAATAAAAAACTGACCATGAAAACTCAAAAATGTATCCTAAAACCCGATGGCAGCATCGAACAATCATCGATCAAGGGAACTAAATATTTAATCAATGATATTTCAGATGCCGTCAATATTTTAAATGACGCAACAACCTTTAAAAGTTTAATCCTAAAATTTATTCCAATAGATCCTGACAAAGAGAATGTCAGAGCCCTTACTTTGCCGATGAAGGTATCACTTGCTATCCAACCGCCCAAGGGCTTGACTGTGAAAGAAACCTGGTATTATGATCCCGGTAAACCACCTAAGCAACAGAGGGGAAATGAAAAAATAGAAAACATAATCAAAGAATACCTGAATAAAGGAGCTGAAAATGAATATAATATATCAATCGGAGACGAAGCGCACAACATAAATGATTGGTCAGACATCGAAGAAATTTTGAATAACATTGCAAAACGTAGGCCAGACAAGGAGTATTATGTACACATCAACCCTGTTTGTAACCTAACTATTATTTTACCAGAAGGCAACCAAAAGACAATGAAAACTCAGTGGAATAAAGATTTAACTAATAAGTTCTCGTTTATAAATAATGAAGACGTAACAGCGGCAACTGCTAAATACAGGGCTCAACCTACCGAGTACCTTTGGCAGTTCAGGGGAAAGAAATATCCGCTGGAAACACTTAGTTATATTAATGTAAGTGACTACAAGCCTAACGAAACAATAACAATCCTAAAACGTGAGTTTATTAGAGTCGACCTCGAAATTTCAGACTCAAATAAACAAACTCAAACATTCGCACTGTTATATGATCCTAGTTCGCAAGCGACGGATCTAACAGATAAATTCCAAGGCGATGGGTTTGAGAAATTAAAAAAACTTATAAATGAATATAAAGAAGTCACAACTGCTGCATTTTTGGATGGCGGAAGCGAAATACCGCTTAGCTATACGCTTGCTGAATTACTTGAGACGGCGCAACTTGTACCTGAGAATAATAATTCCATCATAAAAAAATTAGGATTCAACTTCCCATTTTCAGGTGCCGCCCCCGAGCCAGCGCCAGCGAAAATACAAGTTAATGTCATGAGCCTCATAGGGATAATCCCAAGATATTGGACCATCAATATCACCCAGGCATCCAAAATTAGTGACATAATTAAAGAGGCAAGCAATAAATTCAATCTTGATAAACTTGAACTTGAGTGCTGCGTAGGGGACTGCGAAAGAGAAGAGTACGCAATCGTCAGCCCGTCTGACCTTGCCATCAAACACTTAAACACTCCCGGATATGATACAAACTTGTTTTTCATCAGACCCGCAACCACTTTAACATTTGAATCTTATTCCACCGAAGACGAATTTAATAGAACTGTGAGTAGCTTACAGTCTCAACAACCACGGCCAGTCAACCAACCATCACAACCAGCCCCTGCCCCCGCCCAGGGTGAAACCCCTATTACATTCGAAGTCAAAGACGAAATAATAGCATATAACTTCCCGGACACAGCAACTGTACAAACCGCGAAAGAAAAACTCGCCCAGCGTTATTCAGTTAAGCCCGAAGATGTAACCTTATTTTTTGCGAATAAAGCTCTAAAAGAAACATTTTTGCTTAAGCGCTTACGAATAAAAGACAATAAAATTGCCGTGACTATCACGGATTACAACCCTGTTTTGTTATTTTCAGTCAAAGGAAGATAAATACACCACCTATCCATCGCCCGGGGCCATATAAGACGCTCCAAAGCGTAAGTATGGCCTGGGAATTTGCGATTGGGACTTCGTATTTGGGCCTCTCAGTGGACAAAATCCGCAAATGCATATAAAATGCTGTCTAAATATATAGGCTATTATATTTATTTAATAAATAAAATATGTTATAGTAAAAACATGGCATATATGTGCCTGTATAGATTTTAGAAAAAGGGATACTTGCGTTTCTCGATGCTATAAACAGTCTTAGGCTATATGATTTAAATTTAAATAAGGAGAGATAAAAATGTTTAAAAAAATTTTTAATTCATTATTTTTATTAATTTTTATATTTTCTTTTGCTATAAATTTTTGTGATTATCAAGTTCGAGCAGTTGAAGCACAGGTAAAAAATAAAGCAGTAATGTTAATTGGTGGCGCCTTTAGTAACGGCCTTTTTGAGCGCGATGAATCTGGCATAAAATATAATAAAAACGAATCCATTTGGATGCCTCTCGATAATAACAATAAATATCGAATGGTAAAAGGTGTAATTAAATTTAAACTTTTTCATAAAGATTTATCTACAGACGAAAATGGCAAATTAATAAATAAAAATATCGGTTTGCCTCTAAAAGATGAGAAATTTCCTCATGAAGTCGATGCAAATGTAGCAAAATATGGTGTCGGTAATTGTTATAAAAAATTAATTGATAATTTAAACGAAAAATTCCCAGATTATAATACTTTTTTGTATAATTATGACTGGCGTCTTGATATAAATAAAACTTCTAAAAAATTAACAAAAGAAATTCAAAAATATGACGAAGTAATTTTAATTGGCTATTCTTTAGGTGGACTTATAGCTTGTAAATCCGCAGTAGAGCTCAAAAAACTTGGCAAGCTAAATAAAATTAAAAAATACATTTCTATTGCTGTTCCCTACAACGGCACAGTCGAGCCGTTTTATGTGCTTAGCAAAGGCATGACCACTGAAAACGATTTCATGGCAAAAATCATAAGATTTTTAGGCATCCCAAATATTGTTAAAAATCTAGCTGTAAATGCCGCTAGTACATATCAGATGTTGCCAAGCAAAACGTACTTTGATAGAGCAAAAACGGGTTATATTACTAATACAAAAACAGGCGGAACGTTAAATTATAAACAAACTTTAGAATTTCTTAAAAATTGTAGTTTTGCGAAAAAATCAGATGGCTCACTGAAGCGTTTCTTAAATCAACCTCCAATTTATGACAGATTTTTTGTTAATACACGTAAATATAAAACACATATTTTAAATTTTCTAGATTATCATATAATTGCAGGTTATGGACTTGACACAATGTCAGAACTTACGCCTGATATTAAAAATAAAAATCAACTTGATATAAAAATCAATAAATATCTCGATGGCGACGGCACAATTGCTTTCCATGAAAGTGCTATTCCATTTGATGGCATCGCAGAAACCCGTATTTTTAAAATAAAAGCCCGGCATCAATTTTTAATTGAAAATGACAAAGTAATCGAAAATATTATAAATAAAATTGAAGACACGAATATTAGTCCAGAATTAGCAGCTTAATACCATCAGATCTATCCGAAAACTAATTCTTTTTGCAAATTTTAGCATAAATATGAGCTCGAAGCTGCGCAAATACAACCAGTATTCTACATGTTTCTTGTGTTTCTTTTTCATAATTTTAGAACAGGTCTATTTTAAATACCTAACAAAATATCAAAAAAATTTCTAATATACTCAAGAACGCGTTATTTTTACAACTCCGTTTGATTAATTTACACAAAATATATTTTTTAATTTTAAATTTATGTACACATTAACCTAACGTGTTGGTGCGGGCAACAGGAATTGAACCTGCACGAGAAATCTCACACGAACCTAAATCGTGCGCGTCTACCAGTTCCGCCATGCCCGCAAATTTTAAATAATATATGAAATTATAACAAAAAAAATTATTCTCTTAATTTTATGTGCACTTCTCTTAATAAATCTTCTGATATAATACTAGGCGCGCCCATTAATAAATCTTGAGCATTGCTGTTCATGGGGAACGCTACTACATCTCTAATATTATTAGAGTTCGTTAGTAACATTATAATTCTATCAATTCCTGGAGCCATGCCCGCATGAGGCGGAGCACCGTAAAAAAATGCTCTATATAATGCCGGAAATTTGTTTAATATGTCTAATTCATTGTATCCTGCAACTTGAAAAGCTTTCACCATGACCTCAGGAACATGATTCCGAACAGCTCCTGATGCTAGTTCTATGCCATTACAAACTAGATCATATTGCTCAGCTAAAATATCAAGAGGGTCTTGAGTTAATAAAGCATCGAAGCCGCCTTTGGGCATTGAAAATGGATTGTGATTAAATACGATTTCACAAGTCTTGTCGTCGAGTTCATACATATGAAAATCAGTAATATAACAAAACTTGAAGCCGGTTTTTTGAATTAAATCTAATTTTAAAGCTAGTTCTTTTAATATGATTCCTGCGAATTTTTGTACTTTTTTTTGGGCATCTGAAACAAAAAACACGACATCTCCCGGTTTAGATTTGGTAATTTCTAACAAGTTTTTTATTTTTTCTCTAGGAACAAATTTCCCAATCGGGCCCAGTAAATTAAACTCGGAATCTATTTTAATATATCCTAAGCCTTTCAAGCCGTTCTCCTGCGCGAATGCTGCCATTTTATCAAAAAATTTTCTAGGAAGATTTATAGCCGGCACATACTCATCAGAATCTTCGTATTTGCCGGTTTTAATATTAATAGCTTTCACAATTTCGCCGTCGAACGCTTTGAATTCTGAATCTTCAAAAATTTCGCTAACATCGCAAATTTTAAGCGGATTTCGTAAATCAGGTTTATCAGTTCCGTATTTTTCCATTGCTGTATCATATGTCATACGTGGGAATGGAGTATTAATTTCAGAATTATTTCCAAATTTGGCAAAAAGTTCACTTATTACCGTTTCGCATATATTCAAGACGTCTTCTTGGCCAGCAAACGCCATTTCAAAATCAAGCTGATAAAATTCACCAGGAGCCCGGTCGGCACGCGCGTCTTCATCTCTAAAACATGGAGCAATTTGATAATATTTATTAAATCCAGAAACCATTAATAATTGCTTGAAAATCTGCGGGGCCTGCGGAAGCGCATAAAACTTGCCTTTGTGCTTTCTGCTAGGGACTAAGTAATCTCGTGCTCCTTCAGGCGACGATGAAGAAATAATTGGAGTTTGAATATTATTGAAGCCTAAATCATGCATTTTTTTGTGCAGAAAATACAAAATTTCAGATCTTAATAAAATTTTTTCGTGATTTTTTTTGTTACGTAAATCCAAAAATCTGTATTTAAATCTTAACTCTTCTTTTATATTTTCCGAATTTTCTATATCAAAAGGCAATATATCACATTTACCTAAAACTTCAATTTTATTTACCGATATTTCTATCGTACCCGTCGGAATCTTTGTATTAATAGCCTCAGGATCACGCTTTTTAACGGTCCCATATGCATAGACACTGCATTCTTTGGTTAATTTATCAAGAGGGTCTTCGTTAATTACAAGCTGAATAACTCCTGTTTCATCCCGAAGATCTACGAATATTACGCCACCATGATCTCTAATTACATCTACCCATCCACAAACATGAACTTTGAAATCCACAAAACTTTCGTTTAATTCAATGGATTTATGTGTACGTTTCATAATTAAACGCCCCTTGTATTTAAAAATCATCGGCAATTTAAATAATATATTTTTAAAATTATAATGTCAAGATTTTTCAAAAAAATTCTAAAATATTTTATTATTTTAAATATACAAAATTTATAATATTTTTATATAACACAAATATATCTCTAATATATAAAAATATATAAAAGAGACATATTTTTTGTATATTTTATATAAAAATTTATATAAATTTGTTAATACATGCCGCCCATGCCTGGATCGGGATGCGCTGGCGGAGGAGGCAGTGGCTCTTTTTTGTCTGCAATTAGTGACTCGGTAGTCAATACCAGGCTCGCGATTGATGCTGCGTTTTGTAGCGCACAACGCGTCACTTTTGTTGGGTCAACAATGCCATTTGAAATTAAATCGCCATATGTTCCATTTAACGCATTAAAACCATAGCCAGAAATATTTTCGCGTTTTATATTATCAACAATAACCGAGCCTTCTAGGCCTGCATTTTCGGCAATTTGTCTAATAGGCGATTCCAGAGCTTTTAAGACTATTTCTGCGCCGGTTTTTTCATCGCCTAATAAATTTGTCGACAAACTTTCGACGGCTGGAACTGCATTTAAAAGCGCTAATCCGCCTCCTGCTACTAGGCCCTCTTCAACGGCGGCTTTTGTCGCAGCGAGAGCATCTTCTATTCTTAATTTCTTTTCTTTCATTTCAGTCTCTGTTGCAGCGCCTACTTTAATAACAGCGACTCCGCCTGATAATTTAGCTAGTCTTTCTTGAAGCTTTTCTTTATCGAAGTCTGACGTCGTCGTTTCGATCTGAGATCTGATTTGGGCTATGCGCTCTTGTATTTTTTCCGGTTCTCCTGCGCCATCTACTATAATCGTACGTTCTTTTTCGATTTTGACTTGATGCGCACGGCCTAATTGGTCGATAGTTGTTTCTTTTAGATCACAGCCAAAATCATCTGAAATAACATGACCACCTGTTAGTATCGCCAAATCTTGTAGCATTTCTTTGCGTCTGTCGCCGAATCCCGGAGCTTTAACGCCTACACATTTGAAAGTTCCGTGTAAATTATTGACTATTAAAGTCGCGAGCGCGTCACCTTCGATATCTTCGGAAATAATTACTAATTTTTTACCTAATTTAACTAAATTCTCCAATAATGGCAAAATTTCACGAATACTAGCTATTTTTTTGTCAGTAATCAACAAATATGCATCGTCCAGAACCGCTTCCATTTTGTCATTATTTGTTACCATATATGGAGATACATACCCTCTATCGAACATCATGCCCTCTACAACTTCCGAATATGTTTCCGCTGTTTTTGACTCTTCGACCGTGATAACACCATCTTCGCTAACTTTTTCCATAGCTTCAGCTATAAGTTTGCCGATAATCTCATCGCCCGCTGAAATAGTCGCGACCCGCGCGATGTCTTCTGTTCCGCGAATCTTTTGTGACTCAGCTTGTAACGATTTAACAGCCGCATCTACCGCGAGACTTATTCCTTTTTTTAGGACCATAGGATTAGCGCCAGCAGCAACGTTTTTCATGCCTTCTTTAATTAAAGCCTTAGCCAAAACAGTAGCCGTAGTTGTTCCGTCGCCAGCAACATCATTAGTTTTAGTCGCAACTTCTTTAACTAGCTGAGCTCCCATATTTTCAAAAGCATTTTCCAGTTCTATTTCTTTCGCAATAGTAACACCATCATTTGTAATCAAAGGTGAACCATATTTTTTATCAAGAACTACATTTCTGCCTTTTGGGCCCAAAGTAACGCCAACTGTATCGGCCAATTTATTCACGCCATTGAGCAATGCTTTTCTTGCTTCTTCACCGTATATAATTTCTTTTGCCATGATTCACAAAAACCTCCAAAAAATATAAATTTTTATATTAATAACCCACAAATAAAATTAAATATTTTAAACAATTTTAAACAATGTGAGCTAAAATATCTTTTTGACTTACGATTATATACTCCGTGCCTTCATAAGAAACCTCAGTACCTGCATACTTATTAACAACAACTTTATCGCCTTCGTTTATATACATTTTAATTTCTTTTCCGTCGACGATTCCTCCCGGTCCCCGAGATTCAACTGTTGCTATAATAGGATGATCCTTTGATTTAGATGCAATTAGTAATCCGCTTTTTGAACTTACCCCTGCTTTTTCTGGTTTAAGAACAACTTTATCTAATAAAGGTTTCAGTGCCATTATAAACTCCTCCTAATATTCAATTTATTTTTAGCACTTCTAACCAGAGAGTGCTAACATCGAAGGATTCTAATTATTTTTTTAAAAAATGCAACACAATAAATACATTTTCGTTTATTTGTACTATTTTTTTTAAAATTATTATATTTTTTTGTATATATAAACTAAAAAAATATATAACTTCTTGAATTATCATGCTTGATGTACAAACTGTATTAATATATATTTTCAAAAAAAATAAAAAAATTATGAATATATATTGATTTTTATAAAATAATAGGTAATATATATTTTAAAAGAATTCTTTTAATTTAATTTTAAGGGGGAATTTTAATGTCAGAAGAACTAGATAATATAGATAAATCAGATGCCGAAAATATTATAATTGGTGTATTTAATAGAATTTTAAATAACGAAGACTTAACAAAATCGTTTTCAAAGCTCAACGATTTCCAGGAAATGTATGAATTTTGCACAAAAATTGCTGACGGATATACTCGTGCCGAATTTGATAGAGTTCTAAGGGATTCTATGCAAAGAATAAAAGATACAAAAACCGAACAACTTGAAGATGTATTACTTGATAAAATTAATGCAGGCGTCAAAGTTAAAAATACCGTGGATTCAAATATCCAAAGAGTATTTGCTAATCAGCTAGCTAACAATTTAAAATCAAGCAGTGAGCAGTTTTTAAATGAGAGCATAAATTAATATTCATATATTTATAAAAACTTTTGTAATTTTATAGGCGTGAGAACTTTGGATACTTTAAAATTGGAAATTTCTTGTGCAGATTTAAACAATCGTGAATCTGAAGCCCATAAGAACGTTGTAAGAATCGCAAGTCGTCTAATAAATCAAGGCGAATTAGTTGCTATTCCTACGGAGACCGTATTTGGACTCGCGGCTGATGCATTTAATAGTAAAGCAGTACAAAAAATTTTTGTTGCCAAAAGTCGGCCTACTGATAACCCTATTATTGTGCATATTGCCGAGATTACTGAACTTAAGTATCTTGCACAAGAAATTCCGTACAAAGCCGAAAAATTAATTAATAAGTTTTGGCCAGGACCGTTGACGATTATTTTCAAGAAAACCAAAAATATTCCAGAAATCACAAGTGGAAATCTTGATACTGTCGCTGTTAGGATGCCGAGTCTTGAGTTATCTCGTGACATCATACGTGCCTCAAAAACGGCATTGGCGGCGCCATCGGCTAATATATCAGGCCATCCGAGCCCCGTAAGTTCTGCACAAGTATTACAAGATTTAGACGGTCGTATTGCAGGCGTAATAAATATTCCGGGTTTCACATCAGGTATCGGGGTTGAATCGACCGTTATTTATATAACCTCGCATGAGGAAATATTACTGCGTCCGGGTTTTATCACGATAAAGCAAATTGAAGCCGAAATCGGCGATATCAAAATAAGTCCTAAAATCACAAATATAAATAATTGCGATGACCATTGTGAATCTTCGCCAGGGACGCGTTATAGACATTATGCTCCAAAAACGAGTCTGGTAATTTTAGATTGTAATCAGCAAAAATACATAGAATTTATCAAAAATTTAAGAAAAAATTGTGAAAAAAAATACGCAGCCTTGTGCTTTGATGAAGATAAATCTGAACTTGTTAATATACCTTGTATTTCATATGGTTCATACAAAGACCCAGCAGAACAATGCCGGAGAATTTTTTCAGCACTTCGGAATATAGATAAGTTGCATGTTGATATTGCCTATGTTAGAATTCCAAATAAAGAAGGTATTGGGCTTGCTGTTTTTAATAGATTAATTTATGCCTCGGGATTTAACATAAATAAAATATAAATATAAATATAAATATAAGCTTGTTATTGTAACATGTATATAAATAATATGCAATAGATCTCTTCCGCTGCCTACGGAAATTTGGGAAAAATTTAAAAATTTGGACCTGGTCAATCATGCAAACAAGCATCAAATGAGTAAACAGCTTCCGTTTTTTTGCAATGGGATTAGATACTTTCTACACAAAATTTGATAGTCTTATATCATGCAAATGGATTTAATTTGCTTAGTAAGGGCTTTTCACTTAGTTCTAAAACCAATAAATTATTAGATTTCTTTTCGAGTATCTTTGTTTTGGTTTTGTTTGTTACATCTATTATGTTGGCTGATGAGCCATTTATAATCGAGTCGGCAATTTCGTTATTTTCTAGTGGCATCATATCCGCACCAATGTTATGAGATAATATACTCGCTGATGTTATAATAACTGTTGGGAACTCTCCCTCTTTCATTTCAGTACCAAAGCACTTTTTGTTTCGATTATTGTCATATTCAGCCTGTAGTGCTTCCTGAATTACAGTATCTGCAATCATCATTTTCTGGCCTTCTTCCTGTATGGCCCTACCAATAACTTTCGCTTTCTTAGCTACCTCATCAGCAATCGTACCAAACGCATTAACAACCTCATTCGCTAATACGTCGAAAAAACTCTGACTTTCTTGCTCGGCTGGTTTTGGAGATTCTTGTGGGGGTGCTTGTGGAGGTTCGTCTTTGTGGGTTACTGTGATTAAAGGAGATTTAATAATAACAAATGTCACATATGCCTGTTTTCCTCCAACTGTTATGGGGAATTCGCTGACGGGAGGAGGTCCCTTCGTTTCGGCTGCTATCTTTTTTAGATCTGGCAAAACACGTTTTAGCGCCTCGTTATTAGTAAATGGTTTAGTCCATAATAATTTATATAGAGTTTTTTGATCATCAATTGCAGGTGTTTGTTCACAGATAATATCAAAAAGCGTAAGAAATTTATGGTATTTGGTTTCGGCTGCGCCTGCAACTGCGGCTGGGGTTATGCTTTTGATAGCATAGTTATCTAAAATCTCGAATGGAGCGCCAAAAAACTTAAAATGAGAGCCCTCAAACTCGAAATAAGAGTAATCTTTTGTTTTGTCCAAGGTTGGATTGATAGCTCCTGTTAAAACCGATGTTGCTAGACGTCGCAATTTTGATTCTAGCTCGGTTAGTGGGCAATTTGTTTCGAATCGAGAAGTTTTACTGTCTCGGGCATGTGCAATCCTAATCGCGAACAACTCGCCATCCCTGATGTTATCCCTGTCCAGGCCCCTTGATATTTCGATACAGTCGTGTTTTACTTGTACAGCGTTATAATACTTATCTGGGTTAATTCTGGCCAGCCACTTACTTAATTCATCATATGCTGGGATGTCCGCTTGTGAGTTTTGCTTGAGCCGCGCAGTAATAAACTCAACAACAGCAGTGTTGCTAGTTGCCGCGGGGACTATTACCGGCCATGAATATGCTACGGCGATTGGCCTGCCTTGTACCAAATATTGGGGCAAACTATCGGGTGAAACTTTAATATCATAAATTTTTAATTTTTCTTCTTTACCAGTTATACAGTTAGTAAATTCTTCGTAACACTTTTTATCAGATGATTTTGAACCGTGAAAACAATAATGAAGCCAAACATCATCGTCATTTGTATGTAGTGTATATGCAGAGCCGTGTTGTTTGATTAAATATTTTACAGTTGTTTTATTATTTTCGACTAGTCCTATGGTAACTCCAGGAATTATACTGTTTTCGAGTTTAAACGGCTCATTGGGACTCGATCGTAACCATAAGCCATAATTGTTACTACATCTAATAGGCACAATTTCACCAGGACCAGACGTCACTGCATCACCTGTTCTATAAAATAAAGCCAATGTGCCTCGATTCTTGGGATCCCCAGCAAGGGCTGCCAATTGTTCAATTTTAGCTTTTTCAGATATTTGTGAGGATAAGTAAGTTTCTAGAGCTGCTGTAAAGTTATCTAACCTTGGCTCTTCCTGGATAATCAATTTATCATTTATAGTAACCAATAATTTGTCCGGTGATGGGTTCGCTTCATTTATGCGTTGTTGGAAACTATCTATAGTTTCGTTATCAATGAGAATTATTGGCTCTTTATGCTGTACAGCAGCACCGTGTGCTTTGACGTTTTGCGGCATTTTTATTTCCGTTGTTTTATAATCATAATACGGATATTCATCAGATGGATTATCTGAAATCCATAGACCGGTTCTCTCGTAGGTCTCTTTTGTTTCTTTTTTGGAAGATGTATCTGGTCGCCAAATATAAATTGAATATGTTGATTTGTGCTTTAAAAATTGTTCTAGTTTGGTAGCGTCCGTTTGATTTACTATCACTCCTTTGGGTACCCGTTTTTTAATGTACGCTGTTATTTGGTAATTAATTTCTTTATTTATCTCATTTGGGCTTTTCAAATTATCAGGCAAAATTATACGAAATTTACATTCTTCTGAGTCAAATGGTAAAGAAACACCCCAAACTGTACAGTTTTTTCCATCGAAAAAAATTCGACTTCCCGGTTCACTTAATTTGCCTTTGTTTTCATATGCAGTTTGTATATCAGTATGCTGATAATCTGAAGTTTGTAGAATAATTCCATCACTACAATTTGAATTATTATCTTGGTTTTGCGCCAATTCAACCTTGCTATGTTTTAAACGTTCAATTAAATCGTTATTCTCTGCTCGACATACTATTTTTAATTTATTTTGGCCAAGAGTTTGGTGTACATATTTAAAAAACTTTTGTATTGTTGTTGTTTCCGGGTTATAATTGTGAGATAATACAGCAATTTTTTTTGGGTTTTTAACCCCAACGGTAACAAAAAAAACATAAAGTGTCTTTCCCGAGCTCGATATTTTTATTTGTGCATGATTTTTTTTTGAATCATATGTTAATCCTTCTCCTAATTTGGCATAAGCTGAGGTATCTAAATTGTCTTGAATTTCTTTAGACCCTGGGAAATCAAACACTAAAGTTTCTTCTGGCTTCTTTTTTTTTGGTTGGATGACGAGTTTTTTTATCTCATCCCCGTTCAGATTGAGCTCAACTATCGGACTCTGAGCACTTATTATTATTGTTGGATTTTTATTTCCTCTAACGTTTTTTTTAAAGAAATTAATAATATCTTCAAAAGTTTTGTCTTTTACTTCTGTGAGTTTTGAGTCTTTTTTTATAGCTATTCCGATTGGGTATGACTGGGACGTTGTAAATTCTGAATTACTGTCATTATTTTTTACATTAATATATATCTCTGGCCTAGTATCTTTATCAGGAAACAAATTCAATAACTCACTCACAATTTTCGTATTTCCAAAAAATAATGTCTTAGGAATAAGTTGACCGTTGACGTCTATCAGAATAGTATGTGTATATTTATCCCATATATAAAAACCAAACAAGATAGCCACAGCTCCCAATATTATGGCCCCGCCAGCCAGTAATATGTTACGCATAGTCTGCTTTTTCAGGCCTATTTTGGCAGGGACAGAACTTATATACCTTAAAGTTTGGTCTGGCAAATTACTAGATTTAAGATTTGAATTCATAGGGACCTCGTCGGCTGGCTTTTTCACAGTTCTAACTTTTTGCGAGGATGCATTATGCTTCCTGGAATTTATATTCTTTGGATGTACCCCAAAAGTCTTTATATTACATCCTAAGAGAACCGCCGATAAAATACTTAATGATTTTTTAATTTTTATTTGCATTAAATTGTCCTCCCATACAAACATACCATTGTTTCTATATTTTATCACTAAAATCCTAAAAAGCAATGGTATTCATACAATTTAATAAACTATTAACTGAGAACTGAACCTTACATTGGAGATTTTATTAATTATTATTTTCGGGTATATGTCACTGATAGCTCTGCTGTGGTATCTAGGCTAATTTGATCTTTAATGAGTGCCGCATCGGCTCCGAGAAGCTTAACAGATACTATTTGGTTATCAACAGCCTTACCAGCGGCCAGGAACTTGGCTTGTAGTTCCTCGACTTTGGCTGTTTCAATCAGTTTCTTCTTATCTACAAACAATTTTGACTCAAATCCATCGCTACCACTAAGTTTCACTTTCAGAGGCGTCGCAAGGGATCCTGATTTAGTTTGTGAGATTGCTCCCTTAAACTCTACATTGATAATTCGCGATGGTAGGGTGTCTCTCAACGGAGGAGGCGGAGGAGGAGCAGGAGCACCTGTTACATTCGTTTCCTCGGTCACAGTCGGAGGTTTGCCCGATACACTAGGTCTCGACGTTCCCACTACTGTCATTTCCTTTTTAACATTTGTGTCTACACTAGCTACAGTTTTTTCGGCTTCCTTAACTTGTTTATCAATATCTTCAGATTTTTCAGGGATGTTAATATTTGCTGATTTAAGTTCTTGATTCGCTTTTTCTACGTCTTGTACGGGGGTTTCAAGCTGAGAGACATCGAAATCTTTCTTATCATTCATTTTAAAACTTATTCTTTTGATCACATAGGCGAAGTTCGTTTTCACCTCATCAGCTATGTCGCTTCTTGGCGAGTTTTTTACCCGACCATCTTTTGTCTTATAAATAATATAATCATCTGCATATTTCTGCAATGCTTCTATCTCTTTAATGAAGTCTTTCGTGACGGTTATTAACTGAGCTGGTTTATAAACCTTTAATTTACCTATCGATTTTTTTAGTTTAGCAAGAGTCTCTATATCTTGCTTAAGGTCCCTAATCGCATTCATAACTGATTCTATGGCTTCTTTAGCTATATCAGGGTGTTCTAACTTAATTTCAGCAATTACCCCGCGGTGCTGAAATAAGGAACCCAAATACAAAGTTAACCCTGAAACAGCCGCCAAACTCAAAGCAAGGGCCGAAAAGCCTAACGACACAGGAGCAACAGGAACAGTAAGGAGGCTCGCATAGGCCGAATACGCACCAATAACGGCTAAACTCCCTGCCACTTCATCAACTGTGCTTTGGTATTTTTTTTTCGCGCATTCAATAATCCTTTGGACTTTATCATTTTTCAGTAACGTCACTGTAATTTGAATTCTGGCTTGGACCTGCTGTATAGCCGCACTGATAAATCCTGTACTTCCGAAGTTGTTCGCATTAACCTTTAACCATTCAACTGCTAACGCCTGTTTTATGGCTTTTGCTAACTTTATAAAACTATCACTGAATTGATAGAATGATTTTTGATCTTTTTCGTCCTTTTTGGATTTTGAAGTATGTCTGGAGTCGCGTAATAATATACCAGCTTTTAATAATTTTTCTAAATCGGCATTTAAAATAGGTATATCTCCAGCGCCTTTAGTAAACGGATCAATCAGTTTCTTAGCTTTCATTACACTTGGGCCCGCATAAACGTTTTTTAGTCCTTGAGCTATTTTGTCGCCGACAGATAATGCGCCTGCTGCTCCCAATCTACCTGTAGATACTAGATCCTCTTTAAGTTGTCTCGACTTATCTTTAGCTCCCATATCTAATCACCTCTTAATCTATATTTTAACAGGTTATTTACCTGTATTTTTATTATACAATAAAACATTATTTTGTCAATAATATTTTAAATACAATTATTAAAATAAGATATAATACTGCACAAATTATGTTAATTATAGATATAAATTACATTAAATTAAAAAATATTAAATTTCGTACATAAAAAGTCTTGATTTTTTAATTTTAAATATTATAGTATTATAAAATTCAAAAATAGATAAAAAATAAATAAGGAAATAAATTTATGCAAGTTAAAATATTAATAATTTTATTGTCAGTAATATTTTTTAGTAATACATATTTAGCCCCAACGATTAAATCAACAACCGGACCAAATTCCCTCGCCCAACCTCGAGCCTATGCAAACGAAAACACAATAGACATCTTCCCGAGTCTTCCAAACAAAGTTAGTAATCAAAGCAATCAAATTAAAATCCGCAAAATCACACATCGGCCCCCATTTAACATTAGATTATCAGATTGCATATTATATTTAGACTCACCGCCCGAAATACAGCATATATTCCCGCGTGATACAAAAGGTGAATCTGGCCTATGCTTTCATGCCCGAGAACAAAATCACAGTTTTATCAAGCTGTTACCTAGGGTACCAAAATCCGCATTAAAAAAAATAATTACATCATGGCCTGCAATGCCTGACATCCCCGGCGTGCTGAACCCGCTAAATATGCATGTTTTATTATATCCGAACGAGACTACAGGCCAGCTATTTCTAGAACGGCCATTTTTACCGCCTACCCAGGGCTGGATGCCGTTAAATATTATTTTAAAAAATGGCATACAATTTAGCAAAGCAGCACGAAATTCCGCGTGTTTAAATCTTATTTATATCATAAAAGAGCTCCATGAACACGAGATATTTCCACTTAAAATTCGCTCAAAAGATATATTATTAAATATATTTACAGGAGAAGTAAAATTTTATAAAACAGGCAATTTATTATTACGCCAAACCCGGAATAACCGCGATATTCCGCACTTATTGACTCCAGAGCGGGCAATTAATAAAACAGACGGAAAACCTGGCGATATTTACCGTCTTGCTAGGCTTTTATATGCCATAAATACTGGAGCTCCTATGCCCGATTCTAAGCTTCCCTCACCCGAACTAACAACTAAAGAATATCAAGATATGAATCCGAATTTAAAACCCGATAAAAACCCCATACTTACCGATATGCATCCGTGTTTTTTAAAATTATTCCCTCATTTATGGGCCGCGGACCCAGAAAAACGCTGGGATATCCAGCAAGTTTTTTCTTATGTTTTTGATAAATTTGAGAAATCAAATCAATTAGACATCAAGCATGAAAATATATCAGACCCCGAAATTTTAATAAACCTACTTAATGCATCTGAAAACCAGACGCGAGAACAAATATTAATGCGCGCCAATCCCCAAATATTGGCCCAAATCCCACATAACCAATGGAAAACAATTTTAACACTTGATTTCGCATCCCAATTAAGAGCAATCCCAGCATTATGCCAACGGTTAATAGCCATGATTCCAACACAAACATCATGCATATTACTGCCATTTTTACCCGAATCCGACAAACAACAATTATTTGAATTAATCATACAATCGGGGTTGCGAGATATTTTTCCTAAATCTTTATTCATAGGCCTAGATCCAGACCACCCAGACATACCGGCATTTATAGATCCACTATTTCAAGACCAAGATTTATATCCACTCATAATATTACGTTCGGACATTGGAACATTAGCCCAAAAAATACTCGAGCACCCGATTAGCTTTTTTAGTTATTCACGAAATAAACTTATAAAAAAGCTAGCTAACACCATAGACAACATAGATTATTGTCCCAGCCCCGAACAAATTCTAGTATCCAACGAAACCACGCTAAAATTCACAAACCATACAGCCCCACCTCCGGAATGGCTTATTTATTCAGAATCAATCCCCGGAGGCGATCACCGTTCCAAAATATATGCTTTATGTATGCTTATGTATTTACTTATAAAAGGCATCCCAAAAGTACCAGAACCCGAATATATTAAATTTCAGTCGATATCCAAGCCAGAACAACGAGAATACATACAACACATTATATCAAAATCGCTATTATCAGAACCAGGAAGCAGTATTTTAAATATCATAGTGCATTGTTTAAAATATCCAACCGAAGAAAATTGGAATAATTTATTAAATATTATCAACAAAAATTCAGGAAATATTTACTAAAATTTATTAATTTATTCAAATAAAACAGCTATAACTTTCTCAAAAATATAAAAAAAATAAAAGCCGAAAATTCACTTGCTGACAGAAGTCATATCTGCAATCAAATCATTGAGTTTGCAAAAATTTCGATATGCTTATTTAACATTATATCTCAGGAAATTACAAATAGCATTTCTAAATAAGTCTAACAAAAAATTTATCGTTTATTTTTGTTTTCTCTAGAACTTGAAATAAAAATAAGTCTAAGCAACTGAATAAATGACAAAAATAAAGAAGAAAGATATGTCATAGCAGCAGCATTTAATATTTTTTTAATACATGCTAACTCAGAATCCGAGAAATATCTAGATCTTTTAAGCGTATCTATCGCACGATTGCTAGCATCGTATTCGACCGGAAGTGTTATAATATGAAACACAACAACTATTGTAAATAATAATATTCCAAAATTCATGATAAAATTGCAACTTGGCGGAAGCATAAATCCCATTAAAATCACAGGAAATGCGAAGCTAGAACAAAATTGTGTAGCCGGAACTAACTTTTGCCGAAATATAGCAAATTTATATTTTCTATCATGCTGAACCGCATGACCAGCCTCATGAGCAGCTACTCCGATAGCAGCAAGTGAATCATTTGCATATACGCCACTTGATAAAAAAATTTTTTTAATTCTTGGGTCATAATAATCATTAAAATAGCCATAAATCTGATTAACATCGACGCCTATCACGCCATTTTGTTCAAGAACATATTCAGCAGAATCTGCCCCAGTAATTTTCTTAAAACTTTTGATTTTTGAATACTTACGCAGCATATAATTCACGCGAAAGTGTGCAAAAACGGGAATAGCAGTCAATATAAACCAAAAAAAATAATTTTGATCATAATAATATGGAAACATGCATACACCTCTTATTTTTTTTTGTTATATTTTAATATATTTTTAATTAAATCATATATTTTTTTGGTAGAATCAGCTGAAGCGAATTTTCTTATATTTTTAGAATATTTTTTTATAATATTTTTGTTATTTATTATATGATCGACATTTTTTTTTAAATTATTAAAATTTAATTTTTCCTCTTCAATCATAGAAGCAGCATCGGCGTTTTTTAAAGCCAGAGCATTATAATACTGATGATTATCAGTAACATTTGGAGATGGTATCAAAATCGTAGGTTTTCCCAGAATTGCTAATTCACTTATACTCATAGACCCGGATCTACAAATCACCAAATCTGCGACGATCATAAACACATAAATATCATATATGTATTTTAATAAAATCAAATTTTCAGCATTAGGGTCCATATTTTTTTTGTAAAAATTAGACAAAAAATCCGGATTATTTCTACCAAAACCATGTACAAAGCAATAATCATTAGTTTCTGACATGAACTCAAACATAACTTCATTAATTTTACCGGCTCCCAAACTTCCGCCAAAAGATAGTATAATTTTGCTAGTATTATCAAACTTTTTCTTGTATTTTTTGTTTATAATATCCAAAGCCTGAGGTCTAGTCAAAACTTTTCTTTCCTGCAGCGGATTACCAATATTAACTATATTTGATTCAAATTTATTCAAAAAATTTCTAGCACTATTTATTGAAATTATAATTTTACTTGCTTTACTAGCTAAAAGCCTAGTAGTCAGCCCGGGAATCGCATTTTGTTCATGAATCACAAATGGAATTTTTAATTTATAAGCACTTCTGAGCACGGGCCCGCAGACATAACCACCAGTCCCAACGCAAATTTCCGGCTTAAATTTATTAATAATTTTTTTAGATTCATAACTAGATATAAACACTCGAGCTAGTGTAATTAAATTTTTCCAAGCAGATTTTAAATTAAATTTTCTATTAAATCCAGAAATTTTAATACTTGTGAATTTCAAACCTACGTCCCTAACAAGAGTCTCTTCTATGCCATTTTTAGCACCTATATACAAAATTTCTGCATCAGGATCTTTTTTTTTTATATAAAGCGCTAAATTAATAGCAGGATTAACATGCCCCGAAGTTCCTCCGCCGACGAAAATTATTTTCAATAGAAATCTCCTTTTTTTGAAAAATTAAACAAAATATATTAATTTTTTTATTTTTTTAATAACTTTTCAATACAAGAAATTCTAACACACAAGCTAAAAATCTCGATAGCCATCGCAAGTTCTTCTAGCGGCGGATACGACGGTGCAATTCGAATAGTACTATCTCTAGGGTCATTTTTATACGGAAACATAACTCCAGCGGCGGTCAAATTCAAGCCTAATTGCGAACATAAATCCACCGTCCTTTTAGCACTACCAAAAGTATTAGCAATTATAAAATATCCGCCTTTAGGAGAACTGCATGAAATTATTGGGTTATCAGCAAATTTTTTATCTAAAACTTCCAAAACTAATTCAAACTTTGGCCTTAAAATATCAGCATGCAAGCTCATATGTTTATTTATTTTTTCTAAAAAAATCTGTTTAGTAAATTTTTTTTGATTATCAGAAAAAAAAGCTACGTGCCTCGCCTGATTAATTTTATCAAAGCCTATAGTCTTAAAAGAATAATGTCTTAATAAATTTTTGAAATTCAAATCTTTGCATCCGATAGCCGCAATTCCTCCGCCAGCAAATGTCATCTTAGAAGTCGAACAAAAACTAATAACTAAATTTTGATTGTGATTGCTAATACAGGCATCGAAAATATTTGCTAAATTAATATCGCAATTTTTAGCAAACGAATGTACACTATAAGCATTATCCCAAAATATTCTGAAATTTTTAGATTTAGGTTTAAGCCTCGCGAGCCTCTTTATTGTATTTTCTGAGTAAGTAATTCCGCTAGGATTCGAAAATTTAGGAACACACCAAAGCCCTTTAATATTTTCGTCATTTTCAACTAAATCTTCAATTAAATTCATATCTGGCCCGTCATTTTGCATAGAAACAGGAATCAATTCGATACCAAAATGTTCGCTCAACTGAAAATGGCGATCATACCCAGGAACAGGAGCTAAAAATTTTGTATTCCCAAACTCCCATTTTTCGCCATTTATACCAATCGTAAAAAAAAACTCAATAACATCAGACATCAAACACAAGCTAGAATTTCCGCCGATAATAACATCTTGAGGCTCACAATCCATCAAAACAGACATCATCATACGAGCACCATATAAACCCTCTAAGCAACCGTAATTTAAAATATCAGAATCTACAAAATTCAAATTATTAATATTATAACTCAGCATTTCATTCGCTAAAATAAGCTGTTCAGCACAAGGCTTACCTCGCGACATATCTAAATTAATTTCTTTAGACTGAAATTCCGTAAATTTCTTTTGTAAAAACTCAAGTTCCCGATCAAGTTCTCTGGTACTTAATTCAAAATAATTCATTAATATGCCTCGATTTATTATAAACTATCACCAAAATATTAATTATGCCCACTAAAAATTTATAATATTTAACCAAAAATTCCTGTTTTTTTATTTATCCAGATTTCTGAAACAACCTCTACTGAGATCTATTATATGTTCTAAAACAACTGTGTATGCACAAAATTTTACTTATAATATTTTGATAATTTATTTTTTCACAAAAATATCGCCAAAACATTACTTATATATATCAAAAAAATTATGACATTTAACTAAAAAACCGCTAGTTTATTTATTATGCCAGTTTAACTTCAATCTTATCTTCAGACTTAACTTCTATTTTATCTTCAACTAAATCCTTATATTTATCAAGTTTTGATATCAATTTTTTTATCGCTTTTTTATCTAGCTTGGTTTCAGGCTTTGCCACGGTGAAAATTGTCTTACCATCGGTTATTGCCGATGAAACTCCAACCACGGACCCATCATCCTTGACTATAACAACCCTGGCACCAACCAACTGCGCGGTATATCGAGATGCAACCACACGCTGAATACCGAAAAATCCTAATCCCCCCAAGCCCAATCCAACAAGAAGGCTTCCAGCACCAGCAATAAACCACTGCTTTTTATACCAGACCGCGCATGCTTTTTCTGATTTTTCTTTTTTTATGACAGCGACTTCATCAAAATTTACGGGTGCAGCATCATCCGCAACGCTGGGATACAAATCATCAGTTTCTGAATCAGTATTTTCTGGCTCGATGATTTTTGAATCTTTTGAATCTTTAAGTTTCGAAGATGCATCCTTTCCTGGGCTCAAATTGGGTGCCTTAAGCTTCATTTTAGCCTGAGATACCGGGGATGTCATCGCGCATAATAAAATCGTTGACAAAAAACTGCTTGTGATTTTTTGAGCCGCCGATAGTCCTGAAGTTCTTGTTTTCATGTATATACTACCTCTCTATTAATATAATATCGCTTGAGGTCGAATTACCAACTCCAAGCCTGATTGTATGATACATCTTTTATATTCTAATTTCAAGTGTTTTTTAAAAAAAAATCGAATAAATTAATTATATTTCAAATTATCAAAATCAAATCTCGAGCTTCTTAAATTTTTGGTAAAATATAACATAAAAAACATCTAAAAATTAATTTTTATATTTAAAATTTCAATATAAACCCGTGTTATATTAAATATAAGTTAAAAATTATGAAAATAGAATTTATTCTTACCTAATGTTTATGAAACAAATATAAAAAATATTAATTTTCGCACAAAAATACTTGACATAAAAATACTCGTTAATATAATACAATATAATTAAATAATTGGTTAAAATTTAAAAATTATTAAAGAGGTTTGTGATCTTGGATAAGACATATTTCACAAAAATAATTGTTTTTTTCTTAAGTTTTTGTTTGCTTATAAGCCCGATAAATATTTCACATCCTATAGCCGCTATGACCCCGAACCCAAAAAAACCGACAGAGGACCTACCCGGACCCACCTCCAAAAACCAGCCGTCACCTGCGATAGTCAAACGCTTTAACAACACAGAAGCAGAGCTACAAAAAAGGCTTTTTTCTTGGGCACGCACGGAAGCCCCACCAGTAACCTTAGCGGCAGAGCTGGAGCCCCAGGTTTTACCAAGAGAACAACCCAGCCGAGATGTTCTCGCTAGGTATAACACGAACCCCACCCAGCCGCAAACCCCTAAATCCGACAATGAGAAGAGGCCTCCTGAGGCCCATCAGGCAGAAGCCGCCCGCCAACCTGGGCCAGGCTTTACGGACCCCGAAGGCCCTAATGCGGCCATAATGAAATACAGACAGGTAGAGCGCCGGTTCGAATTAAGGGTGCCCCCGCCAGACCCTCTGATAGGTGGCTCACGCCCGGTTGAAAAAGCAACTCAGGATAGCACACCGACGAAACCTTCTAGTAATCCAGGCGAAAACTTTCCAAGAGGGCGGCAATTCCCGAGCGCTGCCAATCCGGAGACAAAGAGATTCTTACCAGACAACCCAATTACTTACTCGCAAAACCAGCAGCCAAACAAACCCGGGCCAGACACTTGGGATTTTTTTAGCCCGGCCCAGCATAGGCCACTTCCCCCCATGCCATTTACGGGGATTCATCCCTTCGGACAGGCCTCGCGAAAGCAACAGCCAACGCTAACTACCTGGGGGGCGTCCCAGCCACTCCGAACGACACCACTAAATATCGGGGATCAGCCCACGCCAAGCCAAACGACCTCGGTTACTAGCGGGGGACAGCAAACGCAAACCCAAACGACCCCGGTAACTAGCGCGGGACAGACCCCGCCAAGCCAAACGACCCCGGTAACAAGCGCGGGGCAGGCACCGGAAAGACAAACACCAACGGAAACCAGGAGAACAAGTCCTCGCGCGCCGCAGAGACCGCGCCGCAGACCCAGCCCTGAGCTCCCAAGACCAAGCCAGCACCTTTCAAATCGAGCAGCCCCCCCTCCACCACGAGCGAACGCGCCGGAGCAGCCGCCGAATAGGCCGATAAGCATGTTTATGCCTCCGGCGCGAGTACCCCAGGGGAAGCCGACACCTCAGCAAATTCGGGCTATGATCGGCGACTATGTGAAGATCCCACCCTGGCGGGCGACCCCGACGACAAATAGCCCACCAAAAACCAACCAGACTCCGCCCCCTCCGCCATGTATAGATCTTAGCATGCCTTTTAATACAGGTACCGAAATGCCGGATGATTTTCATGTAGCCTTTATTGCCGCTGTTACCCCAGATTGCGTATTACCTAACAGTCTTACTTCATTGTACCGCCTGCAGCATATCCTGGGGGCATCGCAGGCTTATTTAATTCGTTCTTTCGTCCTGCAAAGCGGGTTTTATTTTGTCGATGGTATTGAAAATATGCTTGTTCTAATCCAACAGGTAGCTAAAAATAGGAACTTATCTATCGACCAAGCAGAGGCCGAGCTTTCGCGCCTTGCCGACAAACAACCACAAGTGTCTTTATTTCCGAAAGAGTTGCTTGACTGCGGATTTAGACCACAGGAGTTTATACATTTCACTATGCGAGCTAATACTGAAGTTACTGAGATTGCAGATATAAGCAAAAAAGACTTCCATTGGCATCTCCTCGAAGAACACCTGATCCAAAAGAGATTCCCTACCGTACTGCTTAGAAAGCTTCGTGCAACAAGAGCAAGAAATGAAGGCACCCGGACACGGCGCCCGCTAGCTGTATTGCTTGCCCAATTACAAGACTTAACCAAGATTCAGGATACAATTACGTCCTGGTGCCCTCAGCTTATGAGCGCCTTCGTCCAAACATGTGGCTTTTATCTCCTAAGCGATTCTATTATAATAAACAGAGAAGCGTTAGCTTTTTTTCTGGGGTATACTTGTCTCCCTATCGTATTTGCCAGCTACATAGAAAACATATGTGGAACACTCGGCACAACTTTTATCCCCTTCTTCTTTTTCCGCGACAAAATATACGTCCCCTATCCAGACAAGTGGGAAATACGCTCGTACGGGTCAGCCACCACGAATTTAACCCGGACCCCTAACACGCCCCCATTCTTTCATGCACGTATAACCTAGCAAATACAATTTATCAATAAGTATCAAATTTATACAAAAATCACGCCACGAACCACTATTATATATTAATTTCGACCAGTAATTTTCGATTAAATTTGTATCATAATTACACAAAAAATAATAATATAAAACAAGATATGTGAGATTTGACGAAAATTTGGCATATTTTATGAATTTCAAATAAAAAAAATTACTGGAGGACTTTATATGAAATATAAAGGCGTTGATGTCTCTGCATTCCAAGGAGATATTAATTGGCCGGAAGTAGTAAATTATGTTACATTTGCAATGATAAGAGCAACATATGGTCAATCTGGAGTAGACAGCAAATTTAAAAAAAATATATTATCATCAAACAGAGCCGGCATCCACGCTGGGGTTTATCATTACACCTACGCACGAACCATGCATGAAGCCGCCCGTGAAGCAAACCATCTTATAAACACACTGTCGAACTACGAAATAACCTACCCCGTAGCATTAGATATCGAAGAAAATTCACTTTTGTGTCTCGGCAAAGAAAAAGTAACAAATATAATACTTGAATTCATGAATCGCCTTAAAGATTCAAATTACTATCCAATATTATATACAACCGAAAATTGGTTACAAAAATATGTTAATATTTCACAAATTCCAGACATCGACTTATGGCTTGCAAAATGGGATTCTCATCCGACATACAAATACAATAACCTAGGAATCTGGCAATATACAAATAACGGAAGAGTTAATGGCATAGGAAGCAATGTAAATTTAAATATTTCGTATAAAAATTACAATCACATAATAAAAAATTCAAATTCAAATTCAAACAATCTAATATCACCGAATTTTAAATCTACCACCGCCAACAAATTCGACTCTGATCTCATTTACGAAGACGATATGGACCTCGATTTACCGCATGGTTTCAATCACTCTGAAAATGGCATTAATTTCGAAGCTGCCGGATTTTACCCAAGCGAATATCCAGCTCGTTTCGACGCTAATTCTAGCACGAATTTTGATGAAAATTCACAAAATTTAAGTTCAAACCAAGAAATTTACGACAATTCCAGCACAGCCACCGATAATCACAAAACAACTTCTAGTCAAAATTCACTAAATTCATCTATAAATACAGAAAATTATAACCAAAACACACAAGACAGCAATCATAATTCCAATTCTAGCACTACTTCTACACAAAACCCAACAAACACCGAAATGCATACTACTTCCAGCAAATATGCAAATATCAACTCTACTAAATTATCAAATCACGACGAAGAAACCAATTATATTTCAAAAAATAGCAACATTACCACTTGGAATAACAATAATAATACTTCAAATTCACAAGATTCCCATCAAAATATAACTAAATCCGTGAAATACCGAGTAAAACCAGGCGATACTTTATGGGCAATTGCACAAAAATATTTAGGCAGCGGGTCGAAATTTATTGATATTAAACAAATCAATAATTTAAATACCGATCAAATTCATCCCGGGCAAATTTTAGATATCCCTCAAAATTCAAACACCGACTGGAATTTATACACTGTCCAAAGAGGTGACTCCATCTGGAAAATATCTCAAAAACTTCTCAATTCAACCACCAAAGTAAACGAAATAATGAACCTGAACAAACTAACAAATGACGTAATATATCCTGGTCAGATATTAAAAATACCCAAAAAAACCACAACAACCACAACGCTCCCGAAATCATACACCATCAAAAAAGGCGATACACTTTCAGAAATCGCACGCAAATTCCTAGGAGATCCTAAAAAATATATAAATCTCATAAAATTCAACAATCTAACAAATACAACAATTCGACCTGGGCAAAGAATATTAATCCCAAGCGCATAAAACTTTTCAAACCAAATTTCAGCATTAACTCCACCCAAACACTGAGCTTTATAGCTTAGTGTTTTCGCGTAGAAAACCCTTTAAATTATCAAATCATACATTTTACAATTCTTTTCTTACCTTTTTGCAAAATAACACCCATTTTTAAATCATCCAAACTAAAAATATGATTCTGATCCGAGATTTTTATACCATTTGCACAAATTCCGCCTTGATTTATTAGCCTAATCGCATCACTATTCGACTGAGCAAGCCCCGAAGCAGTTAATAACTCCACTATTCTAATAACGTCGTTTTTAATCAAACTATTTTTAACATAAACCACAGGAATATTTTCAATATTCGAATCCAAAGTGCCCGTAAACACAGCCCTCACCGCTTTCAGAGCCTTTGCAGCCTCCTCAGCGCCATGAACCAAACTTGTAATTTCAAAAGCCAAAATTTCCTTAATTTCATTTATATTTTCAGATAATTTTTGTTCATAATCACTAATATCTTCAACATCTTTCAAAGTCAAGCAATTAAAGCATTTAATCACATCAGCATCATTAACATTACGCCAATACTGGAAAAAATCATAAACAGGAACCTTGTTAGCATTCAGCCAAAGAGCACCGCCAGCAGTTTTTCCCATTTTAACACCGTCAAAAGTAGTAAAAAGCTTAGTAGTCATAGCATAAGCCTCAGTGCCAGTTTTTCTGCGAATAAGATCCGCACCAAACAAAATATTACTCCACTGATCATCTCCCCCGATTTGTAAAATGCAATTATAATCCCGATGCAAAACAAAAAAATCATAACTCTGCATTATCATATAATTAAGCTCAAAAAAAGTCAAGCCCTCTTCCAATCTTTGCTTATAACATTCGGCCGCCAACATTCTATTAACAGAAAAATGCACACCAATTTCGCGCAAGAAATCGATATAATTCAAATCACAAAGCCAATCCGCATTATTAACTATTTTCAATTCATTTATGTGCATGAAATCAGCAACTTGTTGTTTAAGATTACTTATATTATAATCTAATTCTTCTTTTGTCAACATTTTGCGCATATCATTTTTGCCAGAAGGATCCCCAATAAGAGCAGTTCCGCCGCCGAATAAACAAATCGGAATATGTCCAACACGCTGCAAACGGGTCATCAGAACAAGCTGAATTAAATGCCCAACATGCAAACTATCGGCAGTAGGGTCAATCCCCACATAAAATGTAATTTTCTGCGTTTCATTTTCGAGAATTTCTTCTATTTTTTCTTCATGGCTAACCTGTGCTATAATATTGCGTGTTTTCAGTTCCTTAAAAATGGAAATAATAACCCACTCCCTATATCAACCGAGATCACAATGATTATTATGCGAAACAATGAATTAGAATTAAAATTAAATTTAAATTAAAAATACATTAAATTTCAGTTAAATTTCGAATAAAAACCAAAAGACTTTCAATTAATTACTTTGCATTTTCCCATAACATCCCATTAACTACATAATACGAGCGTTCAGGAATCAAGATCACAAGATTAGCTGTTTGCTGTTTTTTATTTTATTTCAACAGCATTTAAATATTACTATTCATACTCTTTATTGTCAATTATTTTTTTATATTTTTTTAAAAAACGTCGTTTTGAATATTTTATTTAATTTTTTTTTGTTTTTTTGTGAATATCTCATAGCCACGAAGCCTCTTCAAATCTGAATAAAAGCCACAAAAACAAGTAAATATCGGCTGAATTAGAATATTTAATTTAGGCTAAATTTACCAAAAAAACATCACAAAAAAATGATTTTTTTATTTATTATTCCCAATAATTTATTTATACTTTCTTCGAAATTATAATTACTATTATCAAAAATAATACTATTTTTTGGAGCTATCAAGGGGCAATCCTTACGATTAATATCTTCAAAATCTCTTTTTTTTATATTTCCCAAAATTTGCACATAATTAATATCTTTTGTTTTTTTATTTTGTTCAAATCGACGAAACGCGCGCACCTCTGCGGAGGCGGTAAGAAAAATTTTAATATCCGCGTCAGGCAAAACCACACTTCCAATATCGCGACCGTTCATTATAATATTATTAAATTTTGCTATATTTCGTTGAATATTAAGCAAAAAACATCTAATTTCCGGGATTTTTGATAACTCAGAAGTAATTAATCCAACAGATTCACTATTAATTTTATCAGTAATTTCTTGATTGTCAAGAAACATAAGCTGAAATTTATTTTTAAATTTAAAATCAATGTTAATATTACATAAAATATTTGAAATATTTTGAATATTTTTGGTATTTATTTTTTTTGTCAGAAAATAATACCCGATGGTCCTGTATAAAGCACCGGTGTCAAAATATTGGAAATTTAATGCCGACGCTAATGCCCGCGAGACGCTCGTTTTGCCAGAACCAGCGGGACCATCAATTGCGATAGTTATAAATTTTTTGGCTGTATTCGGTTTTTGGGTAAAATCTAATATTTTAACCACCAGATTCTTGCTGAAAATTCATAGCTTTTTAATTTTTTTTAATTTATTGTCTTGTTTTCAATTTCGTCAACTGCTAATTTCACAAAATCCGAAAGACTCATAAGGCCTAAATCGCCATTTGTCCGATGTCTTACTGAGATTTTCGAGGTTTCCACTTCTTTGTTTCCTATCACTAACATATACGGAATCTTTTCCTCTTGCGCGGCCCGAATTTTATATCCGATTTTTTCATTATGCGTGTCAACTTTTATGCGTTTTATACCAAAATTTTCTAGATTGGTCTTTAATTCTTGTGAATAATTTATTAAGTTTTCATTGACTGGTAAAATTCTAACTTGCTCAGGAGCCAGCCACATTGGCATCGCGCCAGCATATTTTTCAATAAGCAATGCTAACGTGCGCTCATAGCAACCTAAAGATGTCCTGTGAATAACAAACGGGTACTTTTTTTCACCCGATGCATCGGTATATTTCATTTCAAAACGTCTAGCAAGTTGGAAATCGATTTGAATCGTGATCAAAGTGTCTTCTTTATTATATACGTTTGTAAATTGTATGTCAAGTTTTGGACCATAAAATGCAGCTTCGCCATCGGCTTCTGTATAATTTAAATTCTGCGAATCCAAAATTTTACGCATGATTTCCTGCGAATCTTCCCAATCTTTCTCAGAACCGATATATTTTTCTTTGTTATTTTTGTCCCATTTTGAAAATCTGAACGTAACATCGCGCTCAAGACCCAAAAGTTCAAGGCAATAATTCGCCAAATTCAGGCATCCGGTAAATTCTTCATCGAGCTGCTCGGGGGTGCACGCCAAATGCCCCTCGGAAATGGTAAACTGCCGGAGGCGAGTCAACCCGTGCATTTCGCCAGATTGCTCTTTTCTAAAAAGAGTCGAAGTTTCATTAAATCGCATGGGCAAATCGCGATAACTACGGTCTTCGTTTAAATAAACTTGAAATTGAAACGGACAAGTCATGGGACGAAGTGCATATGTTTCGCTGTCGCCGTCTTCGGTTTTTAATAAAAACATACTATCTTGATAGTGCGACCAGTGGCCGGAAATTTTGTATAACTCACTTTTGGAAAAATATGGCGTTTTTGTTAGTAAATATCCGTTTTTTTCTTCGAGATCTTCAATAAATCTTTGTAATAATTGCACAACTTTTGCACCTTTTGGAAGCAAAATTGGTAAACCTTGCCCAATGGAATCAACGGTCGTAAAATATTTTAAACTCCGACCAATCTTGTTATGATCACGCTTTTTGGCCTCTTCAAGTTTTGTTAAATAATTTTCTAAGTCTGTTTGATTCGGAAAAGAAATGCCATAAATTCGAGTTAACATTTTATTTTTCGCGTCGCCCTTCCAATAAGCCCCGGTTAAATTCGTGAGCGCAATATTCCCAATGCAGCCTGTGGATTTAAGATGTGGGCCAAGACAGACGTCGTTGTATTCTTTTTGATTATAAAAACTTATTTGGCCATTTTCACCAATTTTTTCGTTGATAAGATCAATTTTATATATTTCTTTTCGGTCGGACATGATGTCTAATGCTCGTTTTTTGTCGAAAAATTCTTTTTTTATTTCTATGTTTTCTGATATTATATTGCTAATTTCGGATTCTATTTCTTTTAAATGCTCTTTTGAAATCTGAACATTGCAATCGTTAAAATCAAAATCATAATAAAAACCGGACTCGATCGCGGGCCCAATGCCAAGCTTGACCTCGGGGAATAACCGCTTCACTGCCTGAGCTAAAACGTGTGCACTAGTATGCCAATAGACATGTTTTCCCTCGGGGCTGTCAAAATCGAAGAAATTTAAATCATCTTTTTCATCAATATCACCAAGTTTATGGCTTAAATCATACGAATTTTTGGTGGTTTTTACCACGCATGGGTTAGTTATTCCAAGATGACGCGCAATATCATGCAAATTTGTATGCTCTTCAAATTCCGGCAAATTAGATAAATCTAAGGGCTTTCCGTTGATTTTTATGTTAATTTTAGCCAAATTAAAACCCCCGCAAAATCAAAATAACATTAAACACAAAATATTATTGCTCAGATGATAATATAAAGTTTTTTAAAAAAATGTCTAGAGTTTTTTTGTTTTGTTTGAAATTTTGTATGATTAAATAAATTTTAGAATTAATTTGTTGGGTTTATGTTTAAAATATCTAGATTTTTTCTGCGTTTTTTTACTCCTTGTCTCACGAAATTTATGCTTTTTGTATAATTTATAATTAGGATGTATTTTAATGGAATTTTTATTTGTAATTCAGAAATTAAATACTGGAGATTTTCTTAATGGCAAGAAGATTTTATAAATTTAGAAAATATAAGCTTAAAGTTTCAACAAAAATTAAAATAATTTTACTTTTTATATTCGCGATATTATTTATTTTGGATTTTAAATTACGACCCCTTATTAAATCAATTTCTGCAGATCGCGCCCGTGCAATCGCTCTTCAAGCAATTAACAAAGCTATTTCTAGTGAGTTGGATCTTGTAAAATTTGAATATAGTGATATCGCACAAATTCAGCGCAACGAAGAGGGTAAACTTTTGGGTATTACTACTAATATTCAAAAAGTCAACTGCCTGAAAGCGAATATTTCTTCCGCTATTTTAAAAGAAATTTCTAAAAATGAAATGCGCGAATTCGGTATTCCATTAGGCGCTATTCTCGGGATTGAAATTTTAAGTGGCCTCGGGCCGATAATTCCTGTGAAAATTTTTGTCACTGGTAATATCTCGGCCGATTTTGAAAGCGAATTTTCAGAGGCTGGTATTAATCAGACGAAGCATTTAATTTATATTAACACCCTCGTGAACATATGCGCCATGATTCCGGGATACCCGACGTCAATACAGGTGAAAACCAATATCACAATCGCAGAAACAATCATAGTGGGCGAAGTCCCCAATGTTTATGCGACTTCCGAAATTGCCTCTGCAAAAGCGCGCGAGGCCAAGGGGCTTAAGGCGTTAACTTGATGAATCACAGCTAACGGGAACAAAAATGGCAGAAACGGGGGCGAGGAGCAACAACAATCACACCAAAAATTCCCGGCATTGGAACTTCCTGGCCTGCCTGTGGCCGATCTACGAACAATCTCGCCAGGAGAATCAACCAATCCACGCGGCCCAGGTGAACATCAAGAGTTGAAGCACCGGGACTATTCCGCGGATCCCATTCCATACCGTGCCTGCGGACTCCGAGGGTTCGGGGGGGTTGGGCCGGGAGTCTCCGCGGGGGGGTTAGGTCTAGTAATCAGTTTATGATGTCTTGTTGGGACTTCCTGCGTGGAAGGCGCCTGCCCAGCGTCGATCGTTGGGGGTTTGTCTTCTAATTATTGTCTAGATGTTTATATTCCGTATAGGTCAGCTATTTGGGGTGCCGCGAAAGTTACGGCCTTGAACAAGTCCTCCGGTGTTTTTAATGTTGTTGGCCTTGCCTCCTCCGATGCGGCGGCTCCCTCGGTTGATATTTTTTCCATGTCGGTAGGCTTGGCTTGGTACTTCAATGCGCGGTATGCTTTGTCTATGACCCCCTGATTTACTTTAGTGACGTTTGCAGCAACAAGGAGTAAGTCGGTTATGACTTCCATGTTTTGGTCCGGGTCATCGGTCGTTATCGGGGTGATTGCGGTGGCGGCGGCGGTTTTTATTCTATTTAATTGTGGGTCGCCCTTTAGGGTTGTGCTAGATAGTTCCTTCCCGAGCCCGGTATCCTGTTTGACAATCGCTCTGCAATATTCAAGCAGCGCTGCTGCTTGTGGGCCTTCATCTGTGAGATCTTTATAAGGTTGCGATTCTATTAGTTGTTTTATTATATCGTTTGCGGCTGTTACTTTGTCTTGGGTTGTTATTATCTTGTATGTTTGGCCTGTCCTTATTGCTCCATTTTCGTCGGACCCTGCAGTATCTTTAGCTTGAGTATAGTCGAATGAAATTGGTTCTTTTGTAAGGATCTTTTTCAGTTTGGCAAGGTCTCCCGCCTTTCCTCCGAAGCTGTATCGTCCCGCTGAGATAGCTTCTAGTTCATCTATCTTTATTGCTGACGGGGTTTCGACTAAGATGCTTTGTACCAATGTTTTTACTTTATCTTTATTCGGGCCTGCCCAGTAAAATGCACAAAAGTCCCCTGCATAGGTCTTTGCGGCTGCCAACGAAGTTTTTCCATCACTAGCAAAAGTGGCTTTGTCAAAATCTGTTGCTCCTGTGGCTGTTGCTTCGTCGAATAACGCCCGGCCGGCGTCGTCTTTTACTAGCTCAGGCGCTTTTTTTTGAATGATATGCTCCTGTAATTTCACACAGGCATTCATTAGCCCAATCGGGTCGGTTTCTCGGCAGGTTTTTGCGAGCTCCTTAAGACAACGGGCTGTTGTCTGTTGGTTCTGTGGGTCAGTTGACAGAACTTCATCGAGAAATTCGCTCCCTATCTGAGATGATATTGTGGATTTAGACGGTGGCTTGCCGCCTAGCCTGATACAGAGCCGCGCAAAAGCCCCTCCTAACGTGGCTTCTGCCGGGAGCTGTTTAGGCATAATTGTATCGTCAAATTTTACGTCTTTGCCGTAATCTATGGTTGTATCAAGAGCAGATTTTAGATCGTTTAGCTGCTCTGACGTTAGGTCTTTTGTGGTGTGAGCTTTGTGTCGTGCTATTCCTGCGTATAACTTTTTCACAATTTCTTTTAAGGCTTCGTTCATAAAGTGTGCAGGTGTGTTTGGTTTCGGTTTGTGTTTATCGATTGTTTTCTCCGCAGGTGCCCATGACCGCCCAAATGGCTCGAGGATTTCCGCGGCTTTATTATAAGTTGGTGTTGCCAGGTGCTCTGCTACGTGGCTTTGATTGTAAACCAACATTAGTATTTTAAATTGGTCGGGCGTTAGATTTTTGAATAAGTCGATGATGGGTGTACCCCCGGCGACGCCCCTATTTCTGGCAGCGAATATGCTCATGAATAGGGTCTTTTTGTCGTCTGGCGCAATTTGAACGAGTGCATATGATTCTGCGTAGGCTTTCGCGTCGCTCCACAGTTGGGCGCCCAGGCCTAGCGCAACGGCTTTCATGTTGGTCTCGACTGTGTTTTTTAGGTCGTATGTTGCGTTTTTGAATGTTTTATCTATTCCGACGCTTTTCAACATTGGTGATTGCGCCCCTGATGAATCAACCAGATTGCTGGTTGGGTCGGCCATTTTATCGGTTATTTCATCGTCAAGCGATCCCGAATAGACATTCTCCAGGACCTGGAGCGCTGATGCTGTAATTGTACGGTCTGGCTCTGTATAACCCGAACTATCCTTGAAAACTCCAAGTAGCCCGTAGGTTGTTGTTGCTTTTTGTTCGGCTTCGTTGCTAGCATCTGTCAATCCTAACTTTTTGTTGACTGTTGTCGGGTTTTTTAGGCTGGCTTCAAGGTCTGAGACTAACTCATGATTTATTTTTGCAAGTGTGCTAAGGGCAAATGAGCTTTGGTCGGGGAGTTGGAATTGGTCTGGGGTTGCGGTGGTAGCGGTTAGCGCTGTGCCGAGTTTCTCCATGTTATCTTTGGTTAAATCTGCTGCTCCGCTCACGTCAGTGATTACGTCGGCTGAGAAATTCGTGGCCCGTGTCGATGCAACACTACCTGCGGCTGGGTTAGATATTTCTTGGTATATCTTTTGTGCGAGCAGATTTAAAGCGTGATTGGTTACGTGGCGGGCTGCTCCCGGTTCTAGGTACCGGGCAACCGCAAGCTCCACCTCAGGAATGAACGTGTTGGACTGTGACTCTTTGCAGTCTTTTGCAGTTATCGCTGCGAGCTGTCGTACCATAGCGATGGGGTCGTCCGCCTGTTCTATATCTGCGAAGACGGGAGCTAACTGCTCACGCCCTAAACCATGAAACGTAAGTGAGCTTGCATGTCCCGTGCTATTTAATTCGATTAATGCATGTCTTATGTCGTCAGTTGTCGGGGTCGGCGAAAGTTTCGCTTTTGCTTTCTTGATGTCTTTGTATGTCTTTTGTACGTGGTCGACTTTTGTGTCCTCAATGCTCACTTTGAATTTAAGCTCAGCATCGAGGGGTGCAGGTTTGAATTCTATCCTCCCTCCTATTCCGGCGTTTAAAAGTGTGAGCATATTGGGGCTTAATAGTGATAATTGGTGGGGTGAGAATTTACGGGCATTTCCAATGTTGATAATATCCAAGTCGGTTATTGTTGGAATTGTCCCGCGGGCTTCGCTTGCGGCCGGCTGAGCAGCGGCAGTGGCCGCCGTTTGGGGTTTTTCCTTATAGTTGCTTTGGGTTGTTGAAGATAAGAGGGCTACGCCTTGTTCGCCAAGGCCCGCATAAGCGGCGAGGACAGCCCCAAGAAGATCAGGTTGATCTTTCGCCAAAGTTAAGAAGTTTTTGCCGTGATTGTTTTTGGGTTCTCGCTTTTTAGGCCCGCCGGTTTGGAATTTCGAGCCGCCTTCTGCTTTTTCTACTTCGGCTGTTCGCGTCGCGAGTTGGGCCTCGGTAACCGCGTCGTCGAACTCAATAGTAACCCACAAAGATACTAGGTGGTCCCAGTTGCATGTTTTTAAATGTTGTTTTACTTCCTGCATTTTCAAAGCTTCGAGCCATTTCGTTCGGGTCTTTGGTGGAAATAAATTCCGCAGCAACAAATCATAATGCACCGCGTCAGCTTTCGTCTTCCCTTCTATTGTCAATCCTTGTGTTGATACTGTTATTTTTACTGGTGCGTTTTTAGTATCTAAGTGCCTAAAACCGGCCAAATCATCCGAGCTGAACAAAGAGCCTAACTCTTTTGCGGTCGCAATCGCTCGGCTAGTTTGTACAAGAGATTTATTGCCCGGTTGTTTTTCATCAGGGGTGAATATTAGATCTTTAAAGTCGTCTGGCATTCCCGGGATCGTGAACAGGATGAACTTCGCTTTGTGCTTTATTGCTACGCAAAATGCGTCCAAAAAGGTGTAAAGCCTAAACACTAGGCGCGGATCTGCGCCACCGAGTGTGGATGCCTCAACCATACACTGTTTAAGTTTCTCTGGCAGGGCCGTGCCTTTCACTATAGCGATGGCCAAGTTTGCCTTATAGTCCTCACCGATTTCTTCGACTTCTTTCAGCATCAATTGAAGGGCTTGTTTGCGGGCCTCGGGTATCTTATCTCCCGATTCGCCGAATGACTTTTTCGCAAACGCCTCAAACGTCGATTGGTCAGTGAAAGTCTTATGTTTGGCTAGGAGATCCTGGAGGTCGGGAGTTAAAGCCCCGATTCTAAATGGTTGCCCGTCGTATTTTACGTCCGACGTCAGCGCCAAACCAAGGTCGTCGCCTCGGACTGCCTTGAGTTCAGCATCTCCCGGCGTGACGGAAGCCTCTGCGAAAGCTTCGTTGAATGCGCTCAGCGCCGAGCTTGTTTGGGCGCTCACGGGCAAAGTTAACGAGTGTACTTTTTCGTCAAGATCAAGTTGCTTGTCCCCCGTCGGTCCGATTTTGGTGGGGCCCGCCGGAGTTTTATTCTTTTTTACAACGGCAGCCACAAGTGCATTTTGGGCATCGGGATTTTTTAGGTCTTCGAAATCGCCGTCTTTGGCGTCAGTTTTTGTAAGAGCGGCAGCCAATTTTTTAATTTTGTCCCCGGCGTTGTCCCTTCGGGCCCATGCTTGGAGTTTTTCAATATGTTGGTCTTTTATTGCGGATTTTATCTTGGCAAAATATGACCCAATGGCTTGTAATGAGTCGGCTTCCTCACCAGCCTCGCTTGGTGAATTCTTCAAGAATTCATCCAGGTTTTCGAGGTCTGCTAATTCAGTTCCTGTTTTGGCCAACAAAGCGACTCTTCTCTGCTTTCTTTCCGCGACCGTCCCTTCTGCCTCGGCAAGCTTTTCTATCGCCTTTACTGGTGTTGCGGCGTCAATCAAGGCCTGCAAAAAATTGTAAGCCTTCTCGCGTGGGCCTGTCTCTGGGATATTTTCACGAATACGCGCGAAGGGTGAGATTTTAACATCTTTCCCGTATGCTTCTAGGTCCTTAAATCCAGCTGCGAATTCTGCATATGCATCTTTTTTAGCTGCTATGTTCGTTTTTAGATCCTTTGTCCCTTGGAAGTCATCGCCTTTTGTTTGCACCTCGGCCAGGAAACTAGCAACCGTCTTGCCATTAGCGGCAAGTATCGCATGTTTCTTGTCCGTGTCTTTCTCTTTATTATATTCATCCACCAATTTATCTAAACTTTTGGCGGAATGCCTAAATATAAAGTCCGGCGTTTTTTTAACAACGGCAGCTGTTATTCCGCCAGCTACTGCGGCGAGGCCAAGAGCTGCGCCACCTAGGGCCGCAGCAAGCCCAAGAGCACTCATACCTGTTGATTTTTTCGCTGTGGGGCTTACGAGTGGCTTAATTTGGTTTATTATTTGCATTTGCTTGGCTTTGTTTTGATCTTGCAAATCTTTCGACCCAGCCGGATTCTGCCTGGGCTCTAGGGAGCTTGGCTTTGCATCCGAGCCTGGTTTGTGTGCTTGCGCCCCGCCGCCAGGAGCTTTTACATCTAAGACTGGCTTCACCAAACGTTTCGGGCTTTGTGTAGCCGCTGGTTTTGTGGGGGCCGCCGATGCTATTATATTACCGACACCCGGCAGGCCACCGATAGTAAGTGCAGCTAACGATGCTGATAATAACCGTGTAAATTTCTTATCTTGCGGGCTTGCTCCGCCGCTTACTTTTAAAGATTCTTCTGATAGCTTGCTCATATTTCCAGTTACCTCACTTGATTTTATCACAAAATTCGCGAATATTTCTTCGCCTATGTGTAGTTCAGGGAATTCCGGGTTCTCTGAATGAACTTGCTTCTGAGCATCCGTGAACAAAGTATATAATTCGCCTGCACTCGCAGATTCAAACTCAGATTTATACTCAGCGTGAGCCCCGATCCAATCGAGAACCAACTGAATTTCTGCAAGTTCTTCCTCTGATGATCCGAAAAAATTCAATAAATCACTTTTGCTAATATTGTTTGCCATTCAAGCCACCTTCCTTCATTTTATGTTATATTTTATGTGTCTTTACTAATTTGATATTCTGCCAGAAAAATTATTTATGTCAATATCTAAAATCTACCTCCTAATAATATATACATATATTACTAACAGTAATTTACAATATTCAAGTAAAAAAGTAAAGATAATTTTTGATCAAATTAAAAAATTCTCTGTTTTACACAAAAAAAATAATATATTCTTAAATTTTTATTATATTTTAATAATTTCTTGCAATTTTTATATTCTCCAAATTTTAATAATATTTATATAAATCACACTATTTCACGTATAACATATAATTTAATAAAAAAAATTATAAGCCTAAAACGTCTTTCATGCTATATATTCCGGGTATATTTTTATTATTTATAAATAACGCAGCTGTATACGCGCCTCTGGCAAATACATTCCGTGACGAAGACATATGCCGCATAGATAATACCTCACCTGGGCCTAGAAATATAATTTCATGTTCGCCACAAATATCGCCGCCTCTTAACGAATGAATACCAATCTCGTTTGTTTTTCGAACACCTGTTTCAGGATTTCTTCCAAAATTATATTTTGTATCCTGATTAGAAATCGCATCTGCCATCATAAGAGCCGTGCCACTAGGAGCATCGGCTTTATTTCTATGATGCTTTTCTAATATTTCAATATCAAAATTCTCGTTTAATAAATTTTTGGCTTTCTTTGCAAATTCTATTAATAAATTCACTACCAACGAAGTATTACTAGATTTAATTACAGGAACATGCTCTGAAACTTCTTTTATTAATTTTATATGCTCCTTTTGGTAACCCGTGACACAAAGCACCAATTTTTTATAATTTTTTTGTGTATATTCCACAAGATTATTTAAAGCCTCGACACTGGAAAAATCTATTATAACATCACACGGGACATCTATATCATCAGGAGTCTTAAATACTGGGAAATTAACATCAAGATTATCACAATTTTTATCTATGCCGCCAGTAACTATAATCTCATTTGTGAATTCATTTGCTATATTTCTAAGTGCAGTGCCCATATTACCGAAACAGCCACAAATTATTATATTACATTTTTCCATTTTATATCTCCAAATTCTAATTTATAATTTAATTTATATTTAATTATTAATTATATTTTTTTCAATAAGCTCCTGTTTTAGTTCAAGTTTCAAATTTTCCGGCATCTCCACAAGAGGCATACGACACGAGCCGCATTCAAAGCCCATCATATTAAGTGCTGTTTTTACTGGAATAGGATTTACTATCGAAAATAACGCATGTATTAATTTATTATATTTAAATAATAAATCAAGAGCTTTTTGAGTATTATTTGAAACATAAAATTCGTATAAATCTTGCATTTCTTTAGGACATATATTAGCAAATGCTGAAATACCTCCTATGCCCCCGATCGAAAGCAATGGCAACATTTGGTCATCATTTCCTGTATATATATTCAAATTATCTCTGCATAAAGCCTTAGTTTTTATAGCACTAGAAACATCGCCATTAGCCTCTTTTGTAGCTACGATATTTTCAAGTTTCGAAAGCTCCAAATACGTTTCCGGCAATATATTAAGCCCAGTTCTTGTCGGATTATTATATATTATTATCGGCAAATTCACGCGATCCGAAATATATTTATAATATTCTATTATGCCTCTTTGCGACGTTTTATTATAATACGGCGTCACAATAAGCAACCCATTCGCCCCGAGCTCCTGCGCCTGCAACGACAATTTCACTGCATGTTTTGTATCCAAACTACCGGTGCCCACAATTACAGGAATTCTCCCATTTGTTTTATTTACCACAAATTCAATTATTTCTTTACGTTCATCAAAACTAAGTACTGGACCCTCGCCAGTTGTCGCACAAATCACCAACGCCTGAGTATTATTTAATATATTAAATTCTACTAATTTTTCCAAACAATCATAATTAATTGACTCATCAAGATTCATAGGAGTAACCAACGCTACCCCTGAGCCTTTAAAAATTATATTCTTTCTCACCAAATAAACACTCCTAAATAAACTAAATTTTAAAAATTTAATATTAACATATTTTATTCACAAACCAAAATTTTCATGCACGTTTCTTTGAGATATCATAAATATCATAAATACTATATAACACACATATATACACACAAAAAATCACCGTCTACCTTTACGATCATTTCGTTCATTCAGCTGAGTAAGCCTATCATCGCTATTTTTCTTAAAATTATTCATCATATTTTCAAATCTAGAATCAAATTTTTGTGAATTTTGCACAAAACTACAATTCTGAGCATCTCTCGACAACCCTGAATTATTCAACCGTGTAACATTAGGAAACATTGTATTCATTTTAGATTTACCATCCAAAATATTATTATTAATTATATCTTTTTTAGGCTGCAAACTTTGAGCCAAATTCCCACCAGAGACTTTTGAAAATTTATTAAAACCTGCATTTTTATCAAACTCTCTATGCTCGGAATTTTCAGGATTAGCCTGCCGAATCGACAATGCAATCTTACCATCCTGAGTTATATTTAAAACCTTCACAGTAACATTTTGACCAGATATCAAAAACTCATTAATATCTTTAACAAAACACTGAGCAACTTCCGAAATATGAACCAACCCGGATTTTCCTACAGGCAAATCAACAAAAGCGCCAAAACTTTTAATAGCACTAACCGTTCCATCGACAATATCGCCAATTTTTAATTCATTTTCATATTTTTTTTGAGCAAAACTAACAACGTCATTTTTAGTCACGGCTCCACTTTCGAATTCATTTTTATTTATATTTCCCATATATTACTCCTTTACAAAAATTATACAAAAACCCAATACAAACCGCACTATAAAACCCAAGTATTCATCCACATATTTATTATAAAACATACAATAAAAATCAATAACCAAATCTCATTCTGAAATCAATTCCGAACTACCTTTTTCGATTTCGATAGTTTCCACTATAACATTCACCATGTTTTCTTTTTTTTTAATTTTCACTTGTTGCTTAATAAAAAAATAGCACACCGCAATCACTATAATTACAATCAAAAATTCCTTAAATTTTCCACTTTTTTTTTTATCAAAAATAATTTCATAAAACTTACCTAAATCAAAATTAAAATCACTACACACATATTCAATAAAATAAACACAAGTTATATATATAATAAATCATTATTTTTTTCAATATGTAAATTAATTTTTTCTTTAAAAAATTAAAAATATCATATTCACAAATATATTTTTTTCTGACACAATTAATTCCGAGTAAAATTAACAAAAAAACTCAGATTTCAACTATAATCAGACAGGAGGAATTTTTAATTTTTGAAAAAATATTCCAAAAAAATAATATAAATCTAACAAATTTTCAACTCGAAAAATTTTTTATTTATGCAAAACTAATAAAAAAATTCAATAATTTTTTAAATCTCACATCCATAACTGAAACCAATCTTATTTACGAAAAACACTTTCTAGATAGTCTTTTAATTACAAAAACACTAAATTTTCATGATTTTAAATTTAGACCCAAATTAATAGACATCGGCTCAGGAGCAGGATTTCCCGGCATCCCGTTATATATTTATAATCCCGATTTACAGCTATATTTATTAGAAAGTTCTCGCAAAAAATGTTGTTTTTTAAATCTAATTTTAGACAAAATAAACAATCCCGATGCATCAAACTTTGATATTAACCCTGAACAAATATTCAATAACACCAAAAATAATTTTCCTAACAACATAATAAACAAAAGAGCAGAATCAGCCTCCAGAATAAACACCTACAGAGAATCTTTTGACTTTTGCGTGTCCCGAGCAGTAGCGCCCCTCAAAATTTTACTAGAACTATGCTTACCATTTGTCAAAATCGGAGGACTACTCATAACATACAAAAGCAAAAACTTCCAATCCGAGATACAAAAATCACAAAATATAAAAAAACTAGGCGGAGAAATTATGAAAATCGAACAATTCATACTACCCGAAAGCAAGGCCGAAAGAATTTTAATATTCATAAAAAAAGTACACAAAACCCCCAATAAATATCCGCGTGACTTTTCCATTATAAAATCAAATTTTTAGAAATTTTAGAATAATATAAATTCATTTTTTATATTTATTAATATATTTAAATTTTTAAAAATATTTAATAAATCGAGGATAAATATGAATTTTCTTATTATTACTAAAAAACGCATTATTTTAATCTCAAGCCTAATATTTACTGCTTGCATTTCTATTCTCATCGGAGTAAACCTAACTAAAAGTATCACAAATACCAATAAAAAATTACCGATATACAGCGTAAAAAAAGAAGAAAAACTAGTTAGTATTTCATTTGACGCAGCTTGGGGCAACGAACATACACCAAAAATTCTTGAAGTTTTAAAAGATTTTAATATAAAAGCAACATTTTTCCTAGTAGGAGATTGGGTTAAAAAATATCCAGAAGACGTCAAAAACATAAATGCCCAGGGTCACGACGTAGAAAACCATTCAAACACGCATCCGAATATGACCAAAATAAGCGCTGAAGAAATGGCAACACAAATCCAGCAATGTAACTCAAAAATAAAAGAAATAACCGGCAAAGAGCCCACACTTTTTAGGCCTCCTTTTGGAGCATACAACAACGAACTCATCGAATTTTTAAATAACAAAAAGATGCACTGCATCCAATGGAGCATCGACAGCCTAGATTGGAAAGATAGATCCGCTACAGAAATGTCCAGAAAAATCACTTCTAAAATTAAGCCAGGAAGCATAATTTTATTTCATAACGGCGGGAAGCACACTGTGGAAGCAATTAAGCTAATTATACCAAAAATTCACGAACAAGGCTTTAAAATTGTTCAAATATCCCAATTAATAATAAAAGAAAACTACAAAATACTTCATGACGGAACACAGGTTCCTGAAACTAAAGACAGTACTCAGTCACCTGGTGTCAAAGAATAACACACATGTTTTTGAAAGTAAATAAAAAAACCCTCGAAAATAAAAAAAACGTCAAAATCAACAAAAACAATATAAAAATCAACATAAAACTAGGAATTTAAATGGAATTTAATTTTTTTGGGATCAAAATATTTATAAGTTTTTATTTTGTAGCATCGATCGCATTACTACTTGTCTCCGGGTCATTCGAAACAATTTTGCTAGCAATTTTAGCATCTTTAGTCCACGAATTAGGCCATTTAATCATTATTTTCAATTTCCCGGAAGGGCAAAATCCGGGCAAAATAAAAAAAATAAAAAAAATAAAAAAAATAAAAATTGAAGCATTCAATATAGACATAATAACAAAAGACGGCCAAATATATGATTCCAAAAATTATATTTTTGCTCTTTTAGGAGGAGTTTTAGCTAATTTTTTAGTGGCATTTTTTTGTTTTTTATGCAATTTGCCTATAAAATCCGAATTTTTAAATTATTTTATAATCCAAAATATAATACTAGGATTTTTGAATATATTGCCCATTTCTTCTCTTGATGGCGGACAAATTTTGTTAATATTACTCAAAAAAAAGTTTCGTTATTCAAGAGCAGAAAACATCGCATTTTTCATTTCCACAATATTTCTGATCCCACTCGCAATCACAGGGTTTTATTTACTTATTAATTCCAGATTTAATTTTTCTTTATTATTATTAAGCATATATTTAGCCTCATTTTTATGGGCCAGAGAGCCAAATAATACAGTCAATTTAGACTAAAATAATAAAATAATCGGCTTATTTTTATCATATAAATACATATTTTATACAAATATTTTTTAAAATATTTTTAATTTAAAAAATATGCAATTTTTATTGACATGTTTTTCTATTGTGCTAAAATCCATTTACATTGATTTTATGTCGAGGTGATGCGAAATTACTTTAGATTTAAATTCTGAAATAAATAAAAACAAAATCAAGGAAGTTTTGAATTTTTTTCAAAAAATATCCACTAACGACAGACTGTCGGCGGAATTTTCAGAAAACAAAAATTTAAAAGATTCCTACAATTTTGCTCGCAGGCACATTGAGAATCTTGATGAAGATATTTATAAAATATGTCTTGATCGAATTCTAATAAATTCCAGCAAAAAAATCAATGATACACAAACCGAAAAAGTTTTCGGAGGAAAATCTAAATCCAAATCGCCAAATCTTGAGTTTAATATTAATTTTTTAAACGAAGTATATTCTGGATCAAGTCTTATGTTTAATTTAGGGCATACTTTAGGTATTAAACTCAAAAATACTATAAAAAGCATAGGCGAAAATAGTAAATCCGAAGGAAAACCCACTGATGTGAAAACATGAGTGATTAATTACAAATCGGGGGATGGTGATAATGCTTAGTAAAATTGAGGCAGATAAACAAAAACTTGATGTTTTTTTTAAAGAATTAGTTAAAGATGAACAAAAATTAAAAGAATTCATGTCACAAAAAAACATGGATGAATTATACAAATTTGTTACTTCTAGCCTAAAATGTGAAATAGATAGAATTTTTTTTGACGATTATATACAAAATAACAAATCTAAATTATTAAAAAAGAAATTAAGCGACGATAATATTTCCAAAATTTCTGGAGGAAGTATTGTTTCAGACATGTCGTCTGGCTCTAGCCAAGGCTCTTGGATAGTGAAAACTATTAAAGATATATTTAAAATTTGAGTATTTTGTATTTTAGGAGTTGTTTTTATAATGATCTGTAAAATTTGTGGTAAAAAAGTTTGGTTTGGAATTCAAGTTTCGCACTCGCACAAACGTTCGACGCGTACATGGCGGCCTAATGTTCGAGAGGCTTATATGTATATTAATGGCCAGAGAAAGCGCACGACGGCTTGTGCAAAATGCATACGTTCTGGCAAATTATTAGTAGGCGCTTAGGTAGATTTGCACAAAAAAATTGATTCTTATTTAAAATTAAACAGATCTTTATTTTGTGTTCCGGGTCACAAAGGCATCATAAATAAATATGATCTTACTGAATTGCCTGAAACCGATGATTTATATGATCCCAAAGAATATATATCTAGTCTGGAATCACGAATATCTAGATTATATAATTCTAATATTTCGGTTATTTCTACTGGCGGTAATACTTTGTGCATTCAAACTATGTTGAGAATTTTTTTTCAGACATCTGGAGAGTTAATCGTTTTGCGCAATGTGCACAAATCTGTTGTTAATACTATGATTTTATTAGGCATTCATCCAATTTGGATCGCATTTTCTTATAATATTATTAATATATTAAGCTCTATAAATCATGCGATTGACACAAATCCAAATGCAAAAGCGATTTTTTTAACTAGCGTGGATTATTATGGCAATATTTTAGATATAAAAAATATATGTAATATTGTACATAAAAAAAATAAAAATATTTTAATTTTAGTTGATAATTCACACGGGTCTCATCTTAAATTCACAAGAAATTCCAATTTGCATCCGTTAGATTGTGGCGCAGATGCCTGTGCTGATTCTGCTCATAAGACGCTTCCTGTTTTAACCGGAGGTGCGTGGTTGCATGTAAATAAAAAAATTGAAATTAAAGAAATAAAAACTAGCATGGGATTATTTGGGTCTACAAGTCCTTCATTTTTGATAATAAATTCTATACAAAATTGTATAAATTGGCTTGAAATTAATTGCAAATTAAAATTTAATATTTTTTTTAATATGGTAAAATATATCAAAAAATGCGCTGAAAATTCCAAAATTTTATGTAACTTTTGTAATGACCCTGGTCGGATTGTCTTGGATTTTTGTAATTATAAAACTACGGATCAAGAAATATTAAAATATTTTAATAAATATAAAATAGAGCCTGAATTTGTTTTGAATAAAAAAGTAGTTTTGATTCCTTCTCCGTTTAATAAATATAAAGACTGGTTAAGATTGGAATGTGCAGTTTTATTAAAAAAAATTAGATTTAATTTTGTTTATTGTGAAAAATATACAAAAGAAAATCATGATATTTATCTTGATTTACCTAAAGTAATTTTAAATTTGAGAGAAGCTATGTTTTTGGAATCCGAATCAGTAGTAACAGAAAATTCTGCTGGAAGAATATGTGCTGAAGTCGCATGTAAGTGTCCTCCGGGGACTATTATAGTTGCGCCCGGTGAATTGATAGGTGAAAATGAACAAAAAAACTTACTTAATAATAAAATAATTGGTATAAAAGTCATAAAAAAAAATATATCAGGATATTAATTTGTATATTAAAGATGAAATTAATGCCAAAATTATATTTATAAATATGTTTTGTATGCCCCATTGTAACGGATTGGGAATTAAAAGATATTTTTCACTAAAAAATAATATTGAAATTATAAATAAAATTATTACACTGTAATATATATATTTTCTGAACAGGGTCATGGGGCTTGAGATTTTTTTTAGTAATAACATGCTTAAACAGCCGGTTGTTACGACTGCGATTCCAGAATAAATTCCTCTTGGGATCATGAACCATTTTAGCGTCAAAGAGCATAATATTATATTAATGCAAATGGAAATGGCAGCCGGAAGCGAAATTTTAATTACATTTGAAAATATGGATTCGTGCGTTTTTTTGATGTTTTTTTCAAATGACAACAAAAATGATGGTATTCCTACTGCACACGTGTTAATTAATGTCATATGGCTCGGTTTGAATGGGTACGGTATGGCAAATATTAGCATTAATATGCCTAAAAAAATTGAATACATGGTCTTGGCAAGAAATAAAATTGATGATATACTTATATTATTTATTGCTCGGCGACCTTCTGCAACTGCTAACGGAATAGATGTGAAATCGGAGTCCATTAGAATTAAATGCGAAATTTCTCTGGCGGCGGCGCTGCCCGAGGCCATTGCTACAGAGCAGTCAGCTTCTTTTAATGCTAAAACGTCGTTTACACCATCGCCGGTCATGCCGACTCGGTGGCCTTTGATTTTTAAGGCTTTTATTATTAATCGCTTCTTTTCGGGTGTCGAACGAGCGAAAATTGTGTATTTTTTACAGTTTTTTAATATGTCTGAGAATGTTTTTAGTTCATTTGTGTCAATAGAAAGCTCGCTATTTTTGAGGCCTATGATTCGAGCGATTTTCGAAACAGATTCAACACTGTCGCCAGAAATTATTTTAATATCTACGTCGTTGGTGGCGAAAAATTTTATGGTTTTTGCGGCATTTGCTCTGATTTTGTCTTTTAAAAATACAAATCCTAAAATTTTTGTATCTTCTGGAATTTTATCTTTGGTAATCTCCGCTGAAGTGTGTGCGATTGTTAAAATTCTGTAATCTTCGTACTTATTGAGCAATTTTAATGTTTTTTTAATATATTCTTGTTTATTTTCACCAAAAATAAATTCTAAAGATCCAATAATATAGCTACCTTGGTTCTTGAAATATACTGCTGAAATCTTTCTTGAAGACGAAAACGATAAGCTCGTGTCGGGAGGCAGTTGTTTTGTGTTGTCTGTGGTAAAAACTTGTTTGAGCGCTTTCATGGTTTCGTTATTGTCTTTTGAATTATATGACAAAATATTAATTGCTTCGATGAGTTTTTTGTCTAAATTATACAAATTATTATCAGAATTTTTTAATTTATTTATTTTGTCTATTTTGGTCAATTCAAGATTGTTTTCAAGACTATTTATGTTTATTATGCCTAATAATTCAAATGTGCCTTCTGTTATGGTTCCGGTTTTATCTAGGCAAAATGTATCAATTCTTGCCAAAGTTTCGACAGAATATATGTCTTTTGCTAGTATTTTCTTGCGTGCAAGCCGAGTTGCGCCTAATGCTAATATCGAACTTGTCAGCAATGCTAAGCCCTCGGGGATCATGCCAATCAGTGCGGCGCATGTTCCAAGGGCAGCTGGCGCGTAGTTGTATCCGTTGGCTTTGAATTGATTGATAAAAAGCGGAATCCCAATCGGTATTATAATAATCGAAACTAGTTTTATTATTTTATTTATAGCCGCCATGAGCTCGGAATTGGCGGATTTTATGTTTTTTAAATTTTTGGAAATCTCTGCAGAATACGTGTCTTTACCGATTTTTACCGCTTTTGTAATTACAGTTCCGCTTACGATGAAACTTCCGGAAAGTAAAATATCTCCTACTTTTTTTTCGATCACATCGGACTCGCCGGTTAAAAACGATTCGTCGACTTCGCAAGTGTCGTTAATAATTTCACAGTCTGCCGATACTTGCGAGCCTCGTGAAAAAATTATTATGTCACCTAGCACAATTTCTTCGACTGGAATAATTTTTTTTTGTGAATCTCGCACAACTTCGGCCGTCTTCGAAGATATTAATTTTAATTTTTCGGTAGCTGATCGTGCTCTGAATTCTTGAAACAAGCTTATTAATGAATTGAATATTACTACGATCATGAACATAAGATCTCTTAGCGAGCCTGTGAATAATACTATTATCGCTAATATTAAATTGATGAAGTTGAATAATGTAAAAAAATTTGTTTTGAAAATTTCGGAAATCGGCTTCGGCTTCGGAGATGAATCTATGTTCGAAAATCCTGATTCTTTTAGCTTTTGCACTTCTGCTGTGCTTAAACCTGTGTGCAAGTTCGAAAATTTTAAATCTCCAATAGTTAATATTCCTCCTTGACACGAAACTCGAGCAGTTTCTGAAATTTTAATTATTTTACTACAAAATAAAAAAAAATAAATTAAATTTGTATTAAATTTTAATTAAATTTATATTAAATTAAGAGGCGATCTTATGATATGCGGGATTAGTGACCTCAAAAAAAAAGAAGTCATAAATGTTCGCGACGGATTGCGTATCGGATTTGTCAATGACGTGGAAGTCGATTTGTGTAATGCTAGGTTGGTTGCGATAATTATTTATGGGCATCTCAAATTTTTTGGCATATTTGGTAGGGAAGATGACATAATAATTCGTTGGGAACATGTAGAAGTTATCGGGAAAGATACGATTCTTGTTAATTTTTACCAGACAAAAGAACGTCATCAGAAAAATTTTTTGAGTAAATTTTTAAAGTAATTTTAATCTTTTTATAAGGTAGATTTAATTTATGAAAATATTAACAACTAATAAACGTGCTTTTTTGAATTTAACTTTGATTTGTTTTTTTATAATTTCAATAGTTACTCTCGGCGCGGTCGGAATTACTAAAATAATGACGCTAAATAATACTACAAAAATTGTTGACAAAAAAATCCCTTTAATTATAATAGATGCTGGTCATGGCGGCGAGGATGGCGGCGCGGTGACTACACATGATGGCGGCGAACCTATAATAGAAAAAAATATAAATTTGGCTATCACTTTGAAGCTACGTGATCTTTTACGTATAAGTGGCTGCCAGGTAATTTTAACACGCGAAAAAGACAAGGCTATTTATGATCCAGAGTCTAAAAGTTTAAGGCAAAAAAAGCGTTCCGATCTCAGAAATAGGCTAGAATTAATCAATCAGTATTCCGATAGTAATACTTGTTTTGTAAGTATTCACCAAAATAAATTCCCAGACGAGAAATATTTTGGCACGCAAATATTTTTTTCAACAAATAATCCAAATAGCGAAGTCTTCGCAGAGCATGTGAGAAATAATATAATATCTAAAATTCAACCCGAGAATAAGCGTGAGATCAAACCAGCGACTTCAAAAATATTTTTACTTAACAATTCCAAAATACCAGCTATCACCGTAGAATGCGGATTTTTATCTAACAAACAAGAAGCTCAAAAATTAATAACCAATGACTACCAAATGAAAGTTGCTGCTTCTATATTTGGTGGAATAGTGGACTATTGGACAAAAAATAATCAAAATAATTAAAAATTTTGTTTATAATTCACAATTTTTTTATATTTAATTTAATATTTTTATTGAGTATATGTATTTATTTAAATAATAACGCCGGCAATAAACTCTTTTTTTGCTGGTTGCTCTATGCCGGAACTAACCGCTGTGTTAATCTTTATGAGAACGCTCGTCTGTGCGGTTAGATGTCTAAAAAAATATATTGCCTCATAAAAATATAATAAAATTGAAATTTAAATTTAATTTGTGCTCAAAGTATTGTTAAAAAAATTTGTATATGCTAAAATAATATTATAAATAAATTTTGTGCACCGGACGGAAGTCTGGAAAGATTTCTTATATTCGCATTAATTTTTATTGTTTTTAAAAAAATTTAGACAGACTCTAGAATTATTTAAATTAAATTTTCTCATAAAAACTCTTGACATAAAAAATTATATTAATATAATATAATTGTTTATTAAATTTTTAGAATTTTCGACCAATTCCATAAAAAATATTTAAAATATTTATTTTTTTAGTTGTTTATAATAAAAATATAAAATAAGCATAAATCCAAGCTGTGTTTACATATGATTTCTTAGATGATAATTATTATGATATCCTTTGGGGGGTCTTGAGTGAACGTTTTTTTTCCAGAAGGTCATTTAATAAATAATCAAGAAAACAGAAATTCTTTTTTGTCATATCATACACTTCTCGAAGCTCGCGATAAGAGAAAAATATTGGAAGCTCGCGCAATTGTCTGTGATAGTGAACATAATTTATTGGTTGATTTGCATTGTATGAAAGGAATAATTCCTCGGGAAGAGGGTGCTGTCGGCATAAAAGAAGGCACAACACGCGATATTGCTATTATATCAAAAGTAAATAAACCAGTGTGTTTTATGGTCATGGGTTTTAAAGATGATGGAAATGACGTTAAAGCTATATTATCTCGGAAATATGCTCAGGAGTTGTGTATTGAAAATAAAATTTCAAATTTAATACCTGGGGACGTCATTCCAGCTAGGGTTACTCATATGGAAAATTTTGGGGTATTCGCTGATATCGGCTGCGGAATTATATCATTTTTGCCGATAGATTCTATATCGGTTTCTAGGATTTCTCATCCAAATGAAAGATTTAAAATAGGCGAAAATATAAAAGTAATTGTAAAATCTTTGATAGGTGATAGAATTAATCTTACGCATAAAGAATTGCTCGGGACCTGGGAAGAAAATGTTTCGCTTTTTAATATAGGCGAAACTGTGCCGGGTATAGTGCGTTCTATTGAAGATTATGGAATTTTCATAGAATTAACCCCTAATTTAGCGGGTCTTGCAGAATACAAATCTCACATGCAAGAGGGCCAACAAGCTAGTGTTCATATTAAAAATATAATTAAAAATAAAATGAAAATAAAACTAGTTATAATCGAGGCATTTAATGAAATTAAAGATCCTGAACCAACTAAGTATTTTTTTGATGGAGATCATATAGAAAAGTTTACTTATTCTCCGGAAAATTGTACAAAAATAATAGAAACTAATTTTGTAAATATTGAAACATGTGTTAGATAATTTAAGTTTTTGAAAAATTAATTTTGTTTAAAATATACAAAAAATTTTATTATTTATATTTATTTATAACAAAAATATATAAAAATCAAAATTTTACATATCATTTTAAACAAAATTCTTTGTTTTTAATTTTTAATATATTTTTTTGATATAAATATTTTTCACGTTTTGTATAAATTCCCCATAATATAATTTTAGACTTAGCAAAATTTGTATATCATGTTATATCTAAGTCTGGAATTCCAATATCTTATGAGGAGTTTATTTTTTATGTCTGAAAATTTAAATCCATTTCGCAGTCCTGAAGGTATGTTTTTAAATAATAATTTTAGAGAAGCCGTCTGTATTGATGCGTATCGTGTATATGACTCATGTGCAGATAAAGATTGTATCGAAAACACACGGTGTTATTTTATCGAATCGGTCCAGCATTTGATAGAAGACGCCAGAAACGTAAAATTAAAATGTGTAAGCGTTATTAACACTGCGCTTGACATCGAGCCACTTCCATTTCAAAAAGGATTTTATTCAATAGATTTGACATTCTTTTTTGAAGTTATTCTTGACGTTTATACTACTATAGGTGGCGCAGCATCTACAGTTTCCGGGTTTTGTTCATTTAACAAAAAAGTAATATTATACGGAAGCGAAGGCAGTGTTAAAGTTTACAGCTCTGATTTTTCATGCAACAGTCCTGATGTTCAGAATTTACCAGGAAAAAATCTACCAAGAGCAACATGTCAAGTAGCGAATCCTATCGGGCTTTCGGCCAAAATATGTGAAGTTACAGAGCACTATTGTGATGGCTTAAATTACAAAATACCAGAATCCATTTGCAGAAGATTTGGCGGAAATTTTGTATGTGGAAATATCACCAAATCAGTAAGCGTAACACTTGGGTTATTTACTATCGTGCAAATAGAGCGCAACGTTCAAATGCTAGTACCATCGCTTGATTTCTGTTTACCAGAAAAAGAGTGTCGTGCATCAAGCGATAATCCATGCGAATTATTCAGCAAAATCGAGTTCCCAACGAGCGAATTTTTCCCTCCCAAAAATTTAGATGCAAGCTTATTAAACTCATGTACATCCAAAGACTCATGCGAAAAAAAATGCTGTGAAGACCACTGTGAACCTAAATGCAAATGTAAATGCAAAAACAAATGTAACTGTGGATGTTGCCCGAAAACAGAATTCGTCAAATGTGGATGTTAATCTAAATACTTTTAAAAGAATCGGCCCTTAATCAATATTTTCATGAATATTTTTGGGTTGATTTTTTACATAACAAATTTACCTCGAAATCATGTTTTTATATAACATGTATTACAGTATTTTAAATTATATATACACCAAATCTTGTTAATTATAAGCCAGGAATCTCACGTGAGAATCAGTAGATTCAAAACGAGAACAGCTGATTTTTAATATTTTTGAAAATTCGGAAAATATGTTTGAATCTTAACAAACTTATTTACTTTTACAATATTTTTGTAGATATCACGACCTTTAAATTTTAATAAATTAATTTCACTTCATGATAAGTTTAATAATATATATATTTTTAAATTAGTCAACAGTATTTGGTATAAAATTTATATTTTTTACGAACAAAAAAATTTACATAAATTTAATATAAAAAAAATATTTACATTTTTTAAAAACATGCTAAACTATCTCAAATATCGGATGTTTAGTATATTTTTGCGTGCCACCTGACGGACGACGGTACACCATGAATCATGTCAGGCAGGAAACTGAGCAGCATTAAGTGTATGTTATCGGGTGTTTTTAAGGCGGCACGTTAAAATATATTAATATAATTTTAGTAAGGTGGAAGTGTTGCACAAAGTCTTATACAGAAAATGGCGACCTAAAACTTTCGAAGACATCGTAGGTCAAAATCACATTACAAGCACGTTGAAGAACGAGATAATTCATAAGAAAATTTCGCATGCATACATGTTCACTGGTTCGCGAGGTACAGGAAAAACTTCGTGTGCTAAAATATTCGCGAAAGCTGTGAATTGCATTTCCCCACAAAATGGGAGCCCATGTCTAGTTTGTCGAATTTGTGTTGATATTGAAAACGCGAAAATTCTTGACATATCAGAAATAGATGCTGCTAGTAATAATGGCGTAGAAAATATCAGATCAATCAGAGAAGAGTCTGGTTACGTTGCCTCAGTAGTCAAATACAAAGTATATATAATAGATGAGTTCCACATGTTGTCATCTGGAGCATTCAATGCTTTGTTAAAAACTCTTGAAGAACCCGTCGAAAATGTAATTTTTATTTTAGCTACGACAGAATTTCATAAAATACCTAAAACTATAGTTTCGCGATGCCAAATTTTGAATTTTAATAAAATTTCGGTTCCAGATTTAATTTCAAAATTAAAATTCATATCAACACAGGAAAATTTTGAAGTTACCGATGAAGCTTTAGAATTAATTTCAAAATTATCAGACGGTTCGCTTCGGGATTCTCTTTCTTTACTTGAACAATGCAGTGTTGAAAAAAACGAAAAAATAGATATTAAAAAAGTTAATTTAATTTCCGGATTATCAGATTTCAGTCTGGTCGAGCGTTTGAGTATGTCAATAATAAACAAAAATACGATAGAATCTTTAGAAATTCTCGATAATATTTACAAAAATTCCAAAAATATCACAAAATTATGCGAAGAATTATTGGGATATTTCAGAGAAATTTACCGATTTCAAGCTATCAATAAAACTAATGACTCGAATATATATAATAACGAAAATATAATAAAAATTTCGAAATCACTTGAGTTAACCCAGACTCTTGAATATTTTGATATATTAAAAAATTGCTATATTCAGATGAATAAGTCCAATAGCCCAAAACATGAGCTAGAACTTGCCATAATTAAAATTTGTACTATTTGTACTGAAAATAACATTATTCCCAAAAAAACTGTTAATACTCAACAATCTCAAAATAATATTATAAATACCGAAAATAATAAAAATAATAAAAATAATAAAAATAATAAAAATAATAAAAATAATGAATTAAATACCGAACATATTGTAAATAATAAAAATAATGATTTAAATTCATGGCCAGAAGTCATCAAAAAATTAGATGAAATTTCAAAAAGCGCATCAACTATTTTAGAAAATTCCAATAAATTCATTAAAAACAATACAATATTTATTGAAGCAAGCACAAGTTTCGATGCTGGTATATTAACCAAAAATTCCAAGAAAATATCCGAAATTTTATCAAAAATTACCAACAAAAATTATACAATAAAAATATTAGAAAATTTAAATAATAATTTACTAGATGATTTTATAAAAGATGCACAAAAATCCGGTTTAAAAACCGAGATAATTTAAGGAGAAAAATATGAAAGTAAGATTACCTTCATCCAAAAACCAGATTAATTCTGGGAATTTTGGCGAAATAGCAAAGCAAGCACAAAAAATCCAAAAAGAAATGGAAATCAAGATTGCAGAACTTGAATCAAAAGAATTCGAGTACAGTTCTGGCGGAGGCGCTGTCAAAGTTATAGTAAATGGCAAAATGATAGTAAATTCAATATTAATTAAACCAGAAGTTTTAGATAAAAACGAAATCGACATGCTACAAGATTTAATTATATCCGCAATTAACGGTGCTCTCGCACAGGTAACTAACGAGAAAAATATAATTAATGAAAATATTTATGGCAATAATTTAATAGCTGGCCTGTCTTAAGAAATTAATTTAATTTAATATAATTTAATATTCCGCAAGAGTCGACCAGCAGTTAAAACAAAGAGCTTGATACGTAGTATTACCGCCGTGTCTAGTATCATGCTGTATGAGCTCCCCTGAAATTGTGACTTTCCCATGAACAAGCCTTGCATTTACTGCTGATTTATTACAACATCTTGCGCACATGGCTGTGATTTCCCTGATAGTATCAGCCAAAGCAAATAAAAATTTAGAACCTTCCCATAAGTCAGCCCTAAAATTTGTACGTAATCCGTAACAAAATATCAATGTTTTTGTGCAATTTGTTATATTTCTTAAATTTTTAACTGAATTTTCCGACAAAAATTGACATTCATCTATAATTAATATATCATAATTATCAAAATTTGGCAATTCTCCGGTAAAACCTATAGGAATAACCTGAGTATTTTTTAAGCCTGAACGCGATTCGATTGTCACATATTTATCAGGACAAATTTTATCATCAATTAATGCTTTGCATAACATGACTTTTTTTCCTAACCGATTGAAATAATCATATTTTAAAATTACCTCAGCCGATTTACTTGCACCCATAGTACCATAATAAAAATACAATTTCCCCATAAAATTCAAAACCTCTAATTCACATATTAAATTATATATTAAAATAAAAAAAAATCAACTTATTTTTTTAGATAAAACTTCGATATTATTTTTATAAAACTCATCGAAGCAAGAATTCTCAATAGAAATTCTAATTTGCGCCATCAAATTATTATAAAAATACAAATTGTGCATAACTGCTAAACGAAGACCCAAAATTTCTTTAGATTTAAACAAATGTCTTAAATACGCGCGAGAATAAAATTTACAAACACAACACTTGCAATTAGCATCTAACGGCGAATCGTCTAATTTATACTTTAAATTCATAATATTTAAAATTCCATTTGAAGTAAAAATATGCCCATGCCTTGCATTCCGACTTGGCATTACGCAATCAAACAAATCCACACCACGTCTAACGCATTCCAAAATATTTGCAGGAGTCCCGACACCCATCAAATATCTCGGTTTATTTTCTGGTGCAAAAGGCATAATTTTTTCTATAACTTCATACATTTCTTGTGCAGTTTCGCCAACAGCTAAGCCACCTATAGCATAGCCATCTAGATTCAAATCGACAATATATTTCATATGTTCTATACGCAAATCAAAATAAGTACTACCCTGATTTATCCCAAAAAGAACCTGCGTTTTTGGCACATTCCGATGCAACTGTTCATATTTTTGCTTACATCTAATAAGCCATCTTGTAGTTCGATCGCATGATATTTTCACATATTCTTTTTGCGCTGGGTTTTTAATACATTCATCAAATGCCATAACAATATCGGAGCCCAAATTATATTGGATTTCAACACTTTCCTCAGGACCCATAAATATTTTGCGACCATCTAGATGCGACTTAAACCAAACACCAGACTCAGAAATTTGTTCAGGAATACTAAGCGAAAAAACCTGAAATCCGCCACTATCAGTCAAAATAGGACCGTTCCAACCTGTAAATTTATGAATTCCTCCTAATAATTTGATAATTTTATCTTCAGGACGCAACGCCAAATGATATGCATTACATAACATTACTTGACAACCTAAATTTGACAAATCATACGATGACAATCCGCCTTTAATCGCACCTGCAGTAGCCACATTCATAAATGCAGGCAATTCAACCGCCCCATTTTGGAATTCTAATCTTGCCCTGCGAATAAATCCTTCTGTTTTTAGTATTTTAAATTCCATTATTTGCACAAACTTTCAATAATAAATCTTTAAATTCTATTTAAATTCAACAACTTTTATAATAATAAACCTGCAATTTTTAATACTCAAAAATTTGAACATATTTAACAAAACATAAATTATTTAAAAACAAATTTTTATTCAAATCTAACAAATAAATTACTTTTTTATATCTTCTCTAACGAACCTCCGCACCAAACTTTTCACAATTTCATTTCGTTCAAGTCTTGTAATTTTATTTCTAGCACCCTCAAAAGCGGTAATATAAGTAGGATCTTCTGAAATCAAATAACCAGTTATCTGATTAACGGCATCATACCCCCTAGTTTTCAAAGAATTATAAACACAGCTCAAAGTTCTACTTATCATAATATCTTTTCTTGAATCTAAAGAAGCCACCACCGTTTGTTCCTGAGCCAACTGTGAACGCTCACGTTCGCGTTCCACTTTAACTTTAATGCTCATAATATTACACACTCTCCTATTTGCTACCATAGTTTTTCCGTCTAAATTTAGCTTCGCGTTTTCTGGCCTCCTGTGATTTTAATTTTCTTTTAACTGAAGGCTTAACATATGCCTCTCGTTTACGCAACTCAGACGTAATGCCATATGAATTTTTTTTGAAATTGCGCATAACTACATCAAATTGTTTTTTATCATTTTCAATATGCAAATTCAGCAGTTTCCCGCCGATTGTCCCTCCGGTCCGTTTATCTTTAGAATTCACAATAATCTCGGAAATCTCTATATTCGGCGAGTTGCCTTCTGGAGTTTCTATATATGCTTTGGTCTCATTAGTGCTAATAATATTCCCATCCTTTTTTTTGGCAAGTTCTGTTGAATTACCATTACTTTTAACAGTTATTTTATTATTTGTGTTAATTTTGCTTAATCCATCTTCAAAATCTCTTTTAATTAATTCATTTTTCGACATTTCATCCCCCCCAGAGAATTTCTCGAACTCAAAAAAACAATTATAACTAAACATTGAAGAGTTTATGCTTTTTAATTACAAAAGTCAACAATAAATCGATCGAATTTAATCGTAAGATACATTTTTTTTTAATTCCAGTTAAGTTTTTAAAATTAATATCAAATTTAAAACTTAATTACAAACCAACAAAAATTCATTTACAAAAAATTCATATAAAAAACAAATTTAATACAAACATAATTAAATAAATTCCCACATGTGAGATTAGTCTATACTTTTTTCCAAAAAAAACAATACTCAAATCATTTAATTTTAATCAGATTGCCTAATCCTAACAGGTAAAACTAAAAATAAAAAAGCATCTCCTTCAGTTGGAACAATTTTAATCGGTCTAAGTGAGGTGGTAAATTGCATAAAAACTTCATCTGTATCCGCATTTTTTAGTGCATCTACAATAAATTTATCATTAAAAGCTATTTCAACGGGTTCGCCATCGGTAACAATTTCGAGCTCATCGCTAGATTTACCCAACATAGTACAACATGAAAATTTTGCTACATTTTCACCAAAAATAGTCTTCACAGGGCTTTTTAATCTGTCATTAATAACCAAAGAGACCCGTTCAACACTTTCAATAAATTTCCTAGTATTTATTCTTGCCTGCATAGTAAACTCGTCTGGGATGGCCGCGTTATAATCTATAAATTCACCCTCCAACAATCTAGAAACGATAGTATATTTATTAATAACAAAAAATACATAACGTTCGCTTAAAAAAATTTTAATATTCATTTCGTCATTGGGAATTAATTTCAAAATTTCTGCCAGCGTTTTGCCAGGAACTACGATTTTTAGCTCATTTTCAATTTCTACAAACTCACGTCTAAGCGCCATTCGAAAGCCATCAATAGCAACAAAAGTAACAATTTTATTTCGAGTTTCTATCAAGACGCCAGTATGAATTGGATGATTTTCATCCGTTCCTACAGCAAAAATAGTTTGTTTTATAAGACTTGTTATAATATTTTTTGGGAATTCTATACAATTTTCATTATTAATAACAGGTAATTTTGGGAAATCTGACGAATCTAAACCTATAATATTATAATCACAACCAGCGCATTTAATATTTATTTCAAGCTTTTCAGAAAAAATTTCAACAATTTCACTAGGCAATTTTTTACAAATATCAAAAAAAATTCTCGCAGGAATAATTATTTCTCCAACCTCGGCATCAAAAACTGGTATTTGAGTCTTAACGCCAAATTCAAGATTATAACTTTCGAATTCAACATAATTTTCCTTCACGGACACATGTATTCCTTCAAGTGCTTGTATATTTGAACGCGCCAATACAGAACGCTGAACATGGGAAACAGCCTCGAGTAAAACAGTCTTTTCGCATTTAAATTCCATATATAAAGAATACCTTCTTTTTAATATTTTTTTAATAATTATATCATATCTTTATATTTTAATATTAAATATGAAAAATACATAAGCACTCCAGAAATAACTAATGGAAACCACCAATGCTGCATCATAGGCAAATTCGGAGTATTCATGCCATACAGGCCCGAAACCACCGTAGGAATCGAGATTATTAACGTCAAAGAGGCTAAAATTTTCATCACAATATTAAGATTATTAGATATTATAGACGCAAAAGCTTCCATAGTACTGCTAATAATATTAAAATAAGTATCAGTCATTTCTATTGCCTGTTTTATTTCAATCAAGACATCATCGAGCAATTCACGGTCTTCGCCATGGACTTTAACGAAATTACTTCGCGTCATTTTTTCTAGCGTAATTTTTATATTCTTAAGAGAAGAAGAAAAATATACTAAAGATTTTTTGATTTCTAACAGCTGCATGAGTTCTTTGTTTTTCATCGATTTTTGTAAAACATTCTCAATCATATCACCGGTTTTAGTGATCTGATTAATATATTTCAAATATTTTCTGGAAACAAATAACATTACGTTTAATACAAAATTTAATTTATTATTAATATCTGCGTTTTTTATGAATTTGCTATTCAGAATATTTGAGATATCATTATTTTTCAAAGAAATAGTTAATATATTACTTTTAGTTATAAAAATACTTATAGGCGTAGTATAATAAGAAGAATTTTTATCAGTATTTTCTTTAACCGGTGTGTCAAGAACTATCAAAGTGACATCATCCTCGACATCGATATGCGGCGTTTCTTCTTCATCGATAGCTGATTTTAAGAAATCATAATCTATATTTAATTCTTTTGAAATATATTTAACTTCAGAAATATCGGGGCATACGCAATCGACCCAACAATTTGTCTCGTTATATTCTTGTTTTGCTACTTTTTTGCCGTTCTTTTTGTAATAAGTTATCATAAATTCACTTTCATATTTATTAATTTTATACAAATCACATAATTAACACTACTCCTTTACGCAGTTAGTAGTTTATTATATTTACAAATAAATATCAACAGTTTTTTGAATTTTCTCCCTAAATAATAAAAAAAATATAATAACAAATATTTTTTTGTTAATTTTGCCTAAAAATTAATTATTAAAATTCTCCTAAAATAAGCCATAAAATTAATGTATCCGGATTATTAGTGAAAATTACTTCGGGTTCGGAGCAAGCGTAAATTGCAATAGTGATTATAACGAAAATTTTAATATTAATATAATTGCATTTTTTTATATATTCAACCAAAAAATTTAATATTTTAAAAGCTTTTTTTGTTAAAAAGTAATAAAAAAATATAGCGCCGAGTATTCCTGTGTAAACAAAAATTCCTAAATATAAATTATGTACTGCAAGATATTTTTCTTTTGCAATAAAACTATCGGGCAAAACGTCCTGAGCATATAAAACTAAATTTCGTGGAGATGTACCAAAAAAAAGATTTTTTTTAAAAATTTCTATCGCACTTGCCCAAATTTTGAACCTTGAATTTGAAATATCTCCACTTTCGGAAACATCTATACGATGCATTTCGATTTTTTTGCTAATCTCGTTTTTATTCACTAAATTTGGTATAAATGAACAAAAATGCTTGATTGAAATAAAAATTAAATGTATAAATATACAAAAAAATAAAGACAAAATTATGGAATAAATTATAGTTGAAAATTTGTTTTTTTTAATGCTTCTGAGACTATGCTGTTTGTGTATATATCCTAAAAAAATTAAAAAAATTATTATTAAACTAGATAATATTACTCCTCTTGACCCAGATAATATAATGTAAAAAAATTGAATCGTTATATAAATTATGTTGAATATGATATTTTTTTTGAATTTTTTTTTCGAAAAATTGTGAAAAATAAACAAAATACTTAAAAATATAATTTTTGATGCTGTGTTCGGATTTACATACAAACCAAAAAGTCTATTTTCTGTGAAACCAAATCTTACATACGGTACTTTTAAATAAATATTTGTAATATCTGGTAATGCAAAGCAATAATTCGTCTGAAAAATAAAAGTTAATAATGAAAGCGATGAAATAATTAATAAACAAATTGAACAAATTCTATTGACTTTATTAAATAAATTTGTATTATTTTCACATTTAGGATATATCAAAAAAAAGTAAATCGCGCACCAAACAAGTTCTTTTATATTGGCGAAAATTCCGTATTTAATATTAACTAAGCTCGAAATCAGAATTGCTATCCAGAATAAAATAAGAGACTTGCTTTGATTTTTAAGTTTATTTAAATAAAAATTTAATAATACTAAAAAAAAGCCTAAAATTGCACAAAATCCAAAAATAATTGAGTCAATAATTGGAGGAATTAGACTATAAATATTAATGATTCTTATTAACATGAAAGTTAAAAGCAAACAACAAAAGAGATATCTAAAATATTCGAATTTTTCAACAAAAAAATGTTTAATTTTATGAGGAATATGTATAAAATCCACTAATTAATGACCGCCTTTATAATATAATTAATTTTATTTTTGAAATATTAGCACAATAATATTACTATTGAAAGCTATTTTAAATATGCTAAAATTATTTTACATGTTAAAATATAATATATTTCAAAAAGTTTGGGGACGATTAATGTTGAAAATGCACATAAAAAATTTTAAAAAATTCATAAATTACTATAAGCCATATAAAAAAAGTTTGTTTTTAGACTTATTTTTCTATGCTATATTGACCGGAATTGTTGTCGTAATACCTATTGTATTAAGATATATAATGGATAAAGTTATATTTTTGGAATATAAAATCGCAATTAATCAGATTCTTATGTTATCTTTGCTAATTTTAACGCTGATTTTTGTTCAATATTTTTGTATTTATGGCATAACTCATTTTGGCGAGACGATGGGAGTTGAAATCGAAAAAGATATGAGAAACGAGATTTTTTCTCATTTTCAAAAGCTTTCTCTTAATTTTTATGATAATATCAAAATCGGCGAGCTGCTCTCAAGAATAACAGTGGATATTTCAAATATAAGTAATTTTCTTCATTTGCTTCCTGAAGAAATGATGTCGATAATTTTGAAATTTATATTAGTTAGTATTATTTTTTTTATGACAAATTGGAAAATCGCGGTAATCTCAATTTTTACTTTTTTGGCAACTTGCATATATATTTATTATTTTATGCCAAAACTTTCTAAATATTTTAACAAAAATTATAAAGAAATGGCTAAAATAAATTCTCAGATAGAAGAGGTTTTATCGGGAATTCGAGTTGTCAAGTCTTTTGTTAGAGAAAATTTGGAAATAGAAAAAATTGAGTCTAAAAATATGGATTTTGTGAAAAATAAAAAAATTACAATTAAAATTTTATCCTGGGGATTTTCTGGAATGTGGTCTATGATGGACTCGTTTATTCCGTTGATTGTAATAATCGGAAGTATATTAATTTTGCACAAAAATTTGAATTTAATTGATATAGTTTTTTTTATAAATTATGAGAGTATTTTGGTGAATGCGTTGTATTCGTTGAGTAAACTTTTGGAAACTATGGGACAATCCGTGGCTGGTTTTAACAGATTTTGTGAAATTTTAGAAATAAAACCAGACATAATAGACAAAAAGGACGCATGTGAAATCAAAGATTGCAAAGGTGAAATTAAATTTAAAAATGTTAATTTTAAATATAAAAATATCCAAAAAATATTATTTGAAAATCTAAATTTTTGTATAAAATCACAAGAATATGTTGCATTAGTAGGAACTTCGGGTAGCGGAAAAACTACTCTTTGTAATTTGATCTCAAGATTTTATGATATAGAATCTGGTAATATTTTTATAGATAATATAAATATTAGTGATATTAAACTAAAAAGCCTCAGAAATAACGTAGGTTTAGTGCAACAAGACATATATTTGTTTTCAGGAACTATAAAAGAAAATATTATATACGGAAATCTCGAGGCCAGCGATGATGAAATAATTTTAGCCGCTAAAAATGCCTATGCTCATGAATTTATAACGAAATTTCCTGATGGTTATGACACAAATGTTGGCCAGCGTGGTACAACACTTTCTGGTGGCCAAAAACAAAGAATCAGCATCGCTAGGGCTTTTTTAAAAGATCCTAAAATTTTAATTCTTGATGAAACTACGTCGGCTTTGGATAATGAAAGTGAAAAATATATACAAAAATCTATAGCAAAATTGTCGAAAAATAGAACTACTATTGTTATCGCGCACAAATTGTCGACTATTAGAAATGCTAAACGAATTTTGGTGCTGTCTGATGGGAAAATTGTAGAAGAAGGCACTCATGATGAGCTTATGGCAAATGGGAAAGCGTATTTTGAATTGTATAATTTGTTATAATTCGAAATTTAATGAAAATTTAATAAAAAAAACTTGATTTTTTCGAGAATATAAAGATAATAAACCTTGGGCTTTATAATAATAAAATTTTAAAGTCTGTCAAGTTTTTTTGTATTAATTTCAGGAGGATGAATAAATATAATTTCGGGTTGTTTAATTTTGTCGTTTTGAAATTTAATGAAATTTTAGTGAAAATTTAATAAAAATACTTGATTTTTTGGGGAATATAAAGATAATAATTCTAGGCTTTCGGACGAGGATTTAATAATTATAACAAGAGGTTTTAAAGCTTGTGTGGAATATGCGGTTTTGTTGGGAAGTTCAAGTCTCTTCAGCCTTCTGCGGATACTAAAGATTTCGTTGACAATAAATTCTTTTATGATAAAATTATTAAAGAAATGACTGACGAAATTGCGCACAGAGGTCCGGATGAAGCGAATTTTTTCATAGACGATAGCATCGCTATGGGCTTTAGACGACTTAGTATAATAGATTTGTCCACGGGAAGCCAGCCTATTTTTAATGAAAATCATACTTTGGTTTTGACTTTTAATGGCGAGATTTATAATCATTTGGAATTGCGAAGTGAGTTGATTTCTCTCGGTCATAAATTTTATACAAATACAGACTCGGAAGTTATAATTCATGCATATGAGCAATGGCATGCGGAATGTTTAACAAAATTTAGAGGAATGTTCGCGTTTTCTTTGTGGGATATGCCTAAAAAAGAATTGTTTTTAGCTCGCGATTGTTTCGGAATAAAACCGCTGAATTATTATATTGCGGAAGGTAATTTGATTTATGGCTCTGAAATTAAAAGTATTTTGAAGCATCCTAATTTTGTGAAAAATTTTAATTATAAAACTCTTGACAGATATCTTTCTTTTCAGTATGCTTCAACTGAAGAAACGTTTTTTGAAGGCGTATATTCTCTTCCTCCTGGTTGTTATATGATATTTAAGCAGGGCGATTATAGCATAAATAGGTATTTTAATATTGAGTTTCATCCCGATGAAAATCTTGATATAAAAACTACTGTGAATAGTATAAGAAGCGTGCTTGATGATTCGATAAATGCACATAAAATCAGCGATGTCGAGGTTGGATGTTTTTTGTCTGGAGGCGTGGATTCGAGCATAATTGCGTCATATTTCAAGGGCCATAAGAGCTTTACCGTTGGATTTGCTGAGAAGGGGAATTATAACGAAGTTTTAAAAGCACAAAATTTTTCACAGGTTGCTAAATTGCAGCATTTTGCTAAAATAATTGGTCCTGATGAATTTTGGGATGCGGTGCCGATTGTTCAGTATTATATGGATCAGCCACTTGCAGATCCTTCGTGTGTGGGGCTTTATTTTGTGAGCAAGCTTGCTAGCGAACATGTTAAAGTTGTTCTTTCTGGCGAGGGCGCCGATGAATTCTTTGGAGGCTATAAAATATATAAGGAACCGGATTCTTTTAGAATTTATCATAAAATTTTCCCTAAAAAAATGAGGTCTTTATTGTCAAATTTTGTGCAAAATATACCATTTAAATTTAAAGGAAAAAATTTTATAATCCGCGGGGAACAGTCCGTTGAAGAAAAATTTATTGGGAATGCTTTTATATTTTCTAAAAAAGAAAAAGAAAAAATTTTGAATAATAAAAAAATACCGATTAGTTCTCCTGTTAATATTACTAGATTTTTTTATAATAAAGTTAAAAATATGGAAGATATCACAAAAATGCAGTATATTGATATTAATCTTTGGCTTGTGGGCGATATATTACTAAAAGCAGATAGAATGAGTATGGCGAATTCTTTGGAATTAAGGGTCCCGTTTTTAGATAAAAAAGTGTTTGAAATTGCTGCTCGGCTTCCTAAGAAATTTAAGATTACTAAAAAACATACAAAATTTGCGTTAAGATTAGCATCTTTAAGTATGATTCCACTAAAAACTGCTAATGAGTCTAAATTGGGCTTTCCTGTTCCAATTAAAGTCTGGTTGAGACAAAAGGAATATTACGAAAAAGTTAAAAAAGAGTTTCAATCAAAGGTGGCTGGGGAATTTTTTAATATTAAGGAAATTTGTAGGTTGTTAGTGCGACATTATCAAAAAAAATGTGATTATAGCAGAAAAATTTGGACAATATATATTTTTATAGTTTGGTATAATATATATTTTGGTGATTCGGTAATAAAAGAAAAAATTTGCAAAGAAAAATTAGTTTCTAAAATTCCTAAAACCAATGCATAGGGGGAGTGTTGATGTGTTATAAAAATTGTGACGAGGCTAAAAATTGTCTTATAATAAGTCTCAGTGCGTGTCTTGCGTTTGTTTGTTTTTTATTAATGATTATGGTTGTTTTGAACAAAAAAAAGAAAAAAGATGAAAAAGAATTAGATAATTATCTGGAAAATTCTATTCAGTAAGATGAAATTTCTTGAAAATTTGGTTATTGTCATAGGACGTTTTTTTAAAAAAGCTATTATTTATTAATAGTAGGTATTGATTTTTAAATATGATTTTTTAAAATTTTATTAAAAAATTATGATAATTGTTTAATATATATGTATGTTTTTAATAAAATAAAAACAAAAATTTGTTAAAAATTGTGAGTTTGGTCGGGATACAGCGAAGTATATTTATATGAATTTATATGCATTAGGTATTAATCAAGCTCAAAAAATGGTTTTCTGTTTTTTGAGTTTTTGTTTGTTATTAATAATTTTAATTTATTATTTGAGTTTTTTTGTGTAATTAAAATAAAAAATATTTTTTTCCCAAAAAACTCTTGATATAATAAAAATTATTTGCTAGAATCAAAAACGTGTTGGGTTTTAATAATAATTTAGTAGCAAAACCTTTGACTTATAAAATTATGCTGAGAGGTGTGTTATGGATCTATTAAAATTATTATTCGGTAATTATAGCAAACGCGAACTCAGGCGGATTAATCCGATTTTGACGGCGGTGTTAAGCTTAGAAGGCAAGTATTTGAATATGTCAGATGAAGAGTTGATTTCTCAGACCCCAGCTTTGAAGGCTCGGTATACGGCCGGCGAGAGTCTTGATAATTTATTGCCTGATGCTTTTGCAGTTTGTCGGGAAGCCGCAGATAGAATTTTGGGCCTCAGGCATTATCCTGTGCAAATTATAGCAGGGATTGTCTTACATCAGGGTAGAATAGCTGAAATGCGTACTGGTGAGGGCAAAACGCTAATGGCGACGCTTCCGGCATATTTAAACGCTCTTACTGGCAAAGGCGTGCATGTTGTTACGGTAAATGATTATCTCGCTAAACGCGATTCTGAAATTATGGGAAAAGTTTATAATTTTTTGGGCTTGTCTACTGGTCTTATTGCTCATGATATGAATAAATCTGCTAGAAGGGCGGCTTATGCTTGCGATATTACTTATGGTACAAATAATGAGTTGGGCTTCGATTACTTGCGCGATAATATGGTCTCGAAAAAAGAATATCGCGTGCAAAGGGAACATAATTTCGCTATTGTTGATGAGGTCGATTCTATTTTGATTGACGAGGCTAGAACTCCGCTTATAATTTCCGGCGAAGGTGATAAATCTACGGATTTGTATGTAATTGCTGATAAATTTGTGCGTGGATTGCGGCCTATTACTGTTACTGAACTTAATGCTAAAGAGGATACTGATGATCAATTTGTTGATCATGATTATGTCATAGACGAAAAGGCGAAAACTGCTACACTTACTCCTGAGGGTGTGACGAAGGCGGAGTCATATTTTAAGCTTGAAAATCTTACGGACCCGGAAAATATAACTTTGCAGCATCATTTGACTCAGGCAATACGGGCTCATGGCGTGATGAAACGTGATATTGATTATGTGGTCCGCGAAGGTGAAGTTATAATTGTAGATGAGTTCACGGGCCGTATTATGCAGGGTCGTAGATATAATGAAGGCTTGCATCAGGCGATAGAGGCAAAAGAAAAAGTAAAAATTGAAAAAGAATCAAAAACGCTGGCGTCTATTACTTTTCAGAATTATTTCAGATTATATTCGAAATTGTCTGGCATGACAGGCACTGGTATCACCGAAGAAGAAGAATTTAGGGAAATTTATAAGTTAGATATAGTTGTAATCCCGCCAAATAAGCCTATAATAAGAAAAGATAGGCCCGATGTTGTTTATAGAACCGAAAAAGCTAAATTTAATGCGATTATAGAAACTATTGAAGAAATTCATGCAAAAAATCAACCTGTTCTTGTTGGAACGGCTTCGATAGAAAAATCGGAAATTTTGAGTTCTTTATTACGCGAAAAAAATATAACACATAAAATTTTAAACGCTAAGCATCATGAACGTGAAGCTGAAATTATAGCTCAGGCAGGCCAAAAGGGCGCTATTACGATCGCTACTAATATGGCGGGTCGCGGCACGGACATAATTTTAGGCGGTAATGCTGAATACATGGCCAAAGCAGAGCTTCGTAGAACTGGCATGGATGAAAAAATGCTTCTTGAAGCTACCGGATGTTCTCTTACGGAAGATCAAGAAATTATCGATGCTAGAATTAGATATAAAAATTTGTTGACTACTTATAAAGCTGAGTTAAAACCAAAATCCGAGGAAATAAAAGCTGCCGGCGGCTTATATATAATAGGAACCGAACGCCATGAGTCTCGCAGAATTGATAATCAGCTTAGAGGCCGTGCAGGACGGCAGGGCGACCCTGGGAAAAGCAAGTTTTTCTTGTCTCTTGAAGATGATCTTATGCGAATTTTCGGCGGCGAACGTATGATGAAAGTTATGGCGCGTTTCAATGTCGATGAAAATATGCCTCTGGAAGCAGGGATTTTAACTCGAGTTATCGAAAATTCACAAAAAAAGATAGAATCTAGAAACTTTTCTTCACGCAAAAGTGTCTTACAATATGACGATGTCTTGAATCGGCAACGGGAGATTATATATAATCAGCGCAATAAACTTGTAGATGGCGAAGATATTCATGAACAAATATTAAATATGATAGGACAAACTGTGAATCGCGTTGTACCAAGATACTTATTATTAGCCGACACAAAAGAAAATTGGAATCTCGAAGGCCTGAGAGATTATTATCTCGGTTGGATTCTCAGCAATGAAGACCTAAAATTTAATGAAGATCAACTTGCAGAACAGACTATTCAAACAATTGAAGATTTTATTCGTGAAAAATGCGAAAAAATATACAAAGAACAAGAAGAATTATTAAGCCCTGAACAATCGCGAAATCTTGAACGGGAAATTTTGCTGGAAATAGTAGACCAAAAATGGATGGATCATATGGACGACATGGAAGAATTAAAAAGAGGCATAAATTTACGTGCGTATGCGCAGAGAGATCCTGTTGTTGATTATCGTCTTGAGGGATTTGACATGTTCGATGCTTTGATCGATGCAATAAAAGAAGAAACAGTTAAGACTTTATTATCGTTTAAAATTAAATTAAGTGCAGCAGCATTTAAAGGCTTCACACCATTTTTAGCCAAGCTTCATGGGAATCAAGAAGTAATCACAGACTCAAGAATTGGTGGATAATTTATATATTTTCTAAACAAAAAAATATATTTTTATGAAATATATACAATTTATTTATTCAAATCCTCGTCCGGATAAATACTAGTTTATGTAAATTCAATGGCAGTTTTGCAATGGTCGAAAATAAGATCAAGCAGGGGCTGTCATATGAATTATAATAAATTACTAAAAATATAAAAAAATTATCATAAAACTAGCTAAATTACCTAAAATTCATCTTGCTTGGCTAGACGAAATCAAGTTGTATAGCATAGCTTAGATTGTATTTAGAGTTGTCGTATGAATTAGAATAAATTACTAAAAATATAAAAAAATTATCATAAAACTAGATAAATTATCTAAAATATATCTTGCTTGATTAGACAAAATCAAGTTGCATAGCACAGCTTAGATTGTATTTATTGGGATTAATAATTACCCGATCCTCCATGTAGCTGAAAACCGCACGGACTCTTAAGATGCTTTTAAGATGTTTTTGGCAACGTTAATATCGCGTTGTGCTGGATTTTATAAATTTGTATGCGTTGATATTACATAAATTCGAAAATTTAAATTTATTTGCGAATAAATTATATCAAAAATATATTATTCTTCAACTCTCAGAGCTCAATTCCAAAAAACTTAATATATGCTTAACTCGTTTTTTCAATGCGCAATGAATCTAGCCCCGTTGAAATCTTTCTAACAAACACTTGTGCACTTTCAAAATTACCAGCCTGTAACTCTTGTATAATATTGTTCCCCAATTCTTCTAATTCGTCTCTATTTTCAGAATTGCCAAATAGTTCTACAAAAAAATCTATAAACGCTTCAACATTTTCTTTTGCTTTTTCGACGCGATCAGCTTCGTCTTTGTTATTTTCTACGGCTAGTTTGATATCAAAATCCATTTTTTTTAAAAAACCAGTGAACAACTCATTATAAATAGACACACTATTTTGCGCCAAAAATGGGGCAATCTTTTCATTGTATTGTGACTGGATTTTTCGTTGCACTTCTTCAACTGTTGTCTTTTCAAATGCTTTTTCTAATGGCTCAACTTCTTGTCTGTTTTTTTGGCCAAAATCTGTCATGGCCGTTACTAGACATCTTTGTGTATCTTCTATAAACGATGCCCCAAAAAGATTGCCTGCTAATTGAATGAATTTCTGGAAATCTTTGTATGATGAATTCAATACGAGATTTGATAAAATTTTACGTTGTTTGGGTGTCACGAACCTATCATTGCTTGCATGCACTTGGTTCTCGTATTCTTTAAGTTTCGATTGTTGTTCCGCAGACAAATCAGACACCGCCTGTGATGCCGCTTTTGTTGTATTCGGAGATTTTGCAGAAGTAATCGCTGAGACCCCCGCCATGCCAGATAACATCAAGCTAAGTACACTCGCTAGTGTTTTTTTAAAACTCATAAGTCATACACCCCACATTGTATATAATTGTAAATTTTTTATTGATTTTTAGAATGATAGTCAATTCTCAAACGAAATGCAATTATTTTATACATAAAATAAACCCAAAGTTTTATGTTTGATTTTGTGCAAATATCACAAATATTTCGATAACTTACAGGGATATTATAAAATTAAATTTAATTATTGTATAATAATTAATTATCAAACGAAATGCAACTGTTTTATGCATAAAATAAATTCGAAATTTTACGACTGATTTTGTGAAAATTTAACAAATATCACGTTATTTTAATATCGGGGAAATATTTTATATAAATTTAAGTTGACATTTATTTTTAAATTTAGTATTCTAAACCCTGAGTTTTAGTTTTTTATTAAGTCTTAAAATTTTTAGGAGGGTTTTTATGCCAACTTATATGCCAAAACCTTGTGAAATATCGCGCCTTTGGTATGTTATAGATGGAGCCGGATTACCTCTAGGGAGGGTCGCTGCGCAGGTTGCTTCTATATTGCGAGGGAAAATTAAAGCTATTTTTGTTCCTCATGTCGATTGTGGGGATCATGTTATAGTTATAAATTGCGATAAGATTATACTCACGGGCCGAAAATTAGAAAAAAAAGTTAGATATCGTCATACTGGATATATAGGGCATCTTAAAAAAATAAATTATTCTGATCTTATGAAAAATAAGCCGAATTTGGCTATGGAACTGGCTGTGAAGGGGATGCTTCCGAAAAACACTTTGGGCCGTAAACAACTTACACGGCTTACAGCTGTCGTTGGTGAAAATCATAATCACGCTGCCCAAAAACCACAGGTTTGGAATTATTTTAGAAAAGTGAGGGTTTCTGCATGATATATCTTGACAAATCAGAAGCACATGGCACCGGTCGAAGAAAACACGCTGTTGCTCAAGTTAGATTATATAATAACGGGTCCGGAAGTTTTATTGTAAATAAAAAAAAAATAAACGACTATTTCGGCTTGGAATCTTTGGGGACTTATGCGTTGTTTCCTCTGGAAGTTGCTAGCATGCAGGATAAATTTGATATCGTTTGCACGGTCCATGGCGGCGGACTTTGTGGGCAATCTGGCGCAATTAGACATGGCTTGGCGAGGGCACTTGCTTCATTGGAAGATCAAGAATTAAGGCCTAAATTAAAAAAAGCAGGACTTTTAACTAGAGATCCTCGTATGAAAGAACGCAAGAAATATGGCCTTAAAGCCGCAAGGAAGAGGCCACAATTCTCAAAGAGATGATTTAAGGGTATTTTATTGGTTTTGGGTTATATTTTAAAACAAAGGATGAACCATAATTGAGGACAGATGTTTTTAAAGTGGAAATTGTAAATGATCAAAACAAAATCTCCCCTCCTGTAGGTTTACGAATGTTAATTCGTAGATGCTGTAATGCCGTGTTTCAATTAGAAAAATTTAATAAGTCAGCACAGGTTGTTGTAACGTTGACTGATAATGAAAAAATTAAAAATTTGAACATAAAATACAGAAATAAAGACGAATCAACTGATGTTTTGTCATTTCCTACAAAAAAATACGATCAGGTTTCTGATGATACCGATTTTGAAACAAATCCGGAGACTGGCGCTAAAATTTTAGGTGACATCGTAGTATCAATTGAAAAAGCTCGAGAGCAAAGCGAGAAATTTAATCACAGTTTGCAACATGAAATAGCTAGATTAGTTGTTCATGCTATGTTCCATTTGTTTGGTTATGATCACGAAACTAATGAAATGGACGCGTCTATTATGACCGAACGCGAGGAAAAAGTTGTAAACAGTATAGGTTTTAACTCAAATAATTAAAATAATTAAAATAAAAATTATGCCGGTATTTTTATGGAAAATTTAGAATTTATTGTGTCGGAGTCGTGTTCGGGCATTAGGCTTGATATGTATTTATGCGAGGAATTAATTAAGTTTAGTCGTAATAAAATTTCCGGGCTTATTGATAGCGGTGACGTAAAAGTTAATGATATTGCTCAAAAGAAAGGTTATATTGTTCGGGCTGGAGATAAAATTATTGTTAATATTAACATAAATTCGATTATATTTAATAAAAATTTATTAAAACCTATGAAATTAGATTTATGTGTCGTTTATGAAGATCAAGACTTGATAATAATTAATAAATCAAAAGGAATGATAGTTCATCCGATTCCAGGGCATGTGCGGCCTACTTTAGTAAATGCATTGATTTTTCATAGAAATGGTCAACTTTCTAATTTAAATGGAAATTTAAGACCAGGCATAGTTCATAGGCTGGATAAAGATACAAGCGGTTTGTTAATAATAGCTAAAAATAATAAATTTCATAAGTTTATTTCTGAACAAATTAAACAACATAATTTCATAAGAAAATATGAAGCTATTGTTTGTGGGATTGTTCGTAAAGATTTTGGAATAATATGTAATAATATAGCAAGAAATAGTAAAATACGCACAAGAATGCAAGTTATTAACGAAAATTTGTGTGATATTTATACAAAGCAAAAAGCAAAATTCGCTGTGACATATTTTAAAGTTATAAAACGTTTTTTTAGTACGAAATCTCAAAAAAAGCTAGAATTTACTCATATTGAACTTGAATTAAAAACTGGAAGAACGCATCAAATTCGAGCTCATATGCAGCACATGGGACATGCATTAATTGGCGATATTACGTATGGTTCTAGATTTAATTTTGATTTTTATCAAGGTCAATGTTTATGTGCAAAAAGCATTTCGTTTTGGCATCCGTATTTATATAAACATTTAAGATTTAGTATTGAATTACCTGAATATTTTAAAAAAAGTTTACTAAAAATTTCTGGATTATAATTTAAATTATGTGTATTTTATATAAAAATTTTCATGGTAATATTATAAATAAGATATAATTATTTTTGTGAGAATTTTATTAAAAATTTTAAATTACAGGGTGAATTATGTATATTTTAGCTATAGAATCCTCATGCGATGACACGTCTGGAGCTATAGTTGAAAATGGTTCAAAAGTAATTTCTTGTGTTACAGAATCTCAGCGCAGATTACATAACCAATTTGGCGGTGTAGTCCCTGAGGTTGCAGCTCGTGGGCATCTTGATTCGATTTTTAGAGTAATGCGCAAAACTTTGGAGCATGCAAATATAAATATAAATAAAATAGACGCTGTAGCTGTGACTTTTACGCCTGGACTTATCGGGCCTTTATTAGTAGGTGTCAATTTTGCAAAAGGCTTCGCGCTAGCCAGAGGCATTCCTGTGATTGGAGTTAATCATATTAAAGCTCATGTTGCAGCAAATTATATAGAAAATTCTGAGTTGACTCCTCCGTTTTTATGTTTGGTCGTTTCAGGAGGACATACTAGTTTAATTAAAATAATAAATTATACTGAATTTATTTTGATAGGCCAGACCCGCGATGATGCCGTCGGTGAAGTTTTTGATAAAATTGCTAGAAATCTTGGCCTGGGGTATCCTGGAGGCGCAGCTTTAGATAAATTGGCTGAAATAGGAAATAATCAGAAATTTAAGTTTACTATTCCTAGGTTGGATAATCTGGATTTTAGCTTCTCTGGTATGAAAACTAAAGCTATGCAATATATGCAAAATGCACAAAATTTTGATTCAGAAGCGTTTAAAAATGATCTGGCTGCATCGGTTCGGGAAACTATAGTTAAATATTTGACTCAAAATTTAATTTTAGCAGCTGGTATTTTAAATATAAAAAAAATTTCGGTCGCTGGAGGAGTGGCCTCTAATTCTTATTTGAAGAAAAAAATATATGAAATGTGCATAAAAAAAGGCCTCGAATTTTATGCGCCTTCCCCAAAATATTGTACCGATAATGCTGCTATGATCGGAATTCAAGGATATTTCGAATATATTAATGGAAATATATCTGATTTAAAATTAAATGCATATGCTAGCGGAAGTCCGGAATCTAAAATTTGATTATTTAAATTAAATTTATTATATTATTGCTTTTTTTTTTTTTTTTGGTATAAGTTCAGAAATAATGAATTTTTTATAATTATAATTTTTTGGTTGTATTTGTATATGATGTTAAATAAAATAAAAGAATTCTCTTTTTTGTATAATTTAGAAGCTGAACAATCTGTGCTCGGCGCTGTTATGATTGATTCGCAATATTTGGCAATTGTAATAGAAATTATACCTGATCCTGATTATTTTTATTCAAATGAACATAAAAAAATATATTCATGCATGATGTCTATGTTTGCGTTGAATCAGAAAATTGATTATATTACAGTGTTTGAATATTTGAAATCTTCTGGAGAGTTCGAATTTGAATATATAAAAAATTATCTTTTAGATTTATCACAAATAGTGCCTTCTATTTCTAGTGCGAGTATATATGCTAAAATTGTTCGCGATAAATATGATATCAGGCGGCTTGTGAATACTGTAAATGAAGTAATGGAACATGCTCTGGAAGGTGAAAATACTGAAAATTTACTCGAATTTACAGAACAGAGACTTTATGAAATTCGATCTGGACAGGTTTCTAGTGGCTTTAAACATATAAAAGAAACGTTATTTAAAGTTTCTGCCGATTTAGATAAATTAGTTAGTTCTGATGAAAAAAATATTCCCGGGATTCCCACGGGATTCTCGGATCTTGATAAAATTATATCTGGGTTAAATTCCGGAGATTTGATACTTGTAGCTGCTCGGCCAGGCATGGGAAAAACTAGTTTTGCGTTAAATATTGCTGTACTTGCAGCAAGGCATTCGAAGTCAAAAGTAGCTGTGTTCTCTTTGGAAATGAATGCTGAACAGTTAGTATATAGACTTGTTTCGTCTGCCGGATTAATCCCAGGAAATAAGCTGCGTTCAGGTAATATTACTAGTCAAGAATGGACGAGCTTTACGAATGCTTGTGCTATGCTCGGGGATTTAGATATTTTAATCGACGATTCTGCCGGTATAACCGTTTCTGAAATGCGTTCTAAAATTATGCGTCTTAAAAATTTAAATATATTAATAATAGATTATTTGCAACTTATATCAGCGCCTAGAGAGTCGCAAAATCGAGTCAGTGAGATTACTACTATTACTAGACAGCTTAAAATATTAGCAAAAGATTTTAATATTCCTATAATATGTTTATCGCAGTTATCTCGGGCTAGCGAACACAGAGCTAATCATAGACCTGTGCTTTCAGATTTACGAGACTCTGGGTCTATAGAACAGGATGCCGATATCGTTATGTTTTTATACAGAGAAAGTTATTATTCTTCGGAATTATCAGAAAATATAGATCATAACAAATGCGAATGCATAATTGCAAAAAATAGGCACGGCGAAACCGCAACTGTTAATATGCACTGGCAGGGCGAGTTTACAAGATTTACCGAATATACAAATTATAATTAATAAAAATTTAATAAAAAACTCTTGAGGTGCATCGTGTATATAATAAATGCCAGAATTCATACTATGATTAAAAAAAATGATAATTTTTTAGTTATAAATCCTGGTTTTATCCGAATAAAAAATAAGAAAATTATCGAAATCGGACACATGTCAAATTTAAATATTAATAATAATAATAATTATAAAATTATAAATGCTCAAAATCAAGAAGTCTATCCTGGATTTATTGATTCTCATACGCATTTGGGCCTGTATAATAACGGTGAAAATTATGATTTTAATGACGCAAATGAAATAAATTTTAAAATTTGCCCGCATCTTAGAGTGCTCGATGGAATAAATTTTTTTGATATTTCATTTACAGAAGCTTTGAAATCTGGAATTACAACCGTGATTATAAGCCCAGGAAGCGCTAGTATAATAGGCGGTCAGCTTGCGGCAATCAAGACATTTGGCCGGTCTTTACAAGAAATTGTGATAAATTCTAATATCGGAATCAAGTTTTCACTAGGCGAAAATCCTCGAAAAAATTCGAATTCTTTCGTTACTAGAATGGGCATAATTGCAAAAATTCGCGAAATATTATATAAATCTAAAAATTATATTAAAAATAATAATACACAAAATTTTTCGCTCAAATACGAAAGTTTTATCCCGCTTTTTGAGAATAAAATTCCAGCTTATTTTCATGTACATAATACAACTGATATTCTAGCTGCTATAAATTTATCTCATGAATTTAATATTAAATTAAACTTGATTCATGCGACAGAAATTAATAAATTACATATTTTTTCAAAAAATAATAACAATTTTTTATCTAATTTAAACATAATTATAGGCCCGATTATAACAGATCGCTCTAAATATGAGTTAAAAAATTTTGATATAAATCATGTAAAATTACTTAAAAATTTAAAAATTAATTTTGGAATATCTACCGATCATCCTGAACTTCCAAGCCAATATTTAACACTAGGAGCTCATGTGTTAAATTCTTTGGGTATAAGTTCAGATGACCTGATTGCAGCTATTACTATTAATAATGCTAAAATTTGTGGCATCGATAAATTCGTTGGTTCACTAGAAATTAACAAGCATGCAGACATATTAATTTTCGATAAAAATCCTGTACGACAATTTATATATCCTAAAGTAGTAATTATAAACGGAGAAGTAATAAAATAAATATTTTTAATTAAATTAATTTTATGCACATATTACAATATTTTAATTTAATTCAGCTGTTTTCTCGTCTAAATTCACATATTCCAAGTTTTCCTCTTCTTCACTTTCATCTTTATTTTCATCACTAATTGGATTAAACACTGGGTCAAATACAAATTCCAATTTAGGATCCGTATTTTCTTTTGGAGGTAATTTATGCATCAAATCTACTCTTGGATATTTATTCATTATATGTAAAAATTCTTCATGCGACATATTATTATTTTTATTAACAAGATATTCAGCTATTTCTTTTATAGCATTTTTATAATTTTCTATTATAATTTTTGTTAAATCATAACAACGTTTCAAAACAGCTTCCTCCATTTTAGTATTTACTTTACTTTTTTTAGCTATTCCGCCTATCATACCACAATCTTGATACATGTGTCTTACTAATTTCGTAGCATCATTAATATCAGCAGTCGGACCAATAGTACATATATTTGACAAACTTTCTTCTGCTGCTTTGCCGCCTAATGCGGTCATTATACTTGCAAACACAGACGCTCTAGTTGGACTTTCGACATGTTCTGCTGTATTTGTAAAAAAACATACCCCCAACATTCCTTCCCGCCAACCGATTGATATTAAACTAGGCTTTTTGTAATTCCAATACCACGATATAACCGCATGCCCTGCTTCATGAATAGCTGTATTTTCCATGCATTTAAGATCAACTTTAGATTCTTTAAGAGGCCCCATATAATATTCAAGAAGCGCGTCAAATATATGATCAGAAGTTATAAATCTTAAATTCTGAATACTAGCGAATTCTCCAGCAGATTTTATTATATATTCTACATCTGCACCACTAGCTCGCCCCTCAATAATTCGAGAAATTTCTTTTACAAATTCTGGGCTAATATAATTATCTAATTTATTAATATAAAAATTCATAATTTTTTCTATATCTATTGCTTCAGGTAAATCGACTTTTATTTTTGTATCAAACCTATTAGACCGTACAAGTGCAGCATCAATAACACTTAGATTATTCGTTGCAGATATTATATGTACATCTTTATTTTCCGGAGATGACATTTCTAACATTAATTGCACCAAAACATCATCTGCATTAGCATGTGAATGACCTACTGTCTGGCTTCGATTTTTAGCTATTGCGTCTAATTCATCTATAAATACTACTGATGGCGCAAAAGCTCGAGCATCTTTAAATACCTGTGCCAACATATTTTTACCTTGGCCTACATACGTTTGCACAAACTTTGTGCTATTAAGTTTAATAAACTTATAATTTAATTTTGATGCATATGCTTCCGCCATTACACTTTTTCCAGTTCCAGGAGGCCCATGTAATAATATATTTTTAGGCACTACGCGACCATATTTTTTTAATTTCTTTTTATTTTTAGTCATATAAATTAAATTTTTCAACTTTTTTTTAATATTTTCATATCCACGTATATCAGCGAATGTTTTTTTGGGTACAGTAACATCTACAACAGAGAATTCTTCTTTAAAACTCGTATAAATTCTTTTTGTATTTACTGCCCAAGCCATACTTTCTATTATTGTAATCCCACAACCGAGTAATAATCCTAAAAACCCCATAAGATTCTAGCCCTCCTGATGACTTATTTTATTTCACTTAATTTATGTTATTCTATCAAAATGAAATTTAAAAGTCAACAAAAAAACAAGACAAATACATTTTTTTAAAAAATTATTTATTAAATTTTTTTTCTTGACCAAAAATTAATCTATGTATATTTGAACTATGTTTTAATAAAATTACAATACTACATATTAAAGTAATTATCGTAATAAAATATTTTATTAAATTTTCTGTACTAGCAAATAAAAACGTTACAATTGGAAATGCAATTGCTGCAGCTATCGAGCTCAAAGAAACTATTTTTGTTAACCATAAAACCATTAAAAATAATGAAATTAAAACCAAAAAAGCCTTCCAGTTTATTATCAAATTTATAGCCCATGCAGTAAGTATGCCCTTGCCTCCGTTAAATTTAAAATAACATGGATACACATGACCTAGTAAACAAGCAAGTAATATTAAATACGAACAAATTTCCCAAATATAAAATTCCGAACTTATTCTTGTTATAATAAATTTACCGACAGCAATACTAATTATTCCTTTTAAAAAATCCCCAACAAACGTTAATATACCAGACTTCCAACCCATAGTACGCAACACATTTGTAAAACCCGCGTTTTTGCTACCCAAATTTCTAATATCTTTTTTTATAAATTTCGAAATAATAATAGAAGAATTCAAGCTTCCAAGCAAATAAGCAAATATTAAAACAATGCCGAATAATAACCATTTTTTTAAAAAAAAATTCATAAATTCAATAATCATAAATATTATCCTTTAAATTAAAAATTAACAAATAATTTTAATTTTTCTTTTCACGAGAATATTAAAAATCAAGTAAATTAATATTACACATAATATAAAAGACACTAAAAAATTATGCGTAACACCCAAAAGAATATAACCTATGCATGAGATTAGCCCAATAAATCCTACATACGGAAGCTGAGTGAGTACATGATTCATGTGCACACACTCGGCTCCTGTGCTTGAGAGTATAGTAGTATCTGAAATCGGTGAACAATGATCGCCCCAAACGGAGCCTGACAACACAGCTGCAAGCGTAATTACTAAAATTTCAAGGCTGTTTTTTGAGCATATAGCTACAGCTACAGGTATCAAAATACCAAATGTCCCCCATGCAGAACCTATCGAAAACGATAATACAGCTGCTGTTAAAAATAATATGCACGGGAATATCCAAGATGGAAATTTTGAAGCTAAAATTAAAGAACTTATATATGAATCGGTCATTAACATACTTTTGCATATATTTGTCATGCTCCAAGCTAAACCCAAGACTAAGCTAGTCGGCGCCATAGATTTTATACCGTCATTAATCGATTCCATGAATTCTTTAAATGTCAATGTTTTATGAATCAGAGTCAAGATGAGAGCAGCTATTAGGCCTAAAAACACACCGGTAATTATAGAAATACTAAAATTAGCGTTTCCTAAAATTTCCATAATATTCAAATTATGATTCTGAAAAAAACCACCGGTCTCACATATCATTAAAATCGAAGTTATTATCATGCATAAAATAGGAACCAATAAATCAGAAATTTTAGAATTTTTTTTCATATTTTCTTGCTCGGAATTTTTTTCAATTATATTTGCATTAAATTTAACTTCGCCAGATTTGGCATTTTGCTCAAAAAAATTCATTTTGCCGAAATCTTTTTGTTTAATTATTACAATAACCATAAATACCAACGTCAATATTGCATAAAAATTATACGGAATAGTTCTAACAAATATCTCGACTCCGTTTAATCCCGTCGCAGCGAGGCATGATACTATTACCGCAGCCCAACTTGAAATCGGCGTCAAAACACACATCGGGGCCGCCGATGTATCTAACAAGTATGCTAATTTTTCTCGCGAAATATTATGCTTTTTAATCACAGGTCTCATAATAGTACCCAAAGTTAGTATACTTAAATAGTCATCTATAGCGAACACAAGCGCTAAGAAAACCCCGAAAAGCTGGATTAATCTTCTGGATTTTATTTTTTTCTCTATCCATTCTATGTAAGCACATGTGCCTCCAGAATTAATAATTACTTTTGAAAAGCTTCCCATCAAAAAAGTAGACATGAGCACTAATACATTGCTCCCGATTGATGTCGATATTAAATTAAATATTATTTTAACAATTGCAACCAAACTCAGTTTGCTCGCGACACAATAAATAGTAACCCCTAAAGAAATACCTGTAAATAACGAAAAGACAACTTCTTTAGTTATAATAGCCAAAAATATCGAGACTATAGGAGGAAGTATTGACCAAATCCCCAAATTAAGAGCTTCCATTTCCACCATCCAAAAACTTTTCTTTAATTTTATAAAATCAAATTTATAATTCAATAGCTTTTCAAGATTTTAACACAAATTTAATCTAAATTTAATATTAAACTAATCTAACCAGTCGATTTTTTTATTTTTCAAATCTTGTGCAAAACTATTAAATTTATTAGGCTTTATTTTTTTTAGTTTATAATAACCTTCGGGCATCTTAGGATTTTCAACTTTTTTCACTTTAGCAACATCCACATTTTCATCTTCATTTTTACGAACTTTTCGTGCAACAATAACAGTTCTAAAATCTTTCATTTCATACGAACAAGTAGACAGCATCAAAATTTTATCAGAAGCATTTAATTTAACAGGAATATCATAAATAGACCGAATTTTTAATTCATGTAAAAAATTTAAAAACTTACTATTGCTTTTAAATTTAGAAGTAATATAATTAAATACCTTCCCTTGTTCAGGACGAATATTAGTCTTTAAAATTGCAAAAATTTTCCAGTCACTAGATCCAAATTTTGTATTAAATTTAATTACAGGTGCTTTTTTATAAAAATTTATGTTATTATATTTAATCAAAGCTCCGAATAATTTTCCACTACGTAAATTATGACCATGAATAACAGTATTTTTCGAATTTTCCGCAAATTTTTCATTACCACTTATAAATATACTCCCATTGGGACTGTATTTTTTATTACTATCATGATCCAGATAAAAATTCGGCTTGTTTCCTGGAGATTGCATCACAGGATAATCTACAGAAGTATTTTTTATACTTAACCAACCGATAATATCAGGATTCACAGCTATTAATGGCGCCAATAATTCCGCACTTTTTTTATTTTTTTGGTCACATTGTTCATAAACAGATATGTTTTCATCTTTTTCTTTGTACATTTCTCTAAAAGATTTCAAATTTAAATCAACAAAATAACCTTCTACGACATAAATTTTTATTATCCAACAACAAACGAAAGCAACCAAAAAACTAATTAACCAAAGATAAAAATTATTTATATTTTTCTCTCGTTTTATAACATGATACATAATTACCATATCACTTCCTTTTTTAAAAACTTAAAATACAGAAGCCATCAGGATAATATTAAAATAATATTAATTTATTATTAATTATTAATATATTTTAAATATGCATTAATAAATATATCAATTTCGCCATTCATAACCGCAGAAACATTGCCAAATTCCATGCCGGTTCTATGGTCTTTAACAAGCGTATACGGCATAAACACATACGATCTAATCTGAGATCCCCAAGCGATTTCTTTCTGAACACCTTTTATATCTTCGATTTGGTCTAATTTTTCAAGTTTTTTAATTTGATAAAGCTTTGATCTAAGCGTTTTCATAGCCATTTCTTTATTCTGAATTTGACTGCGTTCATTTTGACAAGTAACCACAATCCCCGTAGAAATATGCGTAATTCTTATAGCAGAAGAAGTTTTATTCACATGTTGGCCGCCTGCGCCGCTGGCTCGAAAAACATCAACACGAATCTCATTACTAGGAATATTTATCTCGATATTATCATCAATTTTAGGAATAACTTCCACAGCAGCAAACGAAGTATGCCGCCTTCCCGAAGCATCAAACGGAGATATTCTAACAAGCCTATGAATACCATTTTCACTTTTAAGCAGTCCATAAGAATTAATGCCTTCAACCAAAATTGAAATGCTTTTCAGACCAGCATCGTCACCATCTAGAAAATCCAGAGTTCTAATTTTTTTCTTATGTTTTTCAGCCCATTTATAATACATTCTATATAACATTTCGACCCAATCCTGAGCCTCTGTGCCGCCAGCACCAGCATGAAGAGTAATAATAGCATCATTTTGGTCATGTTCGCCGCCAAGCAGGCGTAAAAGCAATTGTTCTTCCAATTGTAATTTAAGCTCTTTAACCGAAACTTTAATTTCACTTAACATAGAAGCATCATTTTCAAAATCACAAATTTGAACCAATTCTAAATTTTCTTTTAAACTTTCATTAAGTTTCTCAAATTTTTCCAGTAAAGACTTAATATTTTTAGCATGACTTGAAATTTTCATAGCATCCTCATAATTATGCCAAAAATTTTCATTTGTCATTTCCAATTCCAGACGTTCAAATTCCTGCTGACGTTCTTCGATATTTAAAGCCGAACCAAGCAACATAATTTTTGATTTTAATTTATTTAATTCAAGCTTAACATCATCAAATTCCAACATAAATTTGACTCCACAACATATTAATCTTTACAACCTGCCTAACCGTATAGTACTCGAAGTAACCTGCCATTGGTAGCAGGATAGAAATAGCCTAGCATGTTTGTGCTCCCAGTTAAGAAAATTCTTAAGTTCTGCAAACCCCATACCAGAGCATAAATCATTAAATTTTAAACTTTTGTAGGGTTAATGAGTACAATTCACGCGAAAGGAAGGCTTTAATTTGTTTTTAAAAACACGCTAAAATTATTATATTTTCTAAAAATACATTGTCAAGAATTTAATCATAAAATTCAAAATTTATAAGACATAATTATTATCTAAAAAATAACATTATTATCCCTATATTAGCGGCTAAAATCAATATTACTATTAAAATTATTGCCATAATTCTACTTGATAATTTCAAAATTAATCCCTTTCCTACTTTTCTTATTTTAATTTATTTTATTATATTTGTAAAGAGTTTAAATTATTAAATTTAAATATTATTTTTGTGAAAAATTAATATTCAAAAAATAATCAAATTTTTCATTTTTCAAAAATTCTATGACACTTTTAGCACTGACATCCCCCAAACCATCAAGCGCCATAATTTCATCTTCTGAAGCATGCACCAAATTTTTGAAATTTTTAAATTTAAAAGCCAATAAATTAGCGGCCTCTGGACCTATCCAAGGGATACCCAGAGCGTAAATAAATTTATTCAACGGCTGTTTTTTTGATTTCTCAATTTGTTTTACTATTTTAGTAGCATTTAATTTAAGATAATTTTCATATCCAAAACTGTCAAATTTAATTTGCTGAGAGCTTATTTTACACATAGATTTTATATTTTTAGAACAAATTTTCTCTTCATCTATCTGATAAATACTCTCAAAAGAAGTTATTAAGCCTACAGAGACCAACTCTTTTATAGTCTTTTTACCTAAAATTTCTATATTCATACATTTTTTTGATGCAAAATGCACAATTTTCTCGCAAAGTTGACTTACACATTTACTATTCAAGCATTTAATGGCGATTTCATCAGGATTTTTAAATATTTTAGAACCACAAAATTCACATATTTCCGGAACAGTAAATTTAGGAAGTTCATCATGATATTTTACTAAATTTTCAACTCCGAAGTCATAATTCACATTAAAATTATCATTTACAAACCTAACAATTTCAGGAATAATATCTCCGGCTTTGCGAATTACAACAAAATCTCCTGATCTTAGATCTTTTTTTTGTATAAAATCACAATTATGTAAAGAAACTTTTTTTATTAAACTTCCACTCAAAAAAACAGGATCCACACGCGCGATAGGCGTCAACACTCCTGTGCGACTAATTTGAAATTCGATTTTTAAAATTTTTGTTATTTTCTCCTCGGGCACATATTTATAAGCCTCGGCCCACCTAGGAGTAGTCGCAGTGCTGCCCAATATATTACGTTCTGGCAAAGAATTAACTTTCACAACAGCGCCATCAATTTGGAAATTATAATTCAAACGTTTTCGTTCTATCTCACTAATTTTTTCTATAATTTCATTATAATTTTGGCAAATATTACTACATTCCACGACTGGAAGCCCTATTTTTTTCAAATATTCAAGAGAACTCCTATGATCATTAAAAATAAAATTAAAATTATACTCGAAATTCCAAGGAGACCTAAAATTATTCAAATCATCAAGTATAAGTTGCTGAACGTTAAAAAACAAAATCTCAAGATTATATTCAGCTATAATATTTGAATTTTTAGTTCTTAAAATCCCAGCAGCAGCATTCCGCGGATTTTTAAAAAATTTAGTTCCGAATTCCTCGCTTTGTTTAGTCATAGTCTCGAATACAGATTTTGGCATATAAACCTCGCCACGAACCTCTAAAAATTGTGCAAAATTACTAATTTTATGCGGAAGATTACTGATTTTTTTTATATTTTCTGTTATATTTTCCCCAACATTACCATCGCCACGAGTAGATGCTAAAATCAAATTGCCATTTTTATATACAATAGAAATAGAAATCCCATCGATTTTAGGTTCAACTACACATTTTTGTTCTCCAATTCTTTTATAAAAATGTTCAATTTCACCAAAAGAAAACGAGTCATGCAAGCTATCCATTTTCACTTCATGATTAACATGAGAAAAACATTCTTTTAAATTACTTCCTATTTTTTGAAGCGGAGAGTCTGCGTTGACAATTTCTGGATACTTTTTTTCTAAATCTTCTATTTTACGTTTTAAAATATCGTATTCATCATTTTCGACATCGAGATCATCATCTTGATGCAACTTTTTTTTATACAATTTAAACAAATCACAGCATTTTTTATATTCAAATTTCACAGATTCAAAGTTCATAATTTTCCCCAATTTTAATAATATTTTTCGTATAAGATCTATCATTAATTTCAAGTTTGTCAATTAAATTTGAAGTACTAAATATATTTTTCCCAGAAACTACAATCACATCGACTCCATAATATTTTATTAATTCTTCACTATTTTTAATCCCATTAATAAAAAAAACAGTTGACAATGCACAAGAAATAACACCATCCGGGCACAAAACGCTGACAGAAAATCCATTTTTATTAACAATATTACCAGTCTTAGGATTAACTATTTGCATTTTTTCAAATTTATCTCCTGAACTAGCCATAATAATATTATCATGAGTCTGCAAACAAGCGATATTATCACTATTTTTTGATGGATTTTTAATAGAAATTTTCCAATTTGAATTATCGGGTTTTCTACCAAACGCACCAATCACGTTCCCAATTGTAACAATTCCACAATTTAAATTATTTTTTTTATATATTTCTAGTGCTTTTTGACATGCCAGCCCTTTGAGAACTAATTCAAAAGAAGCTGAATTATTATTATTTTCAAGTTTAAATCTCTGATTTTGCTCGTCAATTATAAAATCATGATAATCCACAAATTTAAGTTTATTTTCATCCGGCATACTTCGAACTTTAGAATTATTATTTTTAAATAACGAAAAATACGTAGGATCAAATATTCCCATACTTTTTTGTGAGATATCTAATATTTTTTGTGCAACTTGCATTATATCAGGACTAATTTTAATCCATTTTTGGCCAGAAGCATCGTTCAAACGACTAATATAAGAACCCTCTATTTCAGAAGATAATTCTTCCTCGATTTTAGATATTTGATATATTACATCTTTTGTAATATTTTTAGCATTTTTTGCAAAAATTGTTTGTTGAGATCTAGACTGCATAATAGTATCTAAACAAATATACGGTTTATTTTTTTGTTCAATAATCACAAAAATATAACTAACAATAGCCACAAACATGATCAAAATAGCTAACCAAGCAGTATAATTTGATAAATCATATTTTTTTATTTTTTTTATTATAAATTTAATATAAAAACCTCTTTATTTTTTTTAATTTATATTTAAAATACTTCGTATGAGTAGGCTGATGTAGCTCAGTTTGGTAGAGCAACTGATTCGTAATCAGTAGGTCAGCGGTTCGATCCCGCTCATCAGCTCCAAGATTCTAACAAAGCAATTAATAAATGTCAACACATAATTTTAATGGAGGGATTTTTTTAATACAAAATTTAATTAAATTTTAATTTAAATTTAGTTCTATTAATATTTGAACTTGTTTATAATATTTTTTTTGAAAATATTCTAATTTCCACGAATAATATTATATATTTGTAATTTTAGGTAATAATAAATCAACAAAAAATAAATAAATAAGGTGGAATATTTAGTGGAATTATCAAAAAAAGAGTATTCAAATATGTACAAATCTTCGTCCCCAAAAAGCCCGATTCTAAAAGATTGCATTCTGGCATTTTTATCTGGTGGCTTGATTTGTACCCTGGGGCAGGTATTGCTAGAATTTTATACCGGAATATTAAAATTAGCAAAAGAAGATGCACAAACTTGGGTCTCAATTACACTTGTTTTCTTAGGCGTTTTATTGACGGCTTTGAATATTTATGATAAAATAGCAAAACATGCAGGCGCGGGGACTCTGGTCCCGATTACTGGTTTCGCAAATTCAATTGCATCTCCGGCCATGGAGTTTAAGCAAGAAGGCCATATCTTGGGCACCGGAGCTCAAATGTTTGTGATCGCTGGTCCAGTGCTGGTTTTTGGAGTTATCGCGTCTGTTTTATATGGAATTTTTGTTTGGTTGTTTAAATTATATTAAAAATTTAAAATATTTTTTTTAAAAAAATATATTATTTTTACACATATTTTAATTTATAAATATATATTTTTTGTGATTTTAAAACAAATTTTTGATATTAATATCATCGGCTTCTTTTAGAACTTTTATTAGCACACGAATTCCTTCAGCTTCTATACCGGCATAAATTATATTATTATTTTGCACCGATGCTTTAATTTTTGCGATGCCTTTGCTTATTCTATCAAGACTGTCATGATGCATAAAAATTGAAAAGAATTTAGATTTTTTTTCCCAAGTTTGCACAATTTCTTCTGCCGATTCTAATGTTTTCGTATTTTGAAAATTCACTAATTTTTGATCTAATTCTTTTCCGGTTTGAGTTGCAAAATTTAAATTTAATATGCATAATATCAAGACAAATAAAAATAAAAATAATGCTATCCAGAATTTTTTCATAATTAAAATCACCTAAAATATCAAGTTTCCTATTGTTTTTTTATTATATTAAATTTTTTATTTTTATTAGCGGTCATAATATAAACATCGCTAGGTTTGAGGCCTTTGCCAGTCAAGACTCCATCAAGCCAGTCTTGACTTAATGAACACACAGAAAGTGCAAATGTATTAATTTCGCCGTCAGATATGACAAGGGCTTCAAACACGGTATTAGGGACCGTAACTCCAAGTGAGCAGGCGTCTGGAGGCTGGTTTTCACCTTTTTTTAACACGCTTAATTTCCCGTTAGTTTCGATAATAGCATATGCTACATCTTGAATTGAAAACACATCTACTTGTCGAAGTTGCTCAAAAAGTTCATCAACGGTCATCCTGAGTTTGTACAATTCTTTTTGTAAAATTTTGCCGTCTTGTATAATTATTATCGCATTTCCACAAATTAATCTCCGAAAATTCTTATTTTTCATCATAAATAACGAAACAAAAATTTCACAACATACAAGCACTACTATCGGAATTAAACCGCTTACTAACGGCTGGGATGTGTTTTGCATCGGAAGCGATGCAATGTCCGATATTAAAAAAGTAACAACTAATTCCGAAGTTTGTAGCTCACTTATTTGCCGTTTCCCCATGAATTTTATCAAAAATATTACGATAATATATAAAATTATTGCTCTAAAAAAAGAAATAAGCATAAATTCCCTCTTGATAACAAAATATTATTATTTATTTTGCCCAAAAAAATCTAAAATATATCAGGAATTTATTATTTATTATTTTATTTTTTACTCGGATTTTAAATCAATTTTCCAACCGGAAATTTTTGATGCTAATCTGACATTTTGGCCATTTAAGCCTATCGCTAACGATAACTGATTATCAGGAACTACTACTCTACAGGCTTTTTGTTCAGTATTCTCAGTCGACAAAATTACAACCGAAATAATTTTAGCTGGTGCTAACGCTGATTCAATGAATTTTTCAGGTTCATTATAAAATTTTATTATATCTATTTTTTCATCGCCTAATTCTTTTAATATTTCTTTGATTCGCATGCCATTAGTACCTACACAGGCCCCAATTGGATCAACGTTTATATCATTGCTAATCACTGCTATTTTAGTCCTAACGCCAAATTCGCGAACTATAGCTTTTATTTCAATAGTTCCTTCAACGATTTCGGGAATTTCTAATTCAAATAATTTTTTAACAAATTCAGGGCATGTCCTAGATACGACAACCCATGCGCCATCGTTAGTAGACTCAACCCGGACTATATATACTTTTAAATAATTTCCTTCTTGTATGAAATTTATATTTGATACATTTGGCTCCGATAAATTCGTCTCTACTTCGCCTACTTTGAGTATTATATCTTTTGATTCCGGGATAATTCTTAAAATTTTTGCGCTTAAAATTTGACCCTCACTACACTTAAGACTATTAACAATTCGTTCGCGTTCTTTATCTTTGATTCCTTGGCGAATAATATTTCTAGCTGTCTGAGCAGCTATTCTGCCGAATTTTTTAGGGTCCAAATTAATAGGACAAATTTGGCCTAATTCCAAATTATTATCTAAATTTTTAGCATCCTCCAGAGAAATTTCATTACCGAAATCTTTAGGATCTTCAACTACAATTTTATTTAATTTAATTTCGAAATTACCGGTATCATTTACTTTTATAAACGCATTTTCATTACCATAAGTATTTTTGCAAGCTGTAATTATAGCCTTTTCGATTCTATCTAACATATAATCAATGGGAATCCCCGAATCAACGTTGAGCGCTTGCAAAGCACCTAAAAAATCATTATTCATAAACTAATATCTCCTTCTATGAAAATATTTGACATTAAAACATATTAAAAAAAAAAAACAATATTAATTCGATTTATTCAATATAAACATTTTTATTTAAAAAATAACTCAAATTTTATAATAATTTATATTTATTTTACATTCCTGCGAGCTCTAGCATATTCTATTAAAGGAGGCGATCTATACATGAAAGTTATTCTTCTAGATAATCCCAAATTTTTAGGTTTCTTTTTGAGAAAAATTTTTGGTATAAAAAAATCTAAACCCGAGTAATTTATAACCAGCATAAAGACGGCGTTATTAATAGCCGTCCTTTTTTTATATATTTTTTATATATATTATACAAAAGAAATTAAATTTTATATTTATTTTTAGATTTTAGTCCTAAAATCCCCAAACCAGCCATAGCACTAGGAGTCACTAACCAGGCTACATCTTTCGTGAAATTACCACCGGTTGTAGGAATATCAATCGGCTCAGACTCATAAAATTCAGATTCATACTCAGGTTCAGCCGGAGTCTCAAATGCCAATGACCTGCCCCATGCGCCTGAAAGCACGGTTCCTGCGCCTGCGCCTGTCCCGGCATCGCCTGTTCCGTTACTAGCATCTCCTGTGCCTCCGGCATCGCCTGTTCCATTGCTGGCATCGCCTGTGCCATTACTAGCATCACCTGAGCCGTTACTAGCATCACCGCTACCACTACCGCTGCCTGAACCCGTACTGCCGTTTAGTACAAGGCTTGCTGCCGTTGACCCAACTACCGCAAAGACATCGTAGACTGCGCCGTATGACCCGGTTACTGTGAAGTTAAATTGTATGGTCTCATTTGGATTTAATAATATTGGCGTCGGTAAGAAAAACGAATTCCCTGCTGTGCCTGGCGCTATGAGATCTGTTATCTCGCCTTGACGGGACTCGTCAATATAATAGCTTAGGCCGCTAACAACATCTGAGTTTAATAAATTAAGAAATCCGCCATCTGTGCTGTATTCTTTCCCTGAATTCATCCAGTCGCTTAGACCATGAATATATACAGCCTCTGCGTTTGGATTCGTAACCGTGGCAGTATATACAGTACCATCGCCGGCTTCATTAATTCTAGCGGATTTTGTTATATCTAATTCGATTGTAGGAATAATCGTGGTCTCAATATAAAAATCTGCTAAGTTTGTATTACGTTCTGCATAAAAGAAATCCAATCTAACTGGCTTGTTTAGGCCTAAACCTAGCTCTGCTGCTGAATAATTCTTTATAATATCATTTGCTACTTGAGCACCTTCGCTGGTATTTTTTTCAATAATCGATGTTAATGTCATATTATCATTAATTTGAAAATAACCAGTTAATTTTTCATGGACCCCGCCAAGATCGACCACAAGATGACCGTTCATAAAAATCCAAACATCGTCATCGCCAACAAATTTAAATTTTTCGCCACCTTTAGCAATAAAATCCATACTAGCCTGCATTGTAAAATGGAAATTATGTGGATTCTGATTATTGCTTAATAAGGTCTCTTGAAAATAATTATCTTCTTCGCTATCCAATGGAAATGTGTTACCCGTGGTAGAACCGTATTTATAAACATTGTTATAACTATCATAGACTAAACTAATTGTTTTCCCAGTAATCTCTTTACTTTTGCCTGCGACTTCATGAAACCAGCGATAAAAATTTCCGGTTTTTGTTGCCCCAGTTGTATCACCTATGACCCATTTGCTTGTATCTACTTTGTCACCTGAATTATGTTCCGCAGTTGTATATGCCACAGAATGTGTTGGAACCGGTGTGCCATCGGAACCCAACGTATCTTTAACTAAACCTTGCGTCAATGCTGCCCAAATTTTATCTTTCATAGCTGTATTACGAGTCGCAAAGTCATTGAATTCAAATTGAATTTGTAACTCTTCTAATCTTGGATCATTATATGTGGTAATATCTGTTATATCGGTATCAACTAGGTCGCCTTTTTGATCCCAATATGTTACCGGAATGTCAATCATAGATGCTTTACTCGTCAAATTTGACCATGGAGTTGGCATCCCCTTAACGTTTGGTATGCCTGTAACGAGGCCATTTATTGTAAGTGTAGCAGCACAAACACGTACAGCAATTAAGAATACTGATACTAAATTCAAAATAAATGCTTTTATAAATTTGATCTTTTTTGTGGGTTCCATTATTATTCATCTCCTGTTAAATAGAATTTGTATATATTAAACTTTTTTATAATCAAAAACAATAATATTTTATAATAAATAAACAAATCGTAATTAAAACATACTAATAGAATACAGTCGATTTTAATAATATAAAATTTAAAATCAAGTCTTTTTTTGCAAAAATTAATATTTTTTTAAATTTCATTTTACTCATCTCCTGTTTTTCAAAAATTATGTAAATTAAACATTTTTAAGAAATATTTGTCAATATATTTATTCAACTTTACAAAAAAATTTACTATAACAACTAATTTCCATAGTCATTTTAGTATATTTGAATAAAATTTAACAAAAATAATATTTTTTTATGTTAAATCAGGATTCTAAATATGCGACTAAATCTTGTTGGTTAGGAATTCTTATCAGCGTTCCCGGAAGTAACGCTTGGGATGTTTCCATGTTGTTAAAAGCTGATATCGCATCAGTCAGGTCTGTGCTTCCATAATGGCTTTCAGCAATCGTCAGAAATGTATCATTTTGCTTGACAATATAATCTTCGTAGTCTATACTAATTTGCGAATTAATATTAATATTTATTTTGCTCTCGGACACCGCCTTGGGTATCACGTTTGTGTTTTCAACTACGATATTTTGCGTTTTATTAACTTGAGCTCCTGCAGAATACGAAATTTCTCCAATAGTAACTTCATTAGAAATTTCGATATTCTTGTTCTGTTGCTGAATTTTCCCGAAAATTAAATAAACAACTCCAATTATAAGTGCTGGTATTAAAATTATCGAACTTAATTTTGGCAATAATGGCTTATAAAGTTCAAATTTTGCTTTTAAATATGTTAATAATGACGATATTTTTATTGTCCTATTATTATTTTTTATATCTGTCACTATTTCTGGTATGCTTTTATAAATTCCTAGATTGCATTTTTTTAATATAATTTTTAGAATTGTATTATATTTCGATATAGCCTCTTCGTTTAATATAATTTTTATTATTTTTCCTATGTTTTTTAGTATATATTTTTCAAACGCTAAATTTGTATTTGAGATATCTTCATAATTATAATCACGCAAATCATACACAAAATGGACTTTTCCGGTTTTACTAATAGTTATATTTTCAGGATTGCTTATATTTTTAAATACGAGCTTCGAAAGTGCCGGATTTCTAGAAAAATTATATAAATTTATTAGAATATGAATTAATAATTTATATCTTGTATGAAAAATAGTTGTATTCAATTTTTTTTTATATTTATACGTAATAGTCTGAGCTTTTTTGTATTTAAAAATCGCATAAAAATAGTCGTATTCAGCAAAAAAATCGACAAAATCTTCGTTCGTATGCGAGTTAAAATAACCAAAAATTTCGCTTAATATTTGTTTATTTTCAGCTGATTGAATAAATTTATTTATAATAAAAACATTGCTTCCTGGATGTTCGCCTAAAAAAGCAATTAAAACTGTGATATTATCATCATGAAATATACTGCCAGATATTTTGTATTTTTTTATTTTTTGATAATTAATCATAAGTAATTTCACCACTCTAATATTGACTTTTTAGATTAATAAATTTAAAATATTTGACATTCGTTACTTGATAATTATTTCATAAAATTGATGTGAATATTCAAGAAAATTTGTGATATGAAAAGGAGCGAAAAGATTGTGAATATAAAAAAAAATAACGTCAAAAAAATTGCATTTAAATATTTAAAAAGCGGTATTTTCAGGAAAATACTTTTGATTCTTTTTTGTTTATTAGCCGCAGTTAGTATAGAAATGTCGGTTTATAAACCTAATTTAGGGACTTTTATTGGCTCCGGCATGGACAGTTTAGGGAATATGTACGTTTTAGGAGTAAACGAAAAGAAAAATTTGTATAAAATAACTAAATTTAAGAAAAACGGAGTTGTCGAGTTCGAGAAAAAACTTCAAAAATATGACGAAGAAAATAATATATATAACTATAAAAATATAGAAGTCGATGGCAAAGGCAATTATTATTTATTACGACAATTACGGTCTCAAGATGCAGTTGTATCGGAAATTTCTGAGAATCCTATATCTAACGAGGCTATTATAATGTTCGACACATGGGGAAATCAAGTAAAAAATATAGCTAATTTTACTTTCCCATCGGTAGAAGTCCAGCCCAGTGAAAATTATATACGAAAAATTCAAATAGTAGATCAAAATCTCAAAGTTATCACATGTTTAAAAAACGTAGTATCTGTGAGTTCTATAAATGTCTTAACTGATGATATGCTTGTCACTAATTTCTCGTTTGAGATTACGCCATCTGTTGTTTATAGCAGTCAGCCTGAGGAATGGCTTAATGACGCCGCTGTGTTATCAACTGGCAAAATTGTCTACGCCAATAAAGGCGGCGAGTTGCTAATGGCCGATGACACCGGGGAAGTCACAAATTTAAAACAAATTTTACCGAACGCCGAAGTTTCAATTACTGGAATAAGTATAGATCTCAATGATAATTTATATTTCACTAATTTATTAACTGGAAATTTTTACAAATTCAACTCAAAAACTATGTCTATATCTTTGATGTATAATTTAGAATCTTCAGTAGACAATTCAGAAATAAGACTCAAAGATTTAAGAAGAATTAGAATTCTAGACGATGGCGATTTTTATGCAGCATCCAAAAATTTCAAAGACTTGTATGGCGTACGTTTGGGTAATAACCCATTAGTTGTAAAAAATCTAAGATATTCTATATTTTTTTGGGGAATTTTAATAATTTTAGGAATTACTTTAATATTATTTGGTTTAATTATGCTAATAAAAATATTAATAAAACGTGGTGTAAGTAGAGTACCGCTAGCTATGAAAATTACTTTTATGTTCTTGCCAGTTTTTATAATCTTAACTTCGTTATTAATACTAACGATCACAGTTTCATCGACACGAACTTACAAAGAAGTATTGGAAAGCTATCAAAATACAGGAGCCCAAATAGTAGCCGATAGTATAAACGGCGACGATTTAGACAATATTTTATCAAGTTTTAATTTTAATTCTGTAGAATATGCACAATTAAATTCCAAAATTCGTGTGGCATACGAAGATTTAAAAAACAAAGTACATGATAAATCTGATTATATAGTAATCTATGGCGTAGCAGGAGGAAAAATTTATTCAATTGCAAACGTTAAATATTCAAAATCATCAAAATCATATGCAGACCTTAATTTTGCTGACCCAGACATGGTTATTTTCGAAGCTGCATTGGCTGATTGCTTGTTAGAACGCGATGAAATCAAGCTAATACATGCTGCGTATGAATCGCTTTCTAAAGGTGATAAAGACGTTCATGCTAGTTTTAACGATGTTCATGGAAAATTAGAGGCATATTTTGCACCGATAAAAAATTCACAAGATTCGGTAGTTGGATTTGCAGGTAATTTTCTTGATGAAAATATACATTTAAATAGAGAAATTTTTAATATTTTTATGAATTCTTTATATTTAATAAGCGCGGCTATGATTCTGATTTTTCTGTACCTATGTTATGTCGTATGGCATACTTTCATGCCGTTGCGAGTATTAAAAAAAGGAATCAACAGTATGATACATGGCAATTGGGGTTCAAAAGTTGAAATCAATTCAAAAGACGAAATCCAGGATATTGCAATTTCTTTTAACGACATGAGTGAAAGAATTGAAAAATATACTTCTAATCTTGTATCTCTAAATGAACAATATTTAAGATTTGTGCCTAAAGAATTATTAAATTTATTGGGCAAACATAAAATAACTCAGGTTAATGTCAACGATCATGATGAAGCTACAGCGACAATCATATATGCATCGTTTAATATAGACTTTGATAATTTAAGTAATTTCGCAAAATCTAAAAGTGTTTTATTCAAAAAAATGTCTGATGTATTTGCACAAATTTTTTCAATCGTTGAAAATAATAAAGGCATAATACACAATTTTTCAGGATTAAATTCAGTATTTTTGTTTCCTAATTCTTCAGAAAAAGCATTATTAACTATGATTCAAATTTCGGAATTATATATTGAAGAAAAATTAAATCTCGAAATAAGAATGGCCCTAGGTCATGGTAGATTTTTAATAGGCGTAATGGGAATTAACAAACGTTGTGAAATTTCATTATTTTGTAATGAATTACTAAATTTAATTAATATAAATGCTCATATGCATCAAGTAGGAATTCAGTATGCTGCCACACAAAATTTTATAAATTCTTTAGCAAAAGACACAAAATTCAACAAAAGATTCATTGGGAAATGTGGAAATATAACAGGAAATAGCAATTATAATTTATATGAAATTTTAGACCCATCAGAAGAATATCAAAAAGGAATGATAGAGCTTTCACGCAAAAAATTCGAATCGGCTGTTAATAATTTTTACGACTCAAATTATGAGATTGCTAGAAATTTGGTCTCAAGCGTAATTAAAATTAATAATAACGACAAAGTTGCAATGTTTTATTTGAAAAAATGCGATGCTATAATTAAAAAACTCCAACTAGACCCCAATATTCTAGCAAGTGATTCCGACTTAAATTTATTCTAAACAAGCATTTGGCACCGATTAAACTAAAAATCAGGCCAAATACTTTATTATAATTATTTCTCAAAATAATTTTTACATCTAACTAGCTTTCGATCATATACTGAGGTTCGTTGGAATAGTAAGATGTTTTCCATTTATTTTGACAGGTCTTGCATTTAAATATGTTGGGCCCGATTTTAACAGGCTTAAAATTATCACAGTGCTCGATCCAGACACCATTCATTCCATTACACTCTTTTTTTTTCGAGCCAAACAAATTACGCACACTGTCTACAACACCACCACCTGCGACTTTAGACATGTCTTTGTCTTCTATTTTTTTTGAATTATTATCAATGTTTTCTGGTTTTTCATCATAATCATTCATAAAATCACCTCCTTTTTATTATTTTTTGTGTAAAATTCATAAAAAATTATTTGCAATTATGACAGCCTTTTCCTCTGGAAGATTTAGATTTATTTTCACAACTGCTTTTTGAATCTTTTTTATCATCGTCTTTTTTATCCTCATCATCATGTGTGTCTTTATGATCACGTTTTTCCTCTTCTTTTTTTGCTTCCTGCTTATTTCTTTTTTTCTTTGACATGATAAATCAACTCCAAATTCGAAATTTCTTATATAAAAATTCTAAACAAAATATTTATATAAGATAACTATTATTTTATACTTTTTGCACAAAATGTCAACTTTAAAATAAAAAATATGTAAAAAATAGATAGTTATTTTTTGAATTCTTTAATTTTTTCTATAAACTCATCAAATAAATAACCACTATCATTAGGTCCAGGCGCACCCTCCGGATGATATTGAACTGAAAATAATTTTAATTTTTCACATTCTAGACCTTCTACACTGTTATCTAGTAAATTAACATGACGTATTTTTACATGCTCAAAATTATTTTCAGGAAATTTTGCCGTGTAAGAATGATTTTGCGCCGTAATTACAATCTTGTTATATTTCAAATCTTTCACAGGATGATTTCCTCCTCTGTGGCCAAATTTTAATTTATAAGTAATTCCGCCAAGTGCCCAGCAAAGTATTTGATGCCCCATGCATATGCCAAATATAGGTACGATCCCAAGCATTTTTTTGGTTGTTTTGACTAAAATTTGATTATCTTCTGGATCTCCAGGACCATTGGAAATCACAATACCATCCGGATTAAGACTTAATATTTTTTCAGCTGGAGTATCATATGGCACTATAATTACATTGCAGTTTCTTTTAACGAAATTTTTAATTATACTATATTTAATTCCACAGTCAATTACAATTATATTAAATTTCGAATCATCAAAATTTTGACTATTTGTAAAAATTTGGTCATTTATACTAAAATTTTCATCAAAAGACTCAATTTTATGACTGCTAGAATTTATTCTCCAAATATTTTTACAACTTACATGCTTGACATGATCATGAACATATGGCATATTTTTAATATGCTCGATAATTTCTTCTGTTTTAATATTAATATCAGAAATAGCAGCGCGCATCGTACCATAATCTCGGAGCATACGTGTAACCGCGCGGGTATCCACGCCGTAAATCCCAGGTATATCATAAGTATCCATAGCAGTATCCAGCGACATTTCGCAAGCATAATTCGACGGAGAACTACAAAATTCACATGCAATAATTGCCCCCACGTGCATTATATTAGACTCGAAACTATTTGGAATGATACCATAATTGCCGATCAAAGGATAAGTTAAGCATACTGCCTGCCCATAATACGAGGCATCAGAAAAAATTTCTTGATATCCAGTCATAGACGTGTTAAAAACGACCTCGAGAACACGCCCAATGCCAGGGCAATCAGCGCCAAATGCTGTGCCCATAAAAACTCTTCCATTTTCGAAAACTAATTTTTTATTTTGTGAAATATCACTAAAAATCATAGTATTTCCTTCTTTAGTTTTGAATTATTAATACAAATCCAGGCACTGATAATTATAAAAAAAAAGATAATATTTTCAAGAAGAAATTGAATCTTTCCATTGTTTAATTTTTATCATTGCATCCCAAGGCGTTAAATTCAGCAAATTCAATAATTTTATTTCCTGTATTATAATATTTTCGTGCATATTTTGCTCATGATTTTTATCTAATTTAACTACAATTTCCTGAGATTCCACTTCTTTATTTATAGGCATTTTTGACATAAATTTTCCTCCATTTTTTAAAATTTCATCAATTTTGCTAATCTGATCAAAAACCTGAGTTTCATTTGTGTTTTTAAGTTTTGATTTTATTGCCTTTATTTTATTTTTAATTTGAACAGTTGACAAATTACTTTTCCCGCATAGAATATCATTTATGTCTTTATTCACAGAAATTTTATATTCGTCGAGAGCCAAAAGTTTATCGGCAAAAATTTTGTATCCCAAAAACACACAACCCTCGCTTATATATCTAATAAACGTCTTTTTGCTACTAAGTTTCAGGCCAAGTTTTTGTGCCAGAAACCCTTCCAATATATCTTTTAAAGAAGCTGCTTCCATAGTATTTTTGCAAACCACGCTCATATCATCGACAAATCTAATATAACTCAGTTGTTTCATATTTTTAAAAACAAAAATATCTATTTCTGACAAATATAAATTGCCAAATAAATTCGAAAGACTGCTTCCCGAAACTATGCCTTTGTCAAATTTATTCATCACTTTTAACAATTTATTTATTAATTCCAAAAGTTTTTTGTCTAAATATTTCTGAAGTTGAACGAGTAAAATTTCATGACTAATAGTATCATAGTATTTTTCGATATCCATACGCAAAACCACACCGTTTGGCATATTTTGCATATTTTTTTGCAAATTAAAAACCGCATGTTTATGAGATTTCCCTTTTCGATTGCTAAATAAATTTTCAATATAAGTCGGTTCAATAATTTCATTTAAATAATTATAAATCAGCTTAGAAACCAGCTGTTCAACGCCGCCAAAGTAATAATGTTTGCGTTTATTATCGGCATTTTGCACAAAATTTTTAGGTTTTTCAAATGTAAATTTGCCAGAATTTAAATCATTGTAAATTTTTTCTAAATTTAATTTTTGGCTATAAGTATTGAAACTTTTGCTATTATAACTCAATTCCAAAAAAGTAGTCTCAAGATTGTCCAGTGTAATTATATCTTCAAATATTAACAAATACAAGCTCCTAATTATATTTTTGTATTTTACAAAAGATTAGATAATATATTTTCGTATATTTTATCTATATTTTTAATAAATTTCTTTTTAATTTTTAGCGATTGTTCTAAATCTGGCGAATATATAGACACCGACATAAGATCAATTTTTTTGTTCGAAATTTTACAATTTACATTATATCCGTCATTAATTTTGTTTATTTTAACTATATTTTCATCTTTGTTCACAAAAAAATCAAGATAAATATTAATTCCTTTTAATATTTTTTCTCGTAAACTTTTAGGAATATTATTTTCGAATTCTTTCGAAATATCTTCGCCTTTAGGAGTTATTTTGCATTTTTCTTTTTTATCATCCGACTCCAAATATTTTTTGGACAATAGTTCTAAAATAATATTATTTATCTCAAAATAATTAGCTATTTCGTTAGTTTCTAATATAAAAAACACAAAATCCTTATTTATCAACACATTTATTTTAGTAAAAATATAACAAATAATTATTTTAATTTGTTCTTCGGAGTAAAAATTAAATATAAAAAAATCCGAATCAAAAATATTTTTTTTCATAAAATTCAATCACCAACATGTTGACATTAATTTAAATATATCATAAAATAATCTCAGTGTCTTTTTTAACTATTTGTATATTATTTTTACTAAAAACGGTTTCTAAAAAAGACATACCAATTTTTTGGGAATTTTCTATATTTTTTCTATGTATCCAAATCTGAAATACAAATTTAGTATGATATTTGTTTTCAGTATCACATTCAGTATGTATTTTAAAATGAGGAGTGATAAGAATCTTACTTTCTTCAGTCATTACATAACGTTCAATGAGCGCAAAAATTTCTGTTTTTTTGTTAAAATTAGCTAGAATATAACTGAATTTAATTGAAATTATATCCAATTCGCTATTTCTATATACAATTTCGGAGATCAACTTAAAATTAGGTATAATAATAGTCTTATCATTTGAATCGCGCAAAAGAGTATGCGTAGTTTTAATACTTACAACGGTTCCCGTTATTGAGCCAATCTGGATTTTATCGCCAACATGTATGGGTTTATCTAAAATAATTGAAAATCCTGCCGCCAAATTCGACATGCTGTCTTTAAGTATTAGACCAAATGTCAATAACGATGCGCTGAGTGCGGTTATAATAGAAAATATATTAATATTAAATGAAGCGAGTATTAAAAAAAATAATAAAAATTTAAGCGAAATTTTAATAATAGATTCAAAAAAACTTATTACTCCTGAGTCTACGGATTTGTCTAAAAAAAATACTATAGAACGACTACTTTTGTTTATTATCCACAAACCTATAACCAAAATTGGTAATGCCCATAAAATATGTTTGAAATTATTTAGAAAAAAATCATTTATAACTGCCCATTGCATATAAAAAATCACTCTTATTTAATTTTTTTAAAACTGTGAGGAACATAAAATGAAAAAATTTTTTAGTTTTGTCGCTTTGTTTGCGATTTTGATGTTTAATAATCCTTTAATATTTTCTAAGATTCCTGAAAATACTGAGAATAATTTGGAACAATCAACTATAAAGAAATCTCAAAATATTAATTTTTTAGTAGATATTCCTAATACATGTCACTACGGCGAGGCAATACCTGTAATAATATCATTGGATGATAATGCGAAATATCCTGAAAATGACAGTATAACAGAGTTGGAAATAAAAATCCAGATTGAATCTCCTGTGCAATTCAGAAAAAGTAGCATATCTAAAAAAAATTTTGATTGTACTTATGAGGATAATAATCAAATTTTGCATATAAAATTAAAGAAAAAAAGAAAAATTAAGTTGAAATCAAACAAAAAAAATGAAGTTTTTAGTTTTGAGTTAAATTCTCCTAAAATTTGTGAGAACAATAAATCAAAATTAAATATAGAAATTTTAAACGTAAATACTAAAAATTGGAATATCGAAAAAAATGTTAATAACAAAATTTTGAATTTTAATGAGCCTAATTATTATCTGAAAGGATTAAATAATTCTTGTGGATCGTTGGATCCTGGTTTTAAAAGCAATATTTTTGATTATGTTTTAAATGTGGATCATAACACAAAAGAAGTAGTTTTTAATCCTATAGGTATGACTGGAAATGAAAATGTAGAAATGAACAATAAAAAAGTAAATATAACAAAAAAAACATCTAAATTCACTATAAAAGTTCGTGACAAAAAAACAAATATGAAAAAAATTTATAAAATAACAATAAATAGATTAAAAAATAAGCCTTCAAAAATCGAGAAAATTAAAAAAAAAAGCTAAAATCAAAAAAACCAAAAGCAATTCCATCTTATGACTATAAAAAAATAAAATTAGAAAAAGAGAGTAACGTCATTACTGCTTTTTTGCAAAAAATAACATTTTTTTCAGTTTTTGGTATAATTTACTGTTTACTTTTACTAAAAATTTCAAAAAAACTGTTCGATCATGCATGAAATTATTGGAATATAAGCTAAAATTAGGCCACCTGACTCACTTAAATTTAGTTTTAAAAAATAAAAAACTAAAAATTTATTTTTCTGAAAATTTTTGTTTTATAAAATGTAATAAATTTAATTTTTAGGATAAAATTCGCAAATTTATTTTACACATGCCGTTCTTCATAGAATTCGTCACTGAACGCGCTATAATCGCCCACTTCCAGAGAATATTCGCTTTTCTTCATGATATGAATATCATCGGGAGTCAAATTTAAACCTATTTTTGTACCAGGAGCATAATACTGAGTCGTCTGAGCCATCCATTTGAAATTGTCAACATCAACAATAATTTCATTGTAAACGCCTTTAAATATGACAGAACTCACAATTCCCACAAGGCAACTTTTACTGGGGTCAACTATTTTTATATCTTCAGGACGTATCACGACATCTACAGATTCCCCGATAGTAAACCCAGAATCTAGGCATTTAAAAGTTTTACTAGCAAAATTCACGCAAAAATCCCCGAGTATTTTGCCGTTTATTATGTTACTTTCACCAATAAAATCAGCAACAAATGCATTTTTTGGTTCATTATATATAATTTCTGGAGACGCGACCTGCTGAATAATTCCTTTATTCATGACAACCACAGTATCCGACATAGACAAAGCTTCTTCTTGGTCATGAGTAACAAAAACAAAAGTAATTCCGGTATGTTTTTGTAATTTTTTTAATTCAATTTGCATATCTTTTCGAAGTTTCAAATCCAAAGCAGCCAACGGTTCATCCAGCAATAACAACGTCGGCTTGTTAACCAAAGCTCGCGCTACTGCGACTCTCTGCTGTTGTCCGCCCGAAAGCGAATCAATATTCCGATCTCCGAAGCCTTTTAAATTCACCATTTCTAACATTTTATTAACACGGTCATTAATTTCATGCGAGCTTATTTTTTTTAATTTTAATCCAAATGCGACATTTTCGTACACATTTAAATGATTAAACAAAGCATATTTTTGAAACACAGTATTAACCTGTCGCTTATGTGGCGGCAATTTATTTATATTTTTTCCATCAAAAATGATATAGCCATCATCCGGAGCCAAAAACCCTCCTATAAGCCGTAAAATAGTAGTTTTACCGCATCCAGAGGGCCCTAAAAGTGTAACAAATTCACCTCTCGCGACACGCAAATTTAAATTTTTAAAAATATATTCTTTACCTAACTTCATACTCACGTTTTTGAATTCCAATATATTTTTAATCATAATTCAATAAAACCTCTGAGTTAAATTAACCAGAAAATTGCATAAATTTTCTTATTTTTTGTACATCTTTTTTGCCTTTTAACTCTGCAACCAACTCAAATGCAAATTCATTTGCTACCCCAGGACCTCTCGCTGTGATTATTTTATTGTCATTACATACATAATCTTCCGATAATTTTGCATTTTTTAGATATTTTTCACAGCCCGGGAAGCAACAAGCTTCAATATTTTCTAAAAAATTTAATTTCCCCAAAATCACAGGAGCCGCACAAATTGCTCCTATTAAAATTTTATGTGTTACACAATGTTTAATTATATCACATACTTTTGTGTTTGCACCCAAATTTTCCGCGCCCGGAGACCCGCCTGGAAGCACTATTAATTCTAAATTTTCCAAATTTTCAAATAAAATTTCATCTATACTAATATCAGCTTCCAATTTAGTACCCATGCAGCTTTGTACATTTTTAACAGAAACCCCTACAGTTTTGACATCAAATTTAGCTCTTTTTAATATATCAATAGGAGCAATCGCCTCAAGATCTTCAAAGCCATCGGCCAGGAACACATAAACCATGATTAACATACCTCATTTCAGAAAAACTTATAACATATAATTAAAAAAAATCAATATTTTCTTAATTAATATTTACACAAATCAAATATTTCCAATAATTTCCCAATTTACCACTATTCTAACTCCTAAAACACAAGAATTTATAACTCTTCAGATCCCGGAAATTCTGTAATTACCGGGATTTATATATTTTAAAATTTCAATTGCTCGCTTTTCGAAAATTCTGAGTCTGTTTTGAATCCAACTGAAGGTATCTTTTTCACCATGTATTTGCTCGTTTTATTATTATATAACTCAATATTTGTGATTTTTTGCGATTTGCTTAATTTCATGACAATTACCCCTTGCGAATCTTTCGAAACTTTCGATGAAATTAAATTTGTGTTAAATACAATAACCCGAGATCCGGATGAATTAATAATAAAATTTTCGTCTTTTTGAATATAAAAACAAGATATTAATTCATTTTTTTGGCTATATGCTCTAATTAATTTTTTTCTATTCGTCTTCGTTTCATACGCGCACATATCCACCTTCGCGACCATGCCATTACTAAAAAAGAAAACCATAAATCCTCTATAATTATTAGTAACCACCATATATTTAAATTCTTCGTTTTCATCGGCGCCGAAATTAGCACTAATAAACTCACCCATAGAACCGACTTTCATATCAGGAAAATTAATGCCTTTTGATTTATACGCATGAAATTTATTAGTAAAAAACAACAAATCCGATTCATTATTGGCTTCAATTTTTTGTATAATTTCGTCACCATTTTTTAATTTATGTTCATCTTTAGGCTTCAAATTTTGCGATGGAATTTTTTTAAAATAACCCTCTCTCGTAAAGAAATAAACCACAGGATAATCAGGTTTTTTAGCCTCTGATTCGAGATCAAACTCTAGTATTTCGGTTTTATTTACTATAGGACAAATGCGATCTTTTCCATATTTTTCTGAAATTTCCGTCAATTCTTTGATTATAATCAACTTTATTTCCGCAGGATCATCTAAAATTTTATGCAAATTAGCTATATCAGACTTTAAGCTTTCAATTTCAGAAATTTTCCGTAAAATATGTTCTTTATTAATATTTCTGAGCCTAATTTCCGCAATATAATCAGCCTGAATCTCGTCTATATTAAACGCAAGCATCAGATTCGGCACTACTTGGGAATCAAGATCAGTATTTCTAATTATACTAATAGCTTTATCAATGTCAAGCAAAACTTTTTCAAGGCCCAATAATAAATGAAGTTTACTATTTTTTTTATTTAAATCAAAATCCAGTCTTCTTTTCACGGCATTAATTCTAAAATTAATCCATTCTGTAAGCAGCTCTCCGACGCCGAAAACACGCGGAGTGCCAGAAATTAATACGTTAAAATTACACGAAAAATTATCCTGTAAGCTAGTTAATTTGTACAATTTTGACATAAATTTATCAGGATCAATACCACGTTTCAAATCAATCGTAATTCTAAGGCCCTCTATGCCGGTTTCATCGCGAATATCCGAAATTTCAGTAATTTTATTTTTTTTGACCAAATCGGCAATTTTTTCTATTATAATTTCAATCGTAGTAGTCGGCGGGATATTCAAAATATCAATACAATTCGAGCCAGCATCGTACTTATACCTAGCGCGAACCGGAATATTCCCACGACCAGTTTTATAAATATTTCGCATCAAATCTTTATCGTACACAATTTCGCCACCGCCATGAAAATCCGGCGCAATCAGCGTACTAATCAAATTATGATACTTATTTTTAATCAACCGAATCGTAGTCTGGCACAATTCCCGCAAATTAAACGGGCAAATCGAGCTCGCCATTCCGACAGCAATTCCGGTGCTTGAATTCAGCAAAATCGTCGGATATTTCACGGGTAATAACACAGGCTCCTGAAGAGTATTATCATAATTAGGAACAAATTGTGTAGTGTTTTTCTCGATATCGCCAAAAATTTCATAACATATTTTTGCCAATTTAGCCTCTGTATATCTAGCAGCAGCGCGCGCCATATTTCTCGAGTAAAATTTTCCAAAATTCCCTTTTGAGTCGACATACGGATGCGACAAAGCTTCATAACCGCGGCTCATCCTAGCCATAGTCTCATAAATAGTAATATCGCCATGCGGATTTAATTTCATAGTCTGACCTACAATATTTGCCGACTTAGTTCTAGCCGAATCTAATAGCCCCATTTTGTACATAGTATACAAAACTTTCCTCTGAGACGGCTTAAAACCGTCTATTTCGGGTATAGCACGCGACATAATAACACTCATGGCATAAGGCATGTAATTTTTTTCGATAACAGAAACGATTTTTTGCTCTAATAATTCACCAGCATTTTTGATAATTCCTTGTTTTTTATTTATATTCAACAAATTATTCATGTGAAATCACCCGGCCCATTTATTTTTAATCACAAATTCCGAAAAATCAAATATGCTTGATTTAAATTTTATGAAATAAGATTTTAAAATACAAGTATTTATTAGACCTCCTCGGAAATTAATTTTCAAAATTAATTAATCCGCACAACAAAGACATTCTTAATTTAAACCGAGTACGTCGATTACGGTATTTGTTTGCTACTATTTTAAAAACTTTAATTTTTGCATTTATGTTTTCAATTATGATTCGTTCTTTTGAAATACGCCGATTTTCAGATTTTTCTTCGGCAGTGAGTGTGCCTTTTCTTGGTTTTTTCTTTGGAGTTTCGCTGTTTTTGTGTAATCTCAAAATTCCCTGATAACCGCTGTCTCCTTGGACTTTTTTATCATTTGAAATCGCATATCCTATACTTTCCTCATAAAGTTTAAAGTCGTGAGTTTTTCCTTCAGCATGGGCAATACAGATAATATCTTTTGTTTGTCGATTTACAATTAGTTGCGTTTTTATGGTATGCCTTTTTTTCTTTCCTGAATACCACTGACGCTGTTTTTTTTAGGGCGTTCGACCGGACTTTCCATAACATCAACAACCACAATTTCTATCTCGTTATTTTCAAGTAATGCTTTTTTGCCGGGTAAACTGAATTTTCTGCTTTTAATCAGTGTATCTTCGACCCAAACGATTGTGTCGTGCGTTGTTGCTTCGCCAACCTCAAACTCAAATGCCAATTCTTTTTGTGTCACATACTGTCGCCAGTACTTCAAAGCCATAAATAATTGATCTTGAAGTGTTAATTTTGTGTGCCTGCCTCGACGTTTGTGCTTTTCAGCGTAAGCTATTTGAAGCTGAGCAATCATCGCACTATAAGTTTCTTTTTTTATACCTATTAATTGCTTAAAATCTGCATCTTGTAATCTCATAGCTTTTTCATATCTTGTCAATTTTCATCACCGATATTATTAAACCATATTTAGACATAAAAATCCAATTTCCGAAGAGGTCTATTAAATTTATTTTGTAAAAATAAATTATTTAATAATTTCGTAACATAAAATTAATCAAATAAACATTGACTTATTGAAAATACGTGACAAAATAAAAATTAGAAGAGCCAATACAACACAAAAAAAGGAGACCTCGATCATGAAAAATTATCTAAAAATCCAAGAAATTAATCATGATTATTATACAAATATACTAATACATCCTCCGTAATTTTTAAATATTTAATAAAATATATTACTCAAACCACGAATATATTCAAGAATTTTTTTAAAATACACAAAATTATTTCAATTTGTTCTGAAAATCGGGGGTAATAAATTATGTTTTATGAAAATTTAAAAACCAACCAAAATAATAACACAAATAATTTTTATCACGAACTTGCATCCCCATATTTAGAAGAAGCTGATACATTAAAAAAATATATACACAAAATAAAACAAGAAATTTCATTTAATCCCTCAAATTTTGATTATCCGTCATATCGCCGAATTTCCATGCTAAACGGGATTTATATTGACATGCGATCACTCGGAGAATTCCTAGAACACAGGAGTGAAATTCACTAAAATTAATTTATAATATTAATAAAATTTATAAAAATATACACATACGGAGCGGTGAAAATCACGCTATCAAATCTATCAAGAATCCCGCCATGACCTGGTATTAAGTCACTAAAATCTTTTATACTAGAGGTTCTTTTTATGATAGAAAAACACAAATCGCCCAAAATCGCGATCGGAGCCCCCAAAAGAGACAAAAACGCTAAATTTAAAATATTTACTGGTATTTTAAACAAAAAATTAAACATAAATCCAGAACACACTATAAAACCTAAGCTCATAAGAGCGCCTCCTACAGCACCCTCCACGGTTTTCGCCGGACTCACGCTTGGACATAATTTATTTTTCCCAAAATATTTACCCATTAAATAAGCACCGATATCGCAAGAAAAAGCCAAACCCAATGTAATATAAGTATAAAATATGCCTATAATTTTAGAATTTTTAGCCCCTAAATTGTTAATTGCGACTATCTCGCCAAGTGCTACACTAATAAAAAGTGTCAAAATATATACAAAAATTATATTAAATTTTAAATATTTTTGTTTATTTTTTTTATTAAAACTCGGTTTTTTAAATTCTTTTATAAATATAATAAACACTATCAAAGTATAGCAATAAAAACACGTACGCCACCAGACTCCAGGACCTAGCAAACATCTGCACATAGAAAAACCCATCGAAGCAAAGAAAATTACTTTATAACTTTTCATGTTTCTTATATCTAATATTTCTTTCACAGCAACCACAGTTATAACAGACATTACTAAATTAATCAAAAAATTATAATAATTGCTCGCGAACAACACAAGTAACATAAACACGAAGCCTGTAAAACCCGAAATAAATCTCTGGTACAACAAACTATTCCTCCCAATTTCAGTGCGCCCTAATTTTAACATTTTGGGAATTTATATTCAATACAATTATTATAAAATTCACAAAATCAACGAAATTTATAAAATTTTATCATTTTTTTGTCAAGATTTATTGCATTTTCACAAAAACCTCTGGATATCTGGCCCCAAAATTTATAAATAATCACCATCCTATTCCTTCACAACGAGGCAATTTAGGAACTTACGCCCCTAAAAGACCATATTTTATAATTAATCAAGAGTAATATATATCATAATTTTTATTATATTTTTGTCAAGCAATAAATTTTAACATTTTTTCTCCCGAATTCCAAACATTTTTTAGTATTATCCATAAAAATATCAACCGCGCAGCTACCCCGGCGCAGCGCACTACCGGTATCCTGAGCTTTTAAATTAATTTTTTTATCGCCCAAATCAATCAAAATTTCGGTGCCGTACGGGATATTTTTCGGGTTAACAGCAGCCGTAATCCCAGATTTAGGCGTATACCCTAGCGATGTAATAGCGCCTTTGCTAGCAGTGTACGCCGTCGCCGAACCAACGATAATTTTAGAATAATTACGAATTATCCCATTGCTATCTGTAATTTGTTTTGATATAATTCTAGGTTTAATCTCGATAAGATTCGTGGATTCTGAATTAATATTCTCAGATTTTTTGGTTGAATTCACAGTTTTAATATTTTTATTACGTATTTTTTGTTTATTATTACAAGTTTTATGTTCAGTCTTAGTCGTATTTTTTTTTCCAGAATCAGGAGACAACGCTTGAATTTCTGGTTTTTTTTCTTCAGAATTAGGAGGCATCGTTTGAATTTCCGGCTGATTCATAATTATATTTTCAGATTCAAAATTAATATTTGTTTGAACCTCGCTGATACAATTTTCAGAATTATTTGAAAAATCAAGCAAACAGCGCGTGGAGTTGGAATTTATATTTTGAATTTTACCAAAATTATTATTAAAATTAGGTTTAGTAATAACAATCATGTAAATAGCTAAGCAAACCAGAAAAATAAATGTAAAATTTATGTTTTTTTTGTTACTTATGACAATAAACATATCAGGAAACACCCCTTGTTTTTTAAAAATAATTACAAATTTGAAAGAACAAATTTTATTTTAGTAATATTTTATTAACTGTCAACATTTTTTAAGATTAAAAATATATTAAAAAATAAATTTTAATATTTTCTCAAAAAACTATTGAAAAAAAAAACGTGTTTGCTAAAATTACCGCAACTACTTATTTTAAGATACGTAGGAGGTTGTATAATTATGATTAAACGAATCAATGAAGATTCTCTCGGATTTATCGCAGGTGGTCTTACCACGAAAGTCAACCCGAATCAGCTCAGCAAAAAAAGCACACCTACTAAAATCGATACTATTAGTGGAGAAGCGGCTGCCAAAGGGCTAAATCCCCAGAAAACAAGCAAAAAACCGTTGAATATTGATACAAATTAAATTCACAATTTTCAGGCATTAAAACACAGCAAAATGGCGGCTTCTCAAAAAAAAAACAGGAGGAATTTATAATATACCAAGCACCAAAACACAGCAAAACAGCGGGCTCTCGAGTATTTTAATATTCGAAATTTAAAATATATTAAGCAGCAAAATGACGGCTTGGAGGACTATTTCAATGGATAAAATTTACAGTATATCTCAAGATTGTTTGAGAAAAGAAGCGCTAATTTTCGGCATCGGCGACACCGTTCGTGTGAATGTGGCTATTCATGATGAGAGCAACAAAACGCGAATTCAAGGCTTTGAGGGCGTAGTTATCGCAAAAAATGGCAGTGGTATCACTGAGACTTTCACGGTTCGAAAAATTTCGTACGGGGTTGGAGTTGAGCGCATTTTCCCAGTGAATTCGCCTAAAATTGAGAGCGTTAAAGTGCTGTTTAAAGGCAAAGTCAGACGAAGCAAATTGTATTATTTGAGAACTAGAGTGGGTAAAGCTGCTAGAATTAAACGCAATTTAAGTGCGAATTAATTTTTTTGTTTAAATTATACTAATTTTATCATAAAAGGAGGTGAAATTTATGGAAAATACAAATAAAAAACCAAAAACATTTGCGGTTCCGGGGAATACTGTGTCTGTTTTTTGCTATGAATGGTTTGAAATGATAGCTCAATGTTTTGTAATTGTAGTATTTGTGATGTCATTTTTTTTCAGGCTGTTCACAGTTGATGGCACCTCAATGGAAAATACTTTTAAACATCGCGATAAAGTTATAGTTCAAAAATCAAATTACACTCCATCAAATGGCGATGTTGTTGTTATAAAGCCATACAGAGACCTAACGGAACCTATAATAAAGCGGGTTATCGCTACTGAAGATCAGGAATTCAGTATAGACAGTAATTTAAATGTTCGCGTGAATAATGTGCTGATTCCCGAAACATATATTAAAGAAAAAATGCATGATTTGGTTACAGGCAGTGAACCAACAGATATATTGCCAAAAGTGCCTCACGGCTATTCATTTGTCATGGGTGATAATCGAAATTATTCACTAGATAGCAGGTATGCGGAAGTAGGTTATGTGGATAATAAATATATAGTAGGCAGGGTTAGGTATATATATTTCCCATTTTTTAGGATTCGCTCCATAGTTACGCCCAATTTTTGGGGTTAAATTGAACAAAAATCATTATTTATTACTTTAGGATATGTTTATTATGAACAATATTAATTGGTATCCTGGGCACATGGTAGGGTCCGAGCGAAATATTAAAAAAAATTTGAAAATTGTAGATGTAATTTTGGAAATCATTGATGCAAGGATTCCAATTTCAAGTCGTAGTGAGTTTTTAAGTAAAATAAATACAAAGCCGGTAATTTTAATTATGAATAAAATTGATCTGGCAGATGATAATTTGACTCAAAGTTGGATTGATTATTTTAAACAAAATGGTAATAAGGCATTGGCTGTGAATAATAAACAAAATATTAATAAAAATTTGATAATAAATAGTATAAATGACGTATTACAAGAAAAAAAAATAAAATATAAATCTAAAGGTATGATAAACAAATTACCAAAAGTGATAGTCGTGGGAGTCCCAAATGTTGGAAAGTCTGCATTTATAAATAATATTTTAGGATCACACAAAACTAAAGTTGAAAATCGGGCTGGCGTTACAATGAAAACGGGATGGTTTAATTTAAAAAATAGACTTGATATTTGCGATACTCCCGGGATTTTGCCGCCAAGGATGAATCCAAAATTTGGTAATGCGCTCGCGTTTTTGGGTCTAATTAAAGATAAGATTTTCGATAAGGAGACAATAGTTTTTAGCTTGATTGATTTTCTTAAAAATAATAAATTTTTAAAAGAATTTTTGGTTAAAATAAATAAAAACATGGATTATTCGTCGGAAATTATAGACGATCCTCCAGAAATTATAATAGAAAAATTCGGGAAATCTAGACAAATTTTAAAACATGGTGGTAAAATTGATATGATCGCGTCTTGCGAAAGATTTTTAAATGATTTCAGAAAAGGAAAATTCGGGAAAATAACTCTTGAATTTCATGATAAATATTTTATGAAATATTAATAAATTTTTAAGTTTTATAACACATATATTGTGATATTTAAATAAAATTGGAATAAAATTATGAATAAAAATTGGTGTATTTATGAACAAAAATATTGGAATTTAAAATATAAATTAATATGTGGTGTCGATGAGGCCGGTAGAGGTCCGTTAGCTGGACCGGTCTATGCAGCTGCTGTTATTTTAGACAAAAATTATATTCCGAAGTTAATTTCATATGGAATAAATGATTCAAAGAAAATAAATTCTGTTAAACGTGAACAAATTTTTGATTTAATAATTAAAAATTCTATTTATTATAATATATCATTTGCTAATGTATATGAAATAGAAAATATAAATATTTTGCAAGCAACGTATTTGGCTATGACTAGGGCGGTTTTGAATTTAAAAATAAAGCCAGATTGTTGTTTAATAGATGGTAATAGTGCACCAAATTTAGATTTAAAAATAGAAAATATTGTGAAAGGTGATAGCTTGAGTGTCTCGATTGCAGCGGCTTCGATACTTGCGAAAGTAAGTCGGGATAAATTTATGTTAAAAATGCACGAAATTTATCCTGAATATTTGTTCAAACAGCACAAAGGTTACGGGACAAAATTACATATCGAAATGCTTAGAAAATATGGCCCATGCGAAATTCATAGAAAAAGTTTTATTAAAAAAATTTTAAAATTTTAGGAGGAATATGAGAAATATTAAGTTTTGGGGCGATTTTGGTGAAACTGTTGTTAAAAAATATCTCAAAAAAATTGGTTTGAATTTAATTAAATGTAATTTTATTAGTAAATACGGGGAAATCGACGTAATTGCTCAAGATGAAAATTTTATAATTTTTGTGGAAGTTAAATTTCATAAGACAAATTGCACCGGCTTCGGCGCTGAACGTGTTAATTTGTCAAAGCAAATTAAAATTTTAAAGACCGCTGAAATTTATTTTTCTGAAAATTTTTTTGATAAACAACCAAGATTCGATGTGATTGAAGTTAATTTTGATTCTAAAAATATAAATCCACGAATAAATCATATTAAAAACGCATTTTGGGTTGATGATAATTATGGATTTATTTGATTTGCATTGCGATACTTTGTATGAAATGTTTCATAAAAAAAACAAAAAAATGTGTATTACTCACAAAAAAATAAAATTTATAAATAATTATGTTGGCTGTTTTGCCATATGGATACCTCCTGAATATTATGGCATTCGTAGTTTGAATTTTTTTTTAAAAATATTTGAAAAATCTGTTGAATTTTTAAATAGTTTTAATAATAAAAAAAGAGCGATTTTATGCGTGGAAAACGGTAGCGTGCTCGCTGGTGATATCAAAAATATAGATATTTTAAAAAAATGTAATGTGAAAATTTTGACTCTGACTTGGAATGGCTCTTGCGAAATAGGCGATGGCGTTCGTGTTGTTAATCCTGGTGGACTGACTAAATTTGGTGAAAATGTAATAAAAAATCTGGAAAAAAATAATATAATTGTCGATATTTCACATGCTAGTGAGAAGCTTTTTTATGATGTTTGTTCTGTTACAAAAAAAAGTATTGTTGCTACACATTCTAATTCTAAAAAAATTTGTGATAATTCGCGAAATTTAACTGATGATCAGTTCGAAATTATTAAAAAATCACAAGGCATAGTCGGTATAAATTTTTGTAATGATTTTTTAGTGGAATCTGGTCGGGCGGATATTATTGATATTTTTAGGCATATTGAACATTTTTTGAGTTTGTCTGGCGAAAATACTGTGTGTATCGGCAGCGATTTCGATGGCGCAAACCTGTTAGATAGTATACATGATGTCTCGGAAATTTACAAGCTTTATGAATTTATGCTTGTGAAAAATTATAACGAAAAATTAGTTAAAAAAATTTTTTTTAATAACGCTTATGAATTTTTTAAAAAAAATATGTGAATAATTGTTGTGTTTTTTTTTGGGCGTGCTATAATTGCGTGGTATACAAAAGGTATAAGTTGTAATTTTAAACTTTGAATTTTGTATATATCTCTTAGTTTTTTGTTTCTTTTATTTTTTCTATTTTTTCTGGATCCACTACTTGACGTATTGCAAGTTCATAAAACATTCCTTTTTTGGACATTAATGTTTCATAATTCCCGGATTCGATTATGGTGCCTTTGTCTAGAACTAAGATTCTGTCGCAGTTTTTTACTGTCGAAAGCCTGTGAGCTATTACTAGTCGCGTACACTTCAGGTTTGCTAGGCTTTTTGCTATGTAACTTTGTGTTATGTTGTCTAATGCCGATGTGGCTTCGTCGAGAAATAAAATTGAGGGCCGTGCTATGATTGCTCGCGCTATCATGAGGCGCTGTTTTTGGCCGCCGGAAATCCCTCCTGCTCCCTCGGCGATTAGGGTGTGCATTCCCATAGGCATGGCTTTTATGTCTGCGTCTAGACTCGCAAGTTTGGCGGCTTCCCAGGCGTCGTCCATGTTTTTCCAGGGGGCTGTTACTATGATGTTCGAAAATATGTCGCCGGCAAATATTGTGCCGTTTTGTATGACGACTCCTATTTTTTGGCGCAATGTTCCAAGGTCAAGGCTTGATATGTCGTTTCCGCCGTAGTAAACTGCGCCGGTTTCGGGTTTTTCAAAGCCAAGTAGTATGCGTAAAAGTGTGGATTTTCCGCAGCCTGTTGTGCCTACGATTGCAATGTATTCGCCTTTTTTGATCGAAAATGATAGGTTTTTTAAAATGTACGGACTGTTGTTTGTGTATCGGAATGTAATATTGTTTATTTCTATTTTGCCTGAAAGCGATGCTATTAATTTTCCGCCTGAACTGTTCTCCGGACACTCTTTTATGAATGGCTTGATTAGGTCAAATACGGGCTTTAAATTTGAAATCTGTAGGGCGATTCCACTGATTGCCATGATCGCAGAGCTTACGGCGCCGTAGGCTCCGATGAACGCAAGATAGCTGGATGTCGGAATTTTGTTCGTGACTGCTGAATAGTATAACGCAATTGTGCCTAGAGTGTTTATTACTGTTATTATTAGATCGGAAATTTTTAAAAATAATGGAGGCGAAAACTCGAGTTTTTGTATCTCAGAATAGCTTTTGGCCCATTTTGAAAATGCACGTTTTTCTGCTCCTGCGATTTTTATCTTTTGGATGCCGCCAAATAATGAAAATACTAAAGATTGAAATTTCGGCGATAAGTCCATGCGCGTGATGTTTATTTTTTGCCTCGCTAATGTTACGATTGTCGTGAATAAAATTGAAATAAATATAGCTATCATGCCTGGTAATACTAGCGCTGGCGCAAATTGGTTCATTTGAAATATATATACCAATGAAAATAATGCCGATAAACTCGTTGATAATACTATGTCTGAAATCGATTGACATAACGATGCTAAATAACCTACACGACTCGAAAGCTCTCCGGATGAATAATTTTTGAAAAATGAGGCCGGTAAACTGAACATTCTCATCATGATTGCACTGTTTACTTCTACGTTTAGTTTGCCCTGAATTTTTGCTAAAATTAAACTTTTGGTTATGCCTATCAGCGATGTGCTAATTGTTATGCCTATCATCATGGAAATTATCGGTAATATTAGTCCGAGTTGTTCGGATGGGATTAATTTGTCGTATATAATTTTGGTAATATACGGGCTTAGCATGCCTAGGCTTTGCATGATAATATATATTAATATTATGAAAAATATGTCGTTTTTAGTGACGGTTTTGGCCATGAAAATTAGTAAATCTTTTATTTTTAGCGAATTTAATGGGAATGATTTGTAAAAACAAAATGCTTCTAGATTTATGCCTTTAGCTGTCTTTTTGTTAATATTTATTGTGTTTCCTAGCTTGTCTATATAATAATATTTTCCCCACGAATTGGGCAGAATAGCTATAATTTCATTGTTTTTAGTACTTGCTAATAGACAACCTGAACAATCTTTCCACCAGTTTCCTAGTAATTCTACACGGCGTTTCATGGTTCCAGATGGTTTTAATAAATATTGCAGCTGCTCGTCTGGATCTGTTATATTACTAGGAATCTTCGGAATTGGCTTGCCTAGAAATTTCAAAATCATACCGACTGCGCCTTTGACTTCTTGGACCGCAACAGGGATTTTTATGCCTAAAATAGACAAAAAATCATTGAAAGCCTCGGCGTACATTTTGTCATCATAAATTTTTCTTATTTCGATTTGGTCTTCTGTATCTAGATGCATAATATTTATGCCTCCTTTGTTTTGGGATTTCTTGATTTTAAAATTAATTTTTTTAGTAATTATTTACATTTTTTATTCGTTTGTTACTAATTTTGTGTATAAATTATTTAAATCTATTAATTCTTCATGAGTCCCGCGTTCGACTACTTTGCCCTGATTTAAAACTATAATTTCATCGCAATCTCGTATGGTCGACAGCCTGTGGGCTACGACTACCAGCGAACAGCCTAGGTTTTTTATGTTTTCCATTACTATGTTTTCGGTTTTGGCGTCTAAAGCCGATGTAGCTTCATCTAAAATTAATAGCCGCGGCTCTGTAGCTAAAGCTCTTGCAATTTCTAATCTTTGGCATTGACCGCCAGAAAAATCTTTGCCACCTTCACGCATAATTTGATCATAGCCTTCAGGGCGTTTAATAATAACATCGTGAATATTGGCATCTCGAGCGGCTAAAATCATAGAAAAATCTTCGATAGACTCGTCCCAAACTTTTATATTATTTTTGATGCTGTCATTGAACATGATTTTTTCCTGATCGACCATTGAAACGGAACTGTGAAAAATGTATCGGTCTATTTTACTTCTAGGAAGCCCGTCAAATAAAATTTCGCCATCCCATTGGATATATAAACCCATAATAAGCTTGGAAATCGTGGATTTGCCGCTGCCACTTCCGCCGACTAATGCTATGGATTTGCCCGGTTTTAATATCAATGAAAAATCGCTGATCAGTGGCGGCGCGAGCCTGCTGTATCCAAATGTTACGTTTCTAAGTTCTAATTTTCCGGTCATAATAAGCTCGATATCTTCTGTAGTTTCAATAATATCAACCATGGGATCAATCGGATGATCCAGCACATCTTCGACGCGGTCCATTTCGGTTTTGATGCTTATGAAACTTTGGTAAACATCTAGAAATTTGCTTATAGGTTCAAAAAATCCAGACAAAAACCCTGTGAATGCCGTCAGCATACCAATTGTAAATTGATCTTTTATAATTAAAACTACACCTGAAATTTGTAAAGCAATTTGTGCAATTCCACTAATAACAACCGGGATTTCTCCAAAATATTTTATGAATTTTAAGACTTTAATAGAATCATTATTTTGCTTAGCATAAAATCCGGACCAACGCTCAAAAAAACCGTTCTCAGCACCAGTTGATTTAATAGTTTCTATCATTTCTATTGCCGAATAAGTAACACTCATTAATTTCCCGCTATTACCCGCCGCGGCTTGTTGAAATTCTGAAATTCTTTTTGAAGAAAAATTAACTATTATCATGTTCAAAACACTAGCTGTTATACCGATACAAGTAAGTAGCCAGCTGTAATTTATCATCATGTATAAATAAAAAACCAAAGAAATTGTGTCGATAAACATAGGAGCAATTTTTTTAATTAACACAAGCGCTATTTGTCCTGTAGAATTCTGACGTTCTACTATGTCTCCGACATATCTTTGGGAAAAAAAATCCAGAGGCATCCTCAGGGCGTGCCATATGAATTTTGAGCTCGATACAATTGAAAATTTTCCCTCGATTTTTAGCCAATATATGAATTTCACGACGCCAATAAGAATATTTATTATCATGAGTATAACCGTAATTCCTATAAAAGCATTCAACCAACCGGGCTCTTTACCGGATAAAATATTATCAATAAAAACCCTATCAAAAATAGGGCTGAATAACATGATAATACTTGAAATAAAACTCAAAATAATACTAATAATAAACGGCGTCATAGAGCCCTTTAGACAGCGTTTAGCGAACTCCCAAATGCTTTTAGGCTTCCCCTCGGGTTTAAAATCTTCGGTAGGCTCAAACGAGAGCAAAATCCCCGTAAACGACCTGTCAAATTCTTCCATTGTAAGAACAACTCGTCCGCGGCCAGGATCATTTATATATACACATTTTTTATTGTAATCAATACTCGTTAATACAACAAAATGATTAAAATCCCAGTGAATAATAGCAGGAAATTTTACATCTGAAAAATCCGAGGGTTCTAGTCTATAGCCCGCGGCTTCGAATCCGTATGCCCGGCCGGCATTTAGTATATTTTTAGCCACGCTTCCGTCCCGAGAAACACCGCAATCTTTACGAACCTGTGATAACGGTATCCATTTTTTATAATAAGCAGCTATCATACACAGGCACGCTGCGCCACATTCGAGAGCCTCCATTTGCATTATTACTGGCACTTTAATTTTTTTCATAAAAATCATCACCTCGCAGAACCATAAACTATTAAATTTTAATTAAATTTTAATTAAGAAAAATTAAAATTAAGTATTAAAAATAAGCTCATAGGCCCTCTGTTTTGCGACTACTACCGATAAATTGCACACGGTTCCGTTTATTAATTTTATATCTTTATTCTGCGAATTTGACCATTCACCTAGTATTATTTCTATTTCTAGCACACTCCCTTCTGGAATAACAGAGCTCAATATAGCTGGGTAATCAAATTTTTCATATAAATACTCGCTGGTAACGACATCTTCGCCAATTTTGGAGACCTTTCCGTTTATATAACCATTTTCTTCCTTCGGAAGATGCTCCGGAGACACGCATACGTCCATGTCTATACTTAATTTTTGTGCTTCGCTTAAGCTTATATATGAATAAACTTTTGTAATTTTAGTTTGATCATCTAAGCGCGAAATAACCGCTACACCATTTATATTCATATATTTTGGAATGGAATTAGAAAAAATCCAAATGCATCCTGCAATTAAAATCGTAAACACAGCAGCTAAAATAATTATTAGACTAGGACTCGCGATGCGAATATATTCATTTAATTTTTCTGGCGATGAAACTCTTTCTAAACAATTTTTCCTGAAAATGCCTTCATTTTCATCCGACACAGCAATCACCTCTTTTATTTATATAGATAATGTAAAATATTTTAAAATAGACATGCTTCTGTTTTGTCTGTGCAAATTTTACATTTTATTTAATAAAAAATCAATATTTTTGTGATCAAAAAACAAAAAAATTAAATATTAAAGAAATACAAACACACATTTAATTTTATTTTAAAATTCCTCAACGTATTTTTTGTTTTTATATGTGAATTATATACTAAAAATAAGGAGATCAAGTTTTTTATGCCACAATTTTATATAATATTCGCAAAAGAACTGAAATCAATTGTACGCGACAAAAAAACATTTTTGATTAGTATATTTTTGCCATTCATGCTAGTCCCAACTATACTATTTATAATTAATTTTTCATCAAAAATCAACCAAAATAAATTTTTAAAAAATATAAATTTAGGAATAAGTACGAAAAATAATTTTTTTCATGATTTTTGCGCAGCTCAGAGCAATATCAACATAGTCGATTGCGACAAAAAAGATTTAAAAACCGGAAAAATTTCGGCATATTTCACAATTGACGAGGCTCTAGATGAAAAAATTATAAATAATCAGCCATTCAAATTCGAAGCAGAATACGATGTTTCTACGCTGAATTCTATCACAATTATTCCAAGTATAAAATATTATGAGTCTAATTTTTATGAATTTTGTAATAATATTTCTGATTTTATGGACGAAAACAACAAAATTTCATACGAGAAAGCAAAAAATTTTATTCAATCATACGAAATTTCACCTAATGACTTGGAAAATTCAAATCAATATGATATAAACAACTTGTACTTTAGTACACTAGTTCCCATGATGCTTGTCTTCTATTGTTGCATAGGTTCATCCAGCCACGCGTGCGATATGACCGTCGGCGAAAAAGAACGCGGAACGTTGGAACCTTTGTTGGCTACAGGAACAAATCGGAGTTTTTTAGTATTGGGGAAACTTCTGGCGGCATCGGTCACGGGAGTCACGAGTGTCGTAAGTACGTCCGTGGGACTTGTTATGTACAAAATTATTTCATCCGGAGGTTTGATCGAATTTAGTTTAAAAGAAACAATTATTTTAATTATAATGATCAGTTTTTGTTCAATATTTTTTGCGTCTTTAAATTTAATAATTGGAATATTTTCAAAAACATACAAAGAAGCACAAATATTGATAATGCCTCTTTCGATTTTATGTTTATTACCTGTATATTTTACGTATTTTTTAAATTTAAGCAATATTCCTGATTATTATTTTTGGATACCTGTATTAAATTTAATATGTATTATAAAAGAATTATTAGTAAATATTATAAATATTGCACATATTTGTTTCACGATTTTAAGTTTTTCTATATGTATTTCCATAGTTTACATGTTAGCAATCAAGATGTTCAATCGCGAAAAAGTAATATTTAGGATGTGAAAATTTGGCATTAAAAGAATGGGTTTTCCCAAATCAAAAGAGAAAAAAAATACTTAAATTATCAAAAGAATGGGGAATTCCTTACGTTATAGTAGCGGTATTCAGTTCACGCGGGATCGAAGATGTCAACGAGATAAATAAATTTTTAAACGGCGAAGAAACAATTTTAAACCCGCTAATGTTCGAGGGTATGCAGGAATTAGTAAAAAGAATAAATTCGGCAATTGATAATTTTGATAGAATTTATATTTATGGCGATTATGACGCAGATGGCATCACTTCTACGGTTTTATTATATTTATATTTATCGCAGCGCGGAGCTAATGTAATGTATCATATTCCGTCGAGATATGTCGAAGGATACGGCCTAAACAGCGATTTATTAAAAGAAATAAAAGCCTACGGAGTCAAGCTAATTATCACAGTAGACAACGGGATATCAGCGAATGCCGAGGTTCTCGAAGCGGCCAAATTAGGCATGGACGTCATTGTAATTGACCATCATACGCCCGGTGAAATTCCGAACGCAGTTGCCGTGGTTGATCCGCATCGAGATTTAAATCTAGAATTCAGAGATTATGCGGCTGTAGGCGTAGTTTTTAAGGCCGTAGAAGCACTTGAATATAACATAACAAGCCGCGCAGAATTAATCGAAAAATACGGCGATTTAGTAGCAATTGGGACCATCGGAGATGTTGTGCCGTTGCTCGGCGAAAACCGCAGATTTGCAATAGATGGCATAAATGTGATGCTCAGAACCAAAAGATTCGGCACCCGCGTTTTAGTCGAAAGTTGCGACAACAGTAGCACAAAATTTGATTCATTAAATGTAGTCTACAACGTGGTACCGAAGGTGAATTCATGCGGCCGAACCGGGAACCCTGAGATGGCAGCGAAATTATTTTTATCGGAAACTGAAGAAGATTCGATTGTAATTAATGAATTTTTAGACCAAAAAAACACTAGTCGCAAAGAAACGTGTCGACACGTATTTGAAGAAGTCGAAAAAATGATCGAAGAAAACCCCAAAATGCGCTTTCAGCCTATGATATTCGCTCAAAGCACGGACTGGAATTGTGGTGTTTTAGGCATAGTTGCTTCGAAAATCATGGTAAAATACGGCAAACCGACTATTTTATTTTCTATTGACAACGAAAATGTTCGCGGTTCTGCCCGGAGTATCCCAGGTTTTTCGATATTTGAAGCAATCGAGAATTGTTCAAGCTGGCTTGAACGTTTTGGCGGGCATCCTATGGCCTCAGGCATGAATTTAAAATACGAAAATTTAGAAAAATTTAAGAATTCATTATTAGAATACGCGAAAAAAGACAAAATTCCGTTTTTATGTCTTAATATAAATTGCATATTAAATATAAACGAGATTAATATCGAAAATCTAGAAAATATCAGCAGGCTTCGTCCGTTTGGCGCCGGAAATCAAGAGCCCATTTTTGCTATACTTGGTGTGAAATTGCTGAATATTTATGGTGTCTCAAACGACAAACATATTAAGCTTTCATTTTCAAAAGAAAACGAAATTTTTTACGCCATGTATTTCGGGGTCGCTAAGCGCGATTTCTGCTACTCTGTTGGCGATATTTTGGATCTTGCAATTTATTTGAAACCAAACAATTATTTAGGAATAAAAAACGTAACAGTAAGCATAAAAGATATAAAATATTCGAGTCAAGACACACATGAAATGATCCGTCAAAAAAGAATATTTGAAAATTTTATGGCCGACGTTCCGCAGGATAAAAGAAATCTAATAGAAATGCTTCCGAGTCGAGATGACATAATTGTTACTTACAAAATTTTGAAAAAAAATGTTTTTCGGCTAGTAAATATAGACGTTTTGTTCAATAAAGTCCAAGAATTTGACATATGTTTGTCTAAATTATATATAATTATTGAAATTTTAAACGATCTAGATATAATTAAAGCTATCTCCGATGTTGACAGATATAATATATCAGTAAGTAAGGTTTCGATTAAAATAGACTTAGATACTTCTAGATATTTGCTGAAAATCAAGAACAATTTAAAATAATTTTTTGTGAATATTTATTAATTTTTTTTAATTTTTATTAGGAATTTGGTTATTTATGACTAGAAGAAACGCAAGATATAAAATTTTCGAAGCTTTATTTATTTATTCTTTTGACAATAAAGAAGGCGCCTTAATATATTTAAATAATTATATTCAAGCAGACGTTCATGACCCTGAAAAAATTCAAGATATACAAAATATTAAAAAAAACGACAAATTTCAAGCTTTTAAAAATTCAATAATACAAATTTTCAACGGCGTATTATCAAGCATTCCAGAAATCGACGAATTAATAACAAACCACACAAAAAACAGAGATTTTAACAGAATTTCTAAAACAAGTTTAAGCATTCTCAGGCTAGCAATATACGAAATATTATATATAAATTCGATTCCGATCGGAGTATCTGTAAATGAAGCAGTAGAAATTTCGAAAAAATACAGTAATCTTGAAGAATCGACATACATCAACGCAATTTTAGCATCCATTGAGAATTTATTAAATATGATTAAAAAAATCAAAAGGTAACAAAAATGGAAGATACATTAAGTGTTTCTGAGCTGAATTCTTATATTAAATGCGTATTAACCAACGATGATTTTTTACAAAACGTCTGTGTAATTGGAGAAATTTCCAATTTTAAGCAAAGCTTCCCATCAGGACATATTTACTTTTCACTAAAAGATGACAAAAGTGTGATAAAATCTGTTATATTTAGACAATATATTAATAATATAATATTAGATTTAGAAAACGGAATGAAAGTCCTAATATACGGATATATTTCATGTTATGTTAATTCTGGACAGTATCAGCTTTACGCATGCCGAATTCTCCCGGCTGGTAAAGGCGAAATTAACGAGGCATTAAACAAATTAAAAGAAAAATTCACAAAAGAAGGCTTATTTGATCCACTACGAAAGAAAAAAAATAGTAAATATCCACAAAAAATAGGAGTTATAACTTCAATTTCTGGCGCAGTTATACATGACATAAAAAGTGTTTTAAACCGCAGATATCCATTGGCAAATATTATAATATATCCAGTAAGAGTTCAAGGGAAAGAATCTTCAAAAGAAATTATAAAAGCTTTAAAAACTCTTGACTTAATAAGCGAAATCGATACAATAATATTGGCCCGAGGAGGCGGCTCGCTTGAAGAACTTTGGGCATTCAACGAAGAAGCTGTAGTTCGCGCAGTTACGGAATCTTCAAAAGTCACAATTTCGGCAGTTGGACATGATTCAGATTATACATTATGTGATTTAGCCGCTGATTTGCGTGCACCTACGCCATCTGTGGCCGCGGAGCTCGCTTCTGTTGACATTTTTGAAAGTTTAAATTTAATTAAAAATCTAGCTTCTCAGATTGGAATTATAATTAATAGCAAAATTAGCAAATTTAAACAAAAAAACGAATTTTTAAAAGAAAATTTAAGAATTATATCCAAAAACATGATAGCTCACAGGCAAATAAAATTAAATAATTTAAAAAATAAACTAGAAAATTTGGATCCTTTTAAAATTTTGGTCCGTGGATACGCATTAGTATCAAAAGATAATAAAATTATTAAAGATCCTACAGAAATCGAGGAGGGCGATAACATAAAATTAATATTTAGCACGAAAATTTTAGAATTCAAAATATCTAATTTTAGTATTAATCCACATAAAAATTGATTTACAAGGTGAAAAATAGTGGAAAATAACACTTTTGAAGAGTGTATTAAAAAACTTGAATTAATGATATCAAATTTAGAAAATGATACAGAAAGTTTAGAAAATTCTGTTAAAATTTATGAAACTGCACTAAAACTTGTGAAATCGTGCGAGGAAATAATAAAAAAAGCTGAACAGCAAGTTACTATTTTAGACACATAAATTTAATATTTTAAAGGTAATTAATAATTGTTAACAAAATTTTCCTCATTTTAGGATATATTTTATAAAAATCCTCCAAAGGTAATGGATTTTCGCCAAGACCTATTTCTATCGTAAATGCAGGCCTATTAAATTCAAGAATAAACCAATCTTTAAAACCGCCGCCGACAGCCAGACCTTCGGGTTGACTTAAATTATATCCAGTTGCTTCCGACAATAAATTCGCTATTTTTTCACTGTTTTCAGGGATTATATTATTATAATTATAATAAATTTCCTCACCCTGACTATGAAAAGCAATAGCAAAAATGACCTCATGATTTCTACAAAAATTAGCAATTGCTTTAGTTTCGGGCTCACTTTCGGCACAAACGCCGCCATAGCGAGTCATAGCGGGACCCAAAATATTAGACTTAATTTCTAATTGACGCAAATTTTCCCAGTCGGCATTAAAATTGTGATTTATATCCACACCCAAAGCGTTTGCTTGCCATTTTTTTGTGTTATTATTGCTCAGTTTTTGTATAAAATTTTTATATTTTCTGTCTATATTTGACAAAGATGTTCCATTTAATGCTATTTCCACGCCATCAGGATTAATAACCGGAATAATACTTATGCCTGTATTAAAAAATTTCTTGTTGACATTTGTATTCATAATGATATTATTTAAATCAAAGAGAAATTTGATTAAAATCAAGCTAGTAAGCCATTCAGAACCATGAAAGGCTCCGGCTAGTAACACAATTTTTCTTTTATTTCCTATTTTAAAAATATTTATATTTTTATTCAAATGACTTTTGCCTATAATTGTTTGAGTTATAGTATCGTTGTTTTTCAACAAATTTTCGTACAGACTGTTCCTGAAACTTTCTGTAGGCAAATTTAAACTAAAAATATCAAAAACCTCTTTATAATTTTACATATATAATTATATGTAAAATAAATGGTATTTATTTTTATTTTAAATTAGGATTTTTTAACATGACTATTGATATAATGACGCTTTTTCCTGAAATATGTGAAACTGTTTTGAATTTGGGCGTAATTGGTCGAGGCATAAAAAAAGGATTAGTTGATATAAAATATCATCAGATTCGCGATTTTTCTGATAATAAATATAGACGTATAGACGATGCTCCTTATGGCGGGGGAGGCGGCATGATTATGTCTGCTGAGCCTATTTACAAATGTTTTGAACATATTAAGTCATTGAGAAACAAACATCCTTTTTTAGTGTTCATGTCTCCTAAGGGTAAAATTTTGACACAAAATTTGGCTAAATCACTAAAAAAACATGAAAATATCGTATTTTTATGTGGAAGATATGAAGGCGTAGATGAACGTATTATCGAAGAAATTGTAGATCTTCAAGTTTCTATTGGTGATTACGTCGTAAGCGGCGGTGAATTACCCGCTATGATAGTAATCGATGCAATTTTGCGGATGCTGCCCGGGATGTTGCCTTCAGAAGAAAATTTCACAAACGAAAGTCATTATAATAATCAGCTTGAAGGGCCGCAATATACGCGCCCTCGTATTTGGCATGGCCAAAAAGTGCCGGAAGTGTTAACATCAGGAGATCATGCGAAAATAAAAAAATGGCGTGAACATCAAAGTTTGATTCATACTTTTAAGTATAGACCCGATTTATTGGACTCATCTCGGGAATAATTACTAAAAATTTATTAATTTTAATCTAAATTTTAGATATTATATATAAAAATATGTTTTTTGAAAATTTAATATTGCAAAATAAATATGTTTTGATAAAATTACCTGCATGTGGAAAATATAATATCCTGTTAATTTGCAAGAATTTTGATACCAAAAGATTTTGGTATAAAAATGTCTTTAAAAATATTTATTGCAAATTCATCAGTCATACCGGAAATATAATCACAAATTATTCTATCTTTACCTTCGGTTTCGATGTTTTTTTGGAATTCTTTCGGGAGTTTTTGTATATTTTCCACAAAATATTTGAATAGAGCCTCGATTAAATATGGAACTTTTGTTTCTTCAGTTTTAATTATATCACTGAAATAAACATTTGTATACATGAAATTCAAAACTTCATCGAATGCCTCTTGGGTTTCATTGTCCATTTTTATTACGCCATTTTTGCTAGAATTAATTATAGATCTAATAAAAAAATTAATTCTTTTTGTAGCACATATCCCAGCTAAATCTCTAAATTTTTTGGGAATATCTTCAATTTTTAGCTTATTTGCACGAATTATATCATCTATATCATGATTAATATATGCAATTTTATCACAAATTTTAACCAGGATGCCTTCGCATGTGTTAGGAATATTTTTTTTAGAATGATTCAAAATCCCATCGATAGTTTCTAGAGTTAAATTCAAGCCTAAACCGTTATTTTCAAGTTTTTTTACGATTCTGACACTTTGTTTCGCGTGATCAAATCCGCCTGCACAAATTTTATTTAATACATCTTCGCCTACATGACCAAATGGCGAATGGCCTAAATCATGTCCTAACGAAATTGCTTCAACTAGGTCTTCATTTATTTTCAAAGCTCTCGCAATGGTTCGCGCGATTTGCGAGACCTCTAAACTGTGAATTAATCTGGTTGTAAAATGATCGCCTACCGGAGATATGAAAACTTGAGTTTTGTGTTTAAGCCTTCTGAATGCTTTGCTTCTTATTATTCTGTCTTTGTCTATTTGAAATACTGTGCATACATCACATAATTCTTCTTTAATTTCACGGCCTTTTGTTTTATTTGACAGTGTTGCATATCTAGAAAAAGTTTTTTTTTCTAGTTTTTCTGATAATTCACGAATATTCAAACCCTGAAATTCCTCCATTCATGTTTGATGGTTGTTTGAAATAATTGAAAAATATAAAAATAAAATTGTAGTTATTTATTCTGATATAGCAATATTTTCAAGACATTTTAGTTTAATTTCATAAAATTCTTCGTTATTTATACTTAAAATTTGTGAATTTTTTTCTAAAACTTTTATATTTTTAAAATCTTCGGAATTCAACATTTTATTAGCATTTTCTTCGCTTTTTTCAATAGCCTGTTCACGAGTAATTTCAACTTCGCTGTCAATTTTTTCAATAGAAATATGTTTGTAAAATTTCATGGGTAGCTCGATTGTACCAATTTTGAAAATTTTGCAATGAGTTTCATTTTCCCATTCAGGCTCAATATTTTCCCAAAAATTTAAGGGAATATTAAATTCAAATATTTTAAATTCATATTTTTTTTTAACATTCCCTGTATTAATTTTAATATTATATTTAGTTTCTATTTTTTCTCTTATTTTCCTAACAGTTTTCGCCCAAATTTTACCGTCTGCAAAGCCGCTAACATCCTCTGAATCGTCCGATAAGCTCCCGGTTATTAAAATTTGACCTTTTGTAACAGAATCGCCCGGTTTTATAATTACAGTTCCTTCATATGTTTCGATTCGTTCGACCTGACCATCTCGCACGGCTTTTATGTTATGATTGGTTTTGTTGTCTTTTAATAATTTAGGAATCTCATGTTTTTCTTTTATTAAAACATCGGCAAAACTACCGTCCAAATTTACAGCGATCCAGGAAATTTGTGGCAGACGTTCCATTACTAATTGCTTGATAATTGCCGAATCTATATTTTTTTTTAATGCTCCGGGATGCACCCCGAGGTCTTTTAAAACATTTATAATTTCATTTTTGTTTAAATTTTCGGCGCCTTTCACATTTATATTCCAAATATATAAAGAAAATATGTTTAAATTCAACAAAAAAATAATTATACCTATTAATAATCCTAATCTCGATTTATATTTTTGTAAAAAAAACGGGAGACCTCGTTTATGTTCTATTCTGAATTCCAGACCATTTTTTTTGGCTATTTTCAACAAATTTGAGTACTCGCTTGATATAGATTTAGCACAAATGACCTCGCCGGTTTTAGCAATATCCCAAATATTGATCCCTGTTCGCGCGCAGTTATTTATAAATTCTTCCAATCTATTTCCTTTTATTAAAAAAATTACGTACCCAAAAAACCAGCGAATTAATTTCACTGTCATTTAAAAATCACTTCTTATTTTTCCAAAAATTTTATGTGTAAAATCCCTAAAAAACTTAAAAATTAAAATAATTTTATATTTAAAAATCCAATTATTTTATGTGTGAAATTCTATTGAACTTAAAAATCCTGAGATAATCAACGAATCATGTGTTAAACATTTCATTTTCAAGTTTCTTCCCAAAAAAGACACACTCATATTTTTAACTGAAATTTTAACAATTTTTTCATCATATTTTAATATTTTCCTAAGACCCTCAACTCGCGCCTCTCGATTTCCACTCAATTCGAAATGCATCGGCGCGATTTCCGATTGTATAGTAGAATCGAACATCATATTAAATAAATTTTTCTTACCTTTTTTTGACACTAAAGCCTACCTCAAAATAAAAATAAATTTTAAGTTATTTATATTTCTCGAAATGAGTATATATGTTTAAATATAATCTAAAATTTTTTGTAAATTAAGGAATGAAAAATCAATAAAATATGTATATTATTAACAAAAATTATCAGAACAAAATCAATAAATACGTAATAATTACCAAAAATTTAATATTATTTACCACAATAATATTATTAAGTTTATGCATGATATTTGCATCAAAAATATCTTCATCAGGCGTAATCAGAGGCCTAAAATTCTGTTCCGAAATACTTATTCCGAATTTATTTCCATTTATGGCATTATCTTCGTTCATAATATATTCAGGAATAATATTTAAATTAACTAATTTTTTTTCTAAAATTACTAATTTTTTGTTTAATATGCCAGAAATAGCTAGTTCCGCGATTATACTTGGACAACTAGGAGGATACCCCGTAGGCGCAAAAGTCACACGAGATTTGCTCGATGAAAATTTAATAACACCAAGTCAAGCCAGAAGATTAATTCTATTTTGCGTCGGAGCCGGGCCAGCATTCGTCATAAATATTGTGGGAAGTTTATTATTTAAAAATCAAAAAATCGGAATATTAATGTTAATTTCACAAATTTTTTCATCTTTTTTAATAGGAATATTTTTGGGAATTCAATCTCGATTTTTAAATAAAGAAAATTTTGAAATTAAAAATAAAAAAACCACTAAAATTTATGATCCAAATTTGTCTAATTCGCTAGTAAGAGCCTGCGAATCTACGAGTATCGTAACTATAAATATGTGCGCTTTAGTCATAATTTTCAGTGTTTTAATCTCTTTTTTAGACTATTTTCACATATCTCAAAATTATTTAATATCCACAGGAATAACTGCATTATTAGAAATTACACAAGGCATACATAGCCTGATCACAGTCGGTGCCTCGCCTTGCGTATTATCATTTGCACTAAGTTGGGGTGGAATTTGCGTTCACATGCAAGTAAAATCTATATTGGGTGACCTGAAATTTTCATATTTTAAATTTGTAATTTTCAGGGTAATCCACGCAATTTTATCTTTCATGCTAACTTATATTGTGTTAAATTGTTTTAAAATTTCAATACCTGCATCCAATTTTTTTTCAATAATTCCGAGTCAAGTCCCGGCAGAAATACAATTTTCTTCTAATAATATAATCGGAAGCACCGCCCTGATTTTTACATGTATTTATTTTTTGATAAGCCTTATACAAATATGATTTTTTTGATTGAAAATTTATAACATAAAATTAAAAATGTACATATTATGATAATTATTAATTAAATTTTTGGTGATAATTAACATGAAAAAAAAACACATAATTCTTATTTTATTTTTAGTCATATTTTTGGGTATTTTTTTAATTATTTTTTTTAGAAAAAATTACAAAAAAACAAGTGTCAAATCTGTAAATTTGGTAGAAGTGACTAGATCTGTATTTTATGCTCCTCAGTACGTAGCGATAGAACTCGGTTTTTTCGAAGACAAAAATATAAATATTAATTTATTGAGTTCATCTGGCTCCGATCGCGCCATGGCTGCATTGCTTTCGGACCAATCGGACATAGCACTGCTGGGCCCTGAAGCAATAATATATGTTTATAATCAGGGTCGTAAAAATTTTCCGATTGCTTTTGCACAGCTTACCCAGCGCGATGGTAGCTTTTTGATGTCTAAAATAAATAATGAGATTTTTAATTGGCAAAATTTGAATAATAAAAAAATAATAATTGGTCGTAAAGGCGGATTGCCTCAGATGGTTTTGTCATATTTACTCAAAAAAAATAAAATAAATTGCGAAATTTTGGATAATATTCGCCTCGATGCTAAAGCTTCTGCTTTTATTTCCGGCGATGCTGATTATGTAGCGCTTTTTGAACCCGCCGCTTCGGAAATAGCTAGTAAATTTAATGCTAATATTTTGGTCCCGATTGGAACTCAGCTCGATGTGATTCCGTATACTGTGTATTGTGCTACTGGAAATTATATCAAAAAAAATAATAAAATTATACAAGATTTTTCAAGTGCTATAAATAAAAGCTTGAACTGGATTAAAAATAATTCGGCGGAAAATATTGCGCTTGTGATAAAGCCGTACTTCCCGGCCAGTGATTTGAAAACTTTGATTTCTTCGGTAGATATATACAAAAAAATAGACGCTTGGCCTCTTGATTCTGGTATAAATAAACAATCTATGGGCTTTCTTAAAGATATCATGATGAGTTCTGGCGAGATAAATTATGAATTAAATAATAATTTTAATTCATTGTTTTTGTAAAATTTAAATTCCGAGGTTGTTGAAAATGAATAAAAAAATCATTGAATTAAATAATATTTCTGTGTATTATTACACTTTGAAAGAAGAAACTCAGGCTTTAAAAAATATCAGTTTTGATGTTTATAATAAAGAATTTTTGTCAATAGTAGGTCCTAGCGGTTGCGGTAAAAGTACGTTGTTTTCTATAATTTCTGGCCTGATTACCCCTCAGGTTGGCGAAATTTTAATAAATAATAGGCCTCGTGAAAATTATAATTTTAATATCGGGTATATGCTTCAGCAGGATCATCTTTTGGAATGGCGTACGGTGCGTAAAAACGTTGAATTGGGGCTCGAAATTCAAAAAAATTTAAATAATGATACCCAGAATTATGTGTTGAAATTATTGCATAAATATGGCCTCGGTGGCTTTTTGGATTATTATCCATCACAGTTGTCTGGCGGCATGCGGCAAAAATTGGCGCTTATAAGAACTATGGCTTTGAATCCGGAAATTCTCCTGTTTGATGAGCCGTTTTCTGCGCTGGATTTCCAGTCTAAAATTAAAATTGCTGATGAAATTAAAAAAATTGTTAAATCTGAAAATAAAACCGCTATTTTGATAACTCATGATATTTTGGAGGCTATTTCGCTTTCGGATCGAGTTATTACTTTGTCGGGCCAACCGGGGCAAATAAAAAATATAGTAAATATTGAAATTCCTGAGGCCTCGTCTTTGGAACGTAGAAAACATGAGAAATTTAATTTTTATTTCGAATTGATTTGGAGGGGAATTGAGTAAAATTAAAATTAAAATTAAATTAAATTTGTGTTAAATTTTTATTATATGGAGAGTAATTAAATGAAATTAAATCAAGAATATTCGTTTTTTTTGAGAAAACAAAAAAGAAAACAGAAAATAATTTTAGCAATCCAGATATTAATTTTTTTAGTATTTTTAGTCGCGTGGGAAATCTTGGCTAATTTGGATATAATAGACTCTTTTTTAGTAAGCTCGCCGTCAAGAGTTGTTAAAACTTTGGTTAATTTGCATAAAAACCATCAGCTTTGGGAGAATATATTTGTTACTTTTTGCGAAACTGTAATATCTTTTTTGATCGGCTCTTTTTTGGGAATATTTTTTGCTATTATTCTTTGGTGGTTCAAATCAGTTGAAAAAATCGCAAAACCGTACTTAGTTATTTTAAATGCGTTGCCAAAAGTAGCACTAGGTCCTATTATTATAGTATGGATAGGCGCAAGTGTCAAGTCGATAATCGTGATGTCTTTATTTATTTCGGTAATTATTACTTTGATAAATATATCACATAGTTTTAATAGTGTAGATAAAAATAAAATTTTACTTATGAAAACGTTTAAAGCTAGTAAATTTCAGATTTTTTCCAAAATTGTATTGCCGATAAATATCAAAAATATTATGTCTGGATTAAAAATAAATATCGGAATGGCATTAATAGGTGTCATAACTGGCGAATTTTTAATAGCAAAAAAAGGTATAGGTTATTTAATAATTTACGGAGGACAGGTTTTTCAGCTGGATTTAGTAGTGTCCGGTATTATAATTCTGGCAATTTTAACTCTGATTTTTTATTTAGTAATAATAAAAATAGAGAAAATAATTTATAATTATTATACTAAAAAATAATTTTTTGTATAAATAAACAAAATTTTTTAATTTTATATTTACTTTTTGTGAATTATTAGCTATAATCTGCGAGTACGTTAATTACTTTTTAATTCAAGACCAAAAGTATAAAGTATAAAATAGGAAGTGATAAATTATGCCGGAAAATAATGAACAGGATGTACGTCTGAAAACTCCAGTTGAGCCCATGCGCTTTTGTCGTGTGGCAAAAACGTTGTATGATATTTTTAATGATGATGAATTAATGGACCAATTTTTGTCGCTTTCTACTGTGGAAGAAGTACACGATTTTTGTAAAGATGTCAGCGTAGATGGGTTCGATAGCAATGATTTTTATGCATATATGAATATCGTGTTAATTATAATTGAAAAAAATTTGTACAGAAAAGACAAAGAATTTTGGAATATAATTCATCCGGAAGATGATAAAATTGGATTATCTGCAGGTGGAAAATCAGGAAATTTTAAAAATAAATTTGTCGCTGGAGCTCTAGCTGCAATGTCAACATTCGGCACAATGCAAAATGCTCAGGCTGGCGCTGCTGTTTATCGTCGTCATAAAGAGCCAGAACCCGCATCGCAGGCCGTTACAAAAAAAGTATCTAATAAACGCAGTGGAATTAAAAGTTTTTTTCGCAGGCATTCAAGTTTATTAAAAAAAATAGGAATCGGCGTGGCAGGCACCGCTGTCGCCGCGGGTGTTGTTTTTGGATTAAAAAAATTATCCGATCATTTGAAAAAAGATAAACCAGATTTAACCGATGCTAAAAAAAAACGTATAGAAGACTTAAATAAAAGTATAAATTCTATAACAAAAGGTAAAGAAATTGGAGATTTGAGCGAGGCAAACCAGAAATTAGTAATAGATTTGCAAGCTCAAAAATACAACGCAGAAACATCTCCCGCTGTAAAAGACGAAGACTTAAGTGATTCGCTTGTTAAAAGAGTTACTAGACCGGTGTTAGCCATAGGTGCTCCTGTTTTTGCCGTAGCAACGCTCGGAGGCATGGTAATGGACAAAGCTAGTAATGTATCAAAACAGCTTAATAATATAGGCCAATTAGATTATGCGATCGAGGGCATAAAACGCACGTGGCAACGCTGGGCCGATAAATTCTCAAATACTAAAAAAGAACTTCCACCTACTAACGACGCTGTCGATAGGTTAGATAATGTATTTGATTTGGTAAAAGGCCAAGAGGCCGCTAAAGCACAGCTTCGAAATATAGCTGCAGATATAATTATAAAAAAAGACATGCAAAGAAAAACTAAAACTGAACCAACTGGCGCCGAATTAATATTTTTAGTCGGAAGTTCTGGCACAGGTAAAACTTTCACTATGCAACAAGTTGCGCCAGAGTTATCATCGTCGACGTTGCCGACATATATATATACATCGGGAAATGTCAATATAGATTCGGGCAAAAATGTTGTAGATCAAATATTTGGGTCAACCAAAAAAAGATATTACGGTTCCGAGCAAGAAGAAGCATCGTCGTTGGCAGCAGAGATCAAAAAAGATAAAAATCGTGTATTTATTTTAGACGAATATGACAAATATTCGAGTCGCGCGTTAGACGAAGTTTTAAGAACTGCCCATGATTTTGGTTATATAATGCTTCCGGACGGCGAAAAACTCGACGTTACGGGCACGATATTCGCATGTACATCTAACGAATTATCACCCAAAGAAATGACTGATATACCAAGATTTTTAACAAAATCCAGAACTCTAAAACATCGTGATGCATCTTTTTGCAACAGAGCCAGCTGGGTCACGTTCGAGCAGCATTCAACCGACACATTTAGAGAAATGCTTTTAGATCATTTTTTTGAACAAGTAGCCAATTACTGGGCACTAGACGATGTCGCCAAAATGAGCCTAGGCTTAGATCCTACATGTGTAGACTGGGTCTGCAAGTGGCTTCAATACAAAGATCAAGGCGCTCGCCCCATAGATTTAGAAATATTACCTGCAATGAATGCCGCAATTGTTCAGGCCATGAAAACCGACGGCTTAGACAGTTTAAGAAAAACAAACAAAAAAATAATAATAGAGCCCGAATTTTTAGCTAAGTCTATAAAAAACGCTCCTAAACCTACCGAACAGCCTCCTCGTATTTCCGATACAGATACCGAAGAATCCGAAACTGAAACTCAAAAAGAACCAGAAACCAATTACAAAATAGATTATGAAATTCAAGAAATCAAATTCAAGTTAGTCGATGATAATATCACTCAAGAAGAAGCCATGAAAGACATTAACTTCGACGATATAGACGAAGATGAAAATATCGAAAATTCCGATAATACCAACGATTCCGATTACACTGATGATAATTCAGAAACCGAAAACCCCGATGAATACGAAGATCCAGATGAAAATCCATACGAAAATGATGTAAATCCATACGAAAATCCAGATTACAAACAAGACGAAAATCAAGAAGAAGAACCTTGGGATGAAGCCAACCATGATCATTGGGAAAATACAGAGAAAAATTTGGAAAACAAAACACCGGAATTAACTCCGGAATTAAATAATAATCCAGAGCCAGAAAAAAATCAAGAGGAAAATTCGGACAATAAAACGCCTGATTTCAATCCGGAATTAGATAATAATCCAGAGCCAGAAAAAAATCAAGAGGAAAATTCAGAAAATAAAACGCCTGATTTCAATCCGGAATTAGATAATATCCCAGAGCCAGAAAAAAGTCAAGAGGAAAATTTAGAAAATAATAATTACAACAAGCCTCCTCGCAGGCGTATTAAAAATTCGGTAAATCCCGATAATTTAGGTATTCCAGACGAAATTACAGAAGATAATACGCAAAATAAAAATCCTATAACTCATAGGCGCAGGCGAATTATTAATCAAAATAACGAAGCGAATCTCAACCTAAATCCCGAAAAAATCATTGTTCCAGATAATTTCGAAGATGATGATGAACATTTTGAAAGATAATTTTTTAATTTTTAAATTTTTTTTAATTTTAATGTTGACAAATTAATTCATTTGATTATGATTATCAAAGTTCGCAATAATATTAATCACTGGCCTATCCTATTCAAAGGAGGGAATTAGAGTTTTTGTCCCTATGCCCCGGAAATTTATAATTTTTAAAATTAATTTATTTTAATATTGACAAATTGAAGTGTTTTAATTAATATTTGTCAAAGTTCATGTATTAAAATCCCCTTGTTTAGGAGATGTATCTTTATTATATGAAATTTTATATCACCACACCCATTTATTATCCTTCTGGGGACGCTCATCTTGGCCATTGCTATACCACTGTGGCCGCGGATGCTATGTCCAGATACAAGTTAATGCGCGGATTTGAAGTTATGTTTCTGACCGGCACCGATGAACATGGCCAAAAAATTGCAAATGCCGCAAAAAATCACAATTTACAGCCAAAAGAATATGTTGATAAAATTGTCGAAAAATTTAAAAATTTATGGAAAATTTTAGACATAAATTACAACAAATTTATTAGAACTACAGATTCTTTTCATATACAAAGTGTACAAAAAATATTTAATTCTCTTTATAAAAACGGCGATATATACAAAGGAAAATACGAAGATTGGTACTGTATGCCCTGCGAAAGCTTTTTTTCAGACTCCAAATTAATAAATAACAAGTGTCCAGACTGCGGTCGCGAGGTTGTTAAACAATCTGAAGAAGCGTATTTTTTCAAACTGAGTAAATATGCTGATAAAATTTTAAAATTATATAAAAATAATCCAAATTTTATTCAACCAGAGAGCCGCAAGAACGAAATGATACAATTTATCGAGTCCGGATTAGAAGATTTATGTGTAAGTCGCACAAATTTTACATGGGGAATTCCCGTTACTTTCGACGCCGAACACGTTGTGTATGTCTGGATCGATGCATTAAGCAATTATATAACCGCGTTGGGCTACGGCACCGATAATTCTGTGAATTTCGAAAAATTTTGGCCCGCGGATGTTCATATTGTAGGCAAAGAAATAGTCAGGTTTCATGCAATAATTTGGCCGGCGATGCTAATGGCTTTGGGTTTAAAAACGCCTGATCGCGTATACGGCCACGGGTGGCTGCTTTTTGGCGATGGAAATAAAATGTCAAAATCTCGCGGAAACGTCGTTGACCCGTTTGTGTTATGCGAACGTTATGGCTCCGATGCGATTAGATATTTTTTGTTGAGAGAAATCACATTCGGCTCAGATGGTTTTTTTTCAAACGAAGCGTTAGTTAATAGAATTAATTACGATCTTGCTAACGATTTGGGGAATTTATTATCACGAGCTTCGACGCTTGCTGTGAAATTTTTGGGAATCTCAGAAAATGCTGCCCAAATGGTGTCAAATACAGAAATTGAATCTATAGATTTAGAATTAATTAATCTAGCGAAAAATTTGCCTGTTTTATACGAAAAAGAAATGGAAAACTTAAAATTTTCGTTAGCTTTAGACAAAATTTGGGAATTAATTTCTGCTTGCAATAAATATATAAACTCAACCGAGCCATGGAATTTAGGAAAAGATCCACAAAAAATAAACAGAATTTCTACTATTTTATATAATATTTTTGAATCATTACGAATAATTTCTATTTTATTATCACCGTTTATGCCACGGACATCGAAATTAATACAAAATCAACTTGGTATAAATATTTTGAATTGTACTTGGAATTCTTTAATATGGGGTAATTTAAATTTAAATACAAAAATAAATAAATCTGATGCAATTTTTCCGCGAATTGACACAAAAAAAGAGCTACAAGAACTCGAAGATTTGTTTATATCAAACAAAAAAGACACAAATATTGACGAAAATATAAATATTAATGATTTTTCAAAAATAAATTTAATATCCGTAAAAATTATTAATTGCGAAATTGTGAAAAAATCTAAAAAATTGTTAAAATTAACTGTTTTTGATGGCAAAAAAGATCGAATTATTTTGTCCGGTATAGCTAATTATTATACTCCAGAAGAGCTTATTAACAAGCATGTAATAATAATTTCCAATTTAGCACCAGTTATCATGTGTGGCATAAAAAGCGAAGGTATGATTTTAGCCGGAGAAAATCCAGATTCTAGTGTAAAAGTGGTTTTCACCGAAGATTTATTGCCAGGATCTGTAATAAGATAAAATATTTTATTCACAAATAAAAAGGTGTTTTTTTGATAGTAAACGGAATAGAAATCGCACAAAAAATAAATTATAATACTCAAATTAAGCTCAGAGAAATAAAAAAACGAACAGGAAAAGTTCCATGTTTAGCGGTAATAATAATAGGAGAAAATATTGCTTCTAGAATATATGTCAAAAATAAAATAAAAACATGTGAAAATTTAGGAATAATATCCAAAAAATTTGAATATCCTGCAGATGTTTCTCAGTCAGAAATTTTAAATTTAATATATAAATTAAATAATAATAAAAATATAACTGGTATTTTAGTTCAATTGCCGTTACCTGAGAATTTAAATGAATTCGAAATTGTTTCTAAAATTTCGCCAGAAAAAGATGTTGATGTTTTTAATCCAATTAATTTAGGTAAAGTTTTTTTAGGCAATTTCGATATTTTACCATGCACAGCATCAGGAATTTTGTGTATTATTAATGAACTTGGAATTCAAATTAAAAGTAAAAATTGTGTAATTATAGGCCGCAGTAATATAGTAGGCAAACCGATTGCATTGGGTTTGCTTCATAAAGATGCAACTGTTACAATTTGTCATAGCTACACAAATAATTTATGTGATATTTGCACAAAAGCTGATATTTTGATTTCTGCATGTGGTCAAAGAAATTTAGTCACAGCAAATATGATAAAACCTGGCGCTACTGTGATAGACGTAGGTATTACTCGCCATGAAAATAAAATTTGCGGCGATGTTGATTTCGAAAACGTTGTTAATATAGCTGAAAATATAACGCCGGTTCCTGGAGGAGTCGGGCCATTGACTGTAGCATATCTTATGAAAAATACGCTAATTTTGTTTGAAAAAAATAAATTTTAATTTTATTTATTTTTAATAGTTATTAATATTTTTAATTGCATTTGTAGCTAAAACATCGCATCTTTCGTTTTCAAGATGGCCACTGTGACCTTTAATCCAAACGGGCTTTATTTTATGCATTTTATACAAATTTATAAAAATTTTCCATAAATCAATATTCAAAACATCTTTATTTTTAGCACGTTTCCAGCCATTTTTTTCCCAAGTATACAACCAATTTTTACATAAAGCGTTTATTATATACTGAGAATCACTGTAAAAAAAAACCTCACAGGGCCACTTGAGAAGCTCTAACGCACGAATTATCGCTGTAAGTTCCATGCGATTATTAGTAGTCTCCGGATCGAAGCCACTGATTTCTTTAATTATAGATTCATATTTTAGAATAGCGCCCCAACCTCCTGGACCTGGGTTGCCACTACACGCACCATCAGTAAAAATCTTCACTTTTTTCATAAAATCACTTAAAATCCAAAAATATTAATAACTGAAATTAGTATATCAAAAAGCAATAAAATTTGTCAAGCAAAAATATTATAAAATTTCTAAAAATTAAAAGCTATAAAATCTCGAATTTATAATTTTCGTATTAAATTATACGCAAAATAAAACGAATGTCAATATATGCTTTTTGCTGTTTTTTTAAAACTTTCAACAAGTTATTAGTTTTCCACAATGAGTTTTCCACATTATTAACATTCGACATTTTGCAATGTTTAATTCCACAAATTTTCAACAATTCGATGTTGAAAGTTTACAGGCTCTAACTCCGCATGAATACTACGTTTTTGATGACTTTCAACTTTTCCACAGCCCCTACTACTACTACTAAATAAATATATATTATATTAATAGAAATTTTTTTAAAAAAAATAAAAATTTTAAATAATTAAATTTTAATTAAGATTTGATTGTAATTTTGTTAATTTTCGGTTTTTAAATTTGATTTTTGTGTTTTTAAATAATATTTTCTCGATTTCACTTATAAATATAGGCAAAATAGACATAAAAATTACTATTAACCATTGGTTTAAACTCAATTGCACTGTACCAAATAAATCTGTCAGCCATGGAATAATGGTGACTATTATTTGTAAAAACATGCACATAATTATTGCTAAAATTAATTTAATATTAGTAAAAATACCGGTTTTAAAAATAGATTCCTCGCTTTGAACATTAAAAGCATGTGTTAATTGGGATAATCCCAGCGAAACGAATGCCATTGTACGACCTACAATTGGCTCTGATATATCTAAATCGTACAAATTTCTTCCTATTATAAAAGTAATTGTAGCTAATATACCTATAAAGCATCCTTCGATTAATATTTTTTGGCCAATATTACCAGAAAATAAGTTTTCTTTTGAATTTATCGGTGCATGTTTCATAATATTTTTTTCTATTGGATCTATTGCCAAAGCGAGCGCCGGAAATGAATCTGTTACAAAATTTATCCATAATAATTGAATTGCAAATAATGGGCTAGGCAATCTCATTAAAAATGCCAATAAAACTAAAACTACTTCGCCTACGTTAGTTGATAACAAAAAATGTACCGTTTTTTTGATATTTTTGTATATTCCGCGCCCTTGACTTATTGCTTCTACTATGGTAGAAAAATTATCGTCTGTTAAAATTATATCAGACGCCGATTTTGCGACATCAGTACCAGAAAGCCCCATGGCACAGCCGATATCAGCTACTTTTAATGCTGGAGCATCGTTGACACCATCGCCAGTCATGGCTACTACGGCGCCTCTGGCTTGAAATGCTTTAATAATTCTAACTTTGTGCGCGGGCGTTACACGCGCAAATACTGAGTAGGAAAAAATTTTCTTTTCTAATATGTTTTGATTAATTTTATTTAATTCTAATCCTGTGATTGCCATTGTTTTGGTTTGTAATATGCCTAATTTGCTTGCAATAGCCTTGGCTGTTAAAATATGATCGCCTGTTATCATAACGGGCTTTATACCGGCTTCTAGGCATCGTTTTACGGATTCTTTTGCTTCGATTCTAGGAGGATCAGATATGCCTATTAATCCTAAAAATATCAAGTTTTCTTCTGGATTTTTGTTTATATTATCTAATTTTTTGTATGCAATCGCGAGGGTTCTTAGGCCGTCGGATGCCATTTCTTCACAATTGTTTTTTATTTTTTTAATTATAAAATTATCTAGATTAAATATTTTGTCGTTTTTTTTGTAACTTGTGCACAAATTTATTAAAATATCTGGCGCGCCTTTGGTTATAATTACATCTTGCAAAAAATATTTATTTAAGTTATTAATATTAGAGTCAGGATTATATTTATGAATAGTTGTCATAATTTTTCTTGACGTATCAAACGGAATTTCTTTTATGCGTGGCATGATTTTTTCTAATTCTATTTTAGTTTTCCCAAGTTTAATCGCAGCTTCAAGCAACGAATTTTCAGTTGATTCCCCTAAAATTGAAGAAATAGTTTGCTTCGAATTATTGCAAAGTGCCGAAAAAAATATAATTTGAGTGCTAAGTATATCGTTTATATTTAACATGCTATTGGCATCGCGAATTTCAACGACGCTCATTTTATTTTGTGTTAAAGTTCCTGTTTTATCTGAACAAATTACACTAGCGCAACCTAGTGTTTCAACTGACGGCGGTTTACGTACGATAGCATGCTTTTTTGCTAGTCTATTTACTCCGACTGCAAGCGCCAGTGTTACAACAGCAGGTAAACCTTCGGGAATTGCGGCGACAGCTAGGCTAATCGAGATCATGAAAATATCAAGAAAACTTATGCCTTGGATTAATCCTAAGATAAAAATTATACTGCATATTATTAATGTAACGATGCTTAAGGTTTTACCAGTTTTAGTCAATCTAGTTTGCAGTGGTGTAGCAGGAGCCTCACCATGATCAATTAGGTTTGCTATTTTGCCGACTTGAGTATTCATACCGGTTTCGACTACTACTGAAATAGTACGACCAGAAACTATGAAACTTGTAGAAAATAACATGTTAGCCATATCTGAAATTTGTGTAGAATCACTAAAAATCGAGTTTTCATTTTTGTCAACAGAACTGGATTCTCCTGTAAGAACAGATTCTTCTACTTTTAGATTTTTAGCTTTTATTATTCGAGCATCTGCGGGAACCAGCGAACCTGATTCTAATAATAATATATCACCAGGAACTAATTCTTGAGATAAAACATACTGTTCTCGTTTATTTCTTAGCACTTTTGTACTAGATTCTGTAAGTTTTTTCAAAGATTCTATTGCTTTTTCTGCTTTCGTTTCTTGAGTGACACCTATTATAGCATTGAAAATTACAATTACAAGTATTACAATAGAATCAACATATTCATTATTTTTGTGCACAAATGACATTGCAAAAGAAATTCCGGCCGCTATAAAAAGAGTAATTACCATGAAATCCGAGAATTGCTCTAAAACTTTACCGAAAAAACTTTTTTTTTTACTAGATTTTAGTGCATTTTTGCCATATTTTTTCTGTCTTTTTTTCACTTCATTCACACTAAGACCATTTTCAAAATCGACATCTAATATTTTTAGAACTTCGCCTAATTTTAAAGTTTGCCAATTCAAAATTAACCACTCCTGAATTTTTTTAAATTTTATCTTGAAATTAAGATTCAAATAATGTATATGAATAAACATCAAGTATAATTCTTAAAAATCTCTAGTTAACAGGAGGATAAATTTTGACTTACAGTCTTGAAATCAATAAATTAATTAGCCAAAAATTATTATTAACAAGACAAAAAAATGAAAGACTTACTGAATTAAAAAAAGAAATTTTTTTCAAACAAAATCCTAGAGCAAAAATTATTAGTCAAAACCTACAAAAATTATTATTTAAAACGGCGCAAAATATACTAATTAACAATAAAAAAGAAGTTGAAATTTTAAAACAAGAGCATATAAATCTTAACAAAGAATTAACAGAAATTTTAATAAAAAACAATTTACCTACAGATTTTTTTAATATAAAATACTCGTGTGAGATTTGTGCTGACACCGGCATTTCTAAAACTACGGGCAAAATTTGCTTATGTGCCAAAAAAATGCAACGCGAAGAAGCATTAAAAATTTTTCTCAATTCAAGCATGTTAAACAGCGCTTCCGCAAAAAAAAACACATTCGAAGAATTTTCTTTATGTTTTTATTCTCATACTGTAACATGCATGATTCGAAATCAAGAACTCACAGAATTTAATATTATGAAAGAGACATACAACAAATGTGTAGATTATGCCAAAAATTTCGATTTACATTCGGAAAATTTGTTACTAATAGGCAAAACAGGCCTAGGAAAAACGCATTTATCTATATCAATCGCAAAAGCAGTAATTCAACGCGGCTACGAAGTAGTATATATTTCATCGCCAAATATGATTTCTATTTTAAACCAAGAGGAATTTCCGAACAAAAAAATTAACAAAAACCCAGAAAATGTGTATAAAAACAACAATTATTTTAATCAAGAAAAATTCATAAACTGCGATTTGCTCGTAATCGACGACCTAGGAACTGAATTTAAAACATCTTTTTCAGCCTGTTTAATTTATAATTTAATAAATTCCAGAATTCTCAAAGGAGTTCCAAGCATAATTAATACAAATGTTTCTTTAAAAAAAATCGAAGAATTATACGGAGACCGGCTAATATCGCGGTTTATTGGGCATTACAGAAAATTGAATTTTGTTGGAAGTGACATAAGGCAACAAAAGGTCAAATTAAACAATAATAATCCAATTGTATATTAAAATTTATTTATTTTAAACAAAAAAGAGGTGAAAAAATGTTACTTTATGATTCAGTTATCAAGAAAAAATTAAGTCCCAAGCGGTATATACATTCTATAAATGTCGCCAAATCGGCAGGAATTCTCGCTGAAAAATATGGAGCAGATCCAGAAAAAGCAAAAATTGCGGGAATTTTACACGACATTACAAAAGAATGGTCGTACACAGAGCACATGAATTTCGTTAATAAATACAAAATAAGTGTAAGTAAATACGAAATTTTGTCTAAAAAGCTACTTCATTCTCTGACAGGAAGTTTTTATATAAAATATATTTTAAAAATCGGCGATCCAGACATAATAAATTCAGTAAGATATCATACAACTGCACATGAAAATATGTCAATGTTAGAAAAAATTGTGTATATTTCTGATTTTATTTCCGAAGATCGCACGTTTTATGGCGTCGAACGGCTAAGAAATTTGGCAAATAAAAGCATGCAATCTGTCATCACAGAGGCCCTAGGTTTTTCGATTGCGGAGCTCGTGAGCGAAAAAAGAATAATTCATCCAAACACGCTCAAAGCGTATAATCAGGTGATGGCGGCTTATTGACTTTTTAAAAAAAATATGTATTATCAAAAAAAAGACATTTATACTTTTGTGTATTTTGTATATTTTGTATAAAACGGAGGAATTCCCTGTGCATTTATTGGATGTTTTGTCGTGGGTTATGTCCGGAGTGGCAATAATTGGCAATATTTTTAATACAAAAAAAAATAAATTTGGCTTCGTATTTTGGAGTGTTTCAAATCTTTTCATGGTTTTTAGGTTTTGGCATACAAAACAATTTGATCAATGCGCGTTAAATTCTATATACTTTTTTTTATCGATTTATGGATTGTATTCTTGGAATAAAACGAGTAAAAATAATAACGTGAGTGCAGAAAGTTAAAACAAAAAATTTAGAGGTAAGATTTTGATTTATAAAATTTTGTTGAATTTGATAAAAATTTTTTTTAAAATTTTTTTCCCGTTTTCAGTATATGGTGCAAATAATACAAAAAATATTAAAAATGGGTTTATTTTATGTTCAAATCATATATCGAATTTGGATCCATTATTTATTCTAGTTTCTTATGGTAAAAAGACATATTTTTTAGGAAAATACGAACTCTTTAAGCATAAAATTTTGTCTATTTTCTTCAAAAAAGTAGGAGTTATCCCTATAAAAAGAGGTAAAAATGACCAAAATGCATTAAAAGAAACAGAAAACATCTTGCTAAATAAAAAAGTTGTTGTAATATTTATAGAAGGAGCTCGGTCTAAGACAGGCGAATTTTTAAGACCTAAATCTGGTGCTGCTAGAATAGCACAAAGAGTCGATGTTCCAATTGTACCAGTTTGCATAATTCCAAATAAAAAAACCGGAATAAAATTGTTCAAAAACACCAAAATCATATTTGGTGAACCGATAGTTGTATCCAAACTTGAATTTGAAAAAATTCATGTTATTTCCGAATATATCATGCAAAGAATAATAAATTTAAAAAACGAGGTGATAATATGAAGCCTAAATATGATAATGAAAGTATTTCTTCACTCAAAGGCGAGGATCGCGTGCGCAAGAGACCGGCGGTGATATTTGGTTCCGATGGCATTGATGGATGTATTCATTGTGTTTTTGAGATACTTTCTAATGCTATCGATGAGGCGCGCGAGGGTTATGGCAATAAAATTATAGTCACAAAATTTTGTGATAATTCAATAGAAATCGAGGACTTTGGTAGAGGAATTCCGTTGGATTTCAACAAAAACGAACAAAAATATAATTGGGAATTGCTATTTTTAGAACTTTATGCTGGCGGGAAATATAATAATCATCAAGATGCTAATTATGAATATTCGCTAGGCATGAACGGATTAGGCTTGTGCGCGACTCAGTATGCGTCTGAGTATATGAATGCTACGGTTAAACGTGATGGATTTTTGTACAATTTAAAATTCGAAAAAGGAAAAAATATAGGCAATTTAACCAAAGAAATTTACAACAAAACAGAAACGGGAACTAAAATAAAATGGAAACCCGATAACGAGGTTTTTACTGAAATAAATATTCCAAACGAATGTTTAATTTTAATGTTAAAAAGACAAGCAGTAATAAATTCTTCTGTAGTGTTTTGTTTGCGTTTCGAGACTGAAAAAAATAGTTATAATGAACAAAAATTTTATTATAAAAACGGAATTGTTGACTATGTTGACGAAATTGGAGGAAAAGATTTAATTTGTAGTTCCAAATTTTTCAAACACGAGGCCATGGTTCAGGATCATGAAGAAAAACCGGAATATAAACTTAAAATAGATGCTGCTATGGCGTTTACGACAAAAAATCAAATTATAGAATATTATCACAATTCGAGTTTTCTCGAGCATGGCGGTGTTCCGGAAAAAGCGGTAAAAAATGCATTTGTTTTTCAATTTGATTTTTTTTTAAAAAAACTAGGCAAATATAACAAAAATGAAAGCAAAATAAATTTCATGGATATTGAAGAAAATTTAATTCTAGTAGTTTCATCTTTTTCAAATGTTACTTCTTATGAAAATCAAACAAAAAAATCGATTTCAAATAAGGGAATTTTAGATGAAATGATCAAATTTTTCAAACACAATTTAGAAGTATTTTTTCTTGAAAATCCAGTAGATGCTGAAAAAATCGCAATGAGAATTTTGATAAACAAAAGAAGTCGCGAAGACGCCGATAGAATGAAGCAAAATATTAAAAAAAAATTAAGTACAAATTTGGATTTATCAACACGGGTCGCAAAATTTGTTGATTGTCGGACCAAAGATTTAGATATAAGAGAGCTTTTTATCGTAGAAGGCGATTCGGCGTTAGGCGCATGTAAGCAGGCGCGAGACCCAAATTTCCAAGCAATTATTCCTATACGGGGGAAAATTTTAAATTGTTTAAAAGCTGATTATGCCAAAATTTTAAAAAACGAGATAATAATTGATTTAATAAAAGTTTTAGGTTGTGGAGCTGTTATAGGTAAAAATGACAAAAAAATTTCTAATTTTAATATAAAATCGTTAAAATGGAACAAAATTATTTTATGTACTGATGCTGATGTCGATGGTTTTCAAATTCGAACTTTGCTTCTTACTATGATTTATAAACTTGCTCCTGATTTGATGAATTTAGGCAAAGTTTTTATTGCTGAGTCGCCACTTTATGAAATTAATACAAAAAATCAGACATATTTTGCATATAATGAAGCAGAAAAAGATGAATTTTTAAAAAAAATAAAAAACGAAAAATTTACAATTCAGCGTTCGAAAGGGCTCGGTGAAAATGAACCGGATATGATGAGTTTGACGACTATGAATCCTAAGACAAGGCGATTAATTAAAATTTTATCTCAAGATATTAAGCAAACTGCACAAATTTTTGATGTACTTTTAGGTGAAAATTTAGACGGTCGCAAAAAATACATTACAAAATATGGTAAATTTTTCTTAAACGAACTAGATGTTAGTTAATATTTTTTGGAGGAATATCAAAAAATGGTATTTGCAGCAATCGTAGCAGGAGGCCTCGGCACCAGAATGGGTCTAGATATTCCTAAGCAATTCATGTTGCTAGGTAGTAAACCGATTTTGATACATACGATAGAAAAGTTTTTGATTTGTTCAATTTTTGATTACATTTGTATAGGTGTTCATAAAGATTGGAAATTGTATGCGCAAGATATGCTTAAAAAATTTGGAATTACAAGTAAAAAAATAATAATTACTACTGGCGGCGCAAATCGAAATTTGACAATTATGAATATTATTTCTAAAATTGAAAAAAAAATTGGTGATATTGCACAAAAAGAAAACAATATAATAGTAACTCATGATGCAGTTCGCCCATTTGTTACTTTAAGAATTATTGAAGAAAATATTCTCTTGGCTAAAAAATACGGAGCATGCGACACAGTTGTGAATTCTCATGATACTATTATAAAATCTGATATGCAACGAGATTCTATAGTAGAAATTCCAGATCGAAATATTATGTTTTTAGGGCAAACTCCACAAAGCTTTAATATGAGTAAATTAAAAAAATTTTATTTAAATATTTCAAAAGAACAAGAAAATTTGTTAACAGATGCTTGTAAAATTTTTATTTTAAATAATCATCCGATAAAACTTGTTTTTGGTGAATTTTTTAACATAAAAATAACAACAACAACAGATTATAAAATAGCACAGTCGTTTATTAAATCTAAAATTATACTAAATTAAAAAAGTATTTAAAAATTTTTAGTTTCTTTTGCACAAAGTTTTTTGAAAAATTTCGATTCTAATCTAGCGTTTGTGATATATACACTAAAATAATGTTCAATTATTACCATTTGTATTACATTTAATATATTATTAACAATTAAATACAATCCTACAGCACCACATAAAGTGAACACTAACCAGGCCTGAAATAAAGACACAAAATACACAGCAACCTTCCCGAAACCTTTAATTTCCTCAGAAGTTCCTGATATTTTTTGTGAAATTTTTACACTAAAAATAGATATAAGTAGACATAACAAGGGTAAAATCCATAAAAATTCTAAAAACCCCGAAGTCTTAGGTACATTTAATAAATTGAGACCTAAAAAATTAAACCCTTTACTTAATTTTTTTATTTTGTTTAGTTCATCTTCTGTAAATATACTCAAATCATTTTTATATTCCTGAATTTTACTAAAATTTTTTATTATTTGAAGCTCAGAATCCCGAGACTTAGTATTAACGAGATCTTCTTTAGTTTTTTCGGCCAAAATTTTCACTTTATCATCAGGCAAATTTAAAACTCCTGTTAGAGGCTTAAAAATAGTACTATAAATTCCACTAAATAATATCAAAGTTGTAATAAACGATAAATTTAAACAGCCCTTCATAGGATTTATCCCTTCACGTTGCGTTAAATTCATTAATTCTTCGTTATATTTTTGTGGATTATTCACATATTTTTTTCTTAATTCTTCTTTTTTTATTTCATATTTAACACTTGAAAACATATTTTTTTGTTTTCGCACGCTCAAAGGAAATAATACAATGCTTGCTAAAACGGTGAAAATTATAATCGAAACCCCATAATTACCAAATACTGTAAAAATTGATCCGAGCATAAACCCAAATACTTCACCCAATATATTTCCCAAACCACTAAAAGACAATTTTAGTTCCTCCAATTTTTTGAAAACATTTAATTTATTTCATCAAAGCCTCCGCGAGAAAAGCAATTGCATCGAAGAATTCTCAAAAAAATCAAACACAAAGATTTAAAAATATTATATTTTTCAAAAGCTCGTATCGCATAATTAGAACAAGAAGGATAAAATCTGCAACATGACGGAAACATGCACGATATATTTTTTTGGTAAAATTTTACTAAAAATATAAAAAAATAATTAAAAAATTGATCAATTCGCCAAAATTTTCGCCTGTTTAGCACCGAAAAACAGCTCCCTTCGCGCATCGCGAACCTTATAATTAATAGCATGAGATCTTATAACAAAAACTAAATCATAACCAGAAATTATAAAACGCGACACCTCGCAATAAGCATTTCTCACGATTCTTCGAGTTCTATTGCGTTCAACAGCACATCCAACTTTTTTGCTCGCGACAATACCTATTCTATTAATTTTTAAATTATTTTTTATAATAAATATTATCATACCGCGAAAAGAGTAAGACTTACCCCGATTAAAAGCACGTTTAAACTGATTGTTTCGATTAACAGTAACAATTTTCATCTTGAGAGTATTTTTCTTCCTTTTGATCTTCTTCGTGCCAATACACTGCGTCCACCGCGGGTTCTCATGCGTTTTCTGAATCCGTGTTCGCGTTTGCGAGAGCGAACTTTTGGTTGATAGGTTCTAAACAATTGAATCACTCCAAATTCATAAACTTACCATGCGTAATAAATTATAATTTTTAATTTTAAAATTGTCAATAAAAAAAAAAAATTAATCATATTTTTTCAAATATTTTTCCAAATTTTCTACAAGAATCTCTAGTTTAGCGGCTCTTGAACCTTTGAATAAAATTGCATGTTGATCACATTTAACATTTTTTATAAATTTTTTTGTTATTTTTTTCAAAATTTCAAACGCATCATTGGTATTATCACAAGCATGTAATTTAATTATTTTTTTTTGTTGTAAAATTTTAGCGATAAAACCCGATAATACTCCAATTGTAATCACAATATTTATATTCATTTTAGACAAAAATTCACCGATTTCCTCGTGGATTTCGTTGCTTTTTTCACCAAGTTCTTGCATGTCAGCTATTACAGCAATTTTTTCACCAGAAATTTTCATATTTTCAAGAGTTTTTAGTGAAGATTTCATAGAATCAGGACTTGCATTATAGCTATCATTTATTATAAATATATTATGAATTTCAGAAATCTCCTGTCTCATAGGAAGATTTTTAAAATTTTGTATACCTTTAATAATATTAATAATTTTAACATTATATTTTAGTGAAAAAGCAACAACAGCTAATGAATTAATAATATTATGTTCTCCGGCACATGGGATTGTAAATTTAGCACAAAATTCAGGTGAAATTAAATCGAATTCTGTTTTATTATTACAAAAATTTAAATTTTCAATTTTGAATAAAGAATTATTATTTAATCCAAAATAAACAATTTTTTCTTCATTTTTTATACATTTTTTAGTCATATTCAACAAAATTTGATTATCAGAATTTATGAAAATTTTATTAAATTTGTCTTTGTTTATTATTTCTAATTTTTCAGAACAAGTGTTTTCTATTTTATTAAAATTAGCTAAATGTGAAACTCCGATATTAGTAATAATAGCAAAATTTGGATCAACTATTTTATTTAATTTGTGCATTTCGCCAGGTAAACTTACTCCCATTTCTATTATAGCGAACTTAGTTTTTGAATTAATATCCAACAAAGTAAGAGGAACCCCTAATTGACCATTTAAATTGCCTTTTGTACACAGAACACAATCGCTATTTGGTGTTCCACTAAAATGAAAACTCATCACTGAAGCCAACATCTGCTTAACAGTGCTTTTGCCGACACTGCCAGTGATGCCAACTATAGGAATATTAAATTTTTTTCTATAAAATCCAGCGATTTCCTGCAAAGCGTTTTGTGTATTTTCTACTATAATTATGATATTTTTTTTTGAAATTTGTTCTTTAATACTAAAAATTTTAGATTCGTCGCACAATACAGCGAGCGCTCCATTTTGGAATGCAGACTTTATGAAATCATGACCATCAAAATTATTACCAATAATTGGGACAAAAAGATCAAAATTTTGTACTTTTTTACTATTAATTTTAATAGAATTTAAATTAAAATACATATATTCCTGAGAAACTTCATAATAAAAACGTCCATTTGATGAGATTAATATCTCGTTTAAATTTAATTCTAAAATTCAGATTTCTCCTTGAAATTATCTGGATATATCCAGAAAAAATATAGCTACTAAGCCTATACCTACATGTGATCCAATTACCGAGCCGGCTTTATTAACAATAATATCTTTTAATTTTATATTTTTTTGTAAGTTTTCAACAAAATTAGAAATTTCTTCGTCCGTACAAGTGTGAGATATGCACATGATTTGTTCTTCTGATTTAACAAAAGTACTTTTTTTAACTTCTTGAATAAAAAATTCAAGAGCCCGTGTTTTACTGCGTTGTTTTGTGTAAAATACAATTTCGCCGTTATTATTTACTTTTAAAATTGGCTTCACACCAAGCATAGTACCCAAAAATGCCGACACTGTTGAAATTCTGCCACCGGATCTTAAATGTTTTAAATCATTTACAACTACTAGATGACGTACTTTTAATTTTAAATTTTCTACATATTCAACTAATTCTTCGATATTTAGTCCCGATTTTTTTTTCTCGATCGCTTTTATAACTAGAAGACCTTGGCCTAAAGATGCACAAAGAGAATCTATTATAAAAATTTTACGTTTTGGATACTTTTCTCTCAATTCTTTTGCTGCTATTTGTGCAGAATTACACATACCGCTTAAGCTAGAAGAAAATGATATGTAAATTATATCCAAACCATCTTCTAAAATTTTTGTGAAATATTTACAAATTTCATCCGGATTTAACTGAGTAGTTGTGGATTTATACCCTTTAGCAATTTTTTGATAAAATTCGTCAAGTTTTTTGTTTCTATCAGGGCCAATAGGGTCAAGATAAACATCGTTATTTAAAGTATATCCTAAAGGTACGACGCAAAGATCATTTGAAATAATAATATCATCAGGTAAATCTGCTACTGAATCAGTTGCTATTTTGTAATTTGTAGATATAATAAGTACCTCCGTTTTATTTTTTTGTGTAAATTGACGAATTTGGTGGGAGATGATGGATTCGAACCATCGAAGTCAAAGACAACAGATTTACAGTCTGCCCCATTTGGCCACTCTGGAAATCTCCCATACATAAAATATTTATAACTCTGTTATTTTATATATTTAAATTTAAATTGTCAATAATATTTTAATTTTTTTATAATTAAAAACTATTATTATAAATATATTGAATAAATATAAATTTTATTCTTAAATTTGTATTAAAATAACGTTAAATATTTGGGTTTAAACAACAATTTTTAGGCAAACGCCTGGAGCGGGAAACGGGATTCGAACCCGCGACATTCAGCTTGGGAAGCTGACGCTCTACCACTGAACTATTCCCGCAATTTAGTCTTGATTTTATATAATAATAATAACACGCGTCGCAAAAAACACAAAATAAAAAATAAATTAAATTTAAATAATATTTTGATATTGGTCTGAATTTTACTGTCCAAAAAATCAGGAGATACATAAATCTCATACTTATTAATGCCTGATTTAATTGTTTCAAGCAAAATATTAATTAAATTCATAATTATAGAATGTAACTTAACACATTCTGCGGCATCACCAGCCCCAATTTTTAAATTTATATATAAAAAATCTAATCTAATTTTTGAGAGCAAAATAAATATATCATTCAAAAAAATACATGTCAAGCTTTTTATATTAGAATATTTTATTTTTCTTTTATTATGAAATTTTCCAGAAGTTTTCGGATTTTTTTTTGTCGTTTGACTAAAAATATTAAAATTAAAACAAAATATAATTATGAATATATTAAATTTATTTTCCTCATACCGAAGTCCCACGGTAAATTTAACAAATAAAATACATATAAAAAAAATTAATATTAAAAAAAGCCAAAACACAAAATCACAATCTTCTCAAAAATATAAATGGCAAGCTCGAAACCATTAAAACAGCATCTCTAAGCTTATTTTCTAAAAAATTTAATGGTCCGTTAAATACTCCCAAAAACATAAGAATAACCAGGCTTAAATTAATGAAAAAATAATTCTGATAATATTTTTTTATATATTTTTGGGGAATAAAAGCCTCCAAAATTTTGAATCCGTCCAAAGGCGGCACAGGTATGAGATTAAACACAGCTAGAACTATATTTAAATTTAGTATAACAACAAAAATTGTAGCAATCCATGATAAAAAACCAAGACCCAAAATCGAAGCTACTACCTGCGTAGTGGTATAACAAATTCCCATGCATAATGCGGATAAAAAATTGAAAACAGATCCCGAAATAGCTAATAAAATTTTGTCTCGTTTAGAACTTACCATTGTGAACGCATTTGAAGGACGACACCATCCGTATTGGAACAAAAGCATACAAAATGCACCAAAAGGATCAAAAAAACTGTACAAATTTACAGATTTAAAATTAAACTCTCTGTTATTTAACAACGAGGCGACCCATAATCTGATTACCTCTCTCATGGGCAAAAACCAAAAAATAACTATAATAAAAGCTATAAGTTTGGCAGTAACTGTATACACGTCTAAATTAGGATTCGAAAACCAAAAAGAAAACATTAAAACTCCATACATAAAATATAATTTTAATAAAATATGGTGACTCGTGCGGGAGTCGAACCCGCGTTACCGGCGTGAGAGGCCGATGTCTTAACCGCTTGACCAACGAGCCAAAATCACACCACGCCGCCAATCACCATAATTTATTTTAAAATTAATAAATTTTAAATTCATGGTGCACCATCAGGGACTCGAACCCGGGACACCCTGATTAAGAGTCAGGGTGCTCTACCAACTGAGCTAATGGTGCATATTCACCTGGAGCGAGCTTTAAAAACTGAATAAAATTATAAATAATATTTAAAATATAATAATTACTGGAATTATAAGAAATAAAAAATCTAAAAGAAATTTTACAATAATAAAGCTTTGAACCTATTAGGAATCGGCTAGCTTAACATGTCGCCATGCGTATACTTCCGTCCTATTTACCCTTTGGTCTAAAGGGGGTTTCTGTTTTGGCTCGATTGCTCGAGCTAAACTGGATATCTTATCTTAAAATGAGCTTCACGCTTAGATGCTTTCAGCGTTTATCTCGCCCGCACTTAGCTGCCCGGCTATGCCACTGGCGTGACAACCGGTGCACCAGAGGTGCGTCCATCCCGGTCCTCTCGTACTAGGGACAGCCTCTTTCAAATATCCTTCGCCTACGACAGATAGGGACCGAACTGTCTCGCGACGTTCTGAACCCAGCTCGCGTACCACTTTAATCGGCGAACAGCCGAACCCTTGGAACCTACTACAGCTCCAGGATGTGATGAGCCGACATCGAGGTGCCAAACACCCCCGTCGATGTGAACTCTTGGGGGGTATCAGCCTGTTATCCCCAGGGTAACTTTTATCCGTTGAGCGACGGCATTCCCATTCACTACCGCCTGATCACTAACTCCGACTTTCGTCTCCGTTCGGCTTGTCTGCCTCACGGTTAAGCTGGCTTTTGCGTTTGCACTCTTTTGCGCGGTTTCCGTCCGCGTTGAGCCAACCTTTGAACGCCTCCGTTACTCTTTCGGAGGCGACCGCCCCAGTCAAACTGCCCGCCTGACACTGTTCCCCAGCCGGATAACGGCCGTTGGTTAGAATTTCAATTATATAAGGGTGGTATCCCAACGTCGGCTCCATACAGACTAACGTCTGTATTTCTTTGCCTCCCACCTATCCTGTACATATATAATCAAAACCCAATATCAAGCTACAGTAAAGCTCCATGGGGTCTTTCCGTCTTGCCGCAGGTAACCGGCATCTTCACCGGTACTACAATTTCGCCGGGCGGGTAGTCGAGACAGTGCCCAGATCGTTACGCCATTCATGCGGGTCGGAATTTACCCGACAAGGAATTTCGCTACCTTAGGACCGTTATAGTTACGGCCGCCGTTCACCGGGGCTTCAATTCGGGGCTTGCACCTCTCCTCTTAACCTTCCGGCACCGGGCAGGCGTCAGCCCGTATACTTCATCTTTCGATTTAGCACAGACCTGTGTTTTTGATAAACAGTCGCCTGGACCTATTCTCTGCGGCTCACCTTGCAGTGAGCTCCCCTTTTCCCTAAGTTACGGGGTCATTTTGCCGAGTTCCTTAACTACCCTTCTCCCGTTGGCCTTAGAATCCTCTTCCTATCTACCTGTGTCGGTTTGCGGTACGGGCGCTTAATAATATCCCGCAAGACTTTTCTTGTCTCTATTTAAGCATGCTTCCCTACTAATTTTCGGTCCCTTACGCCCAGTTCTACCGTTCACTGGGTCATGCCCTTCTAAAGCGTCATCTTGCTTAAATTATTCAGCGGTAACGGAATATTAACCGTTTGTGCATCGACTACGCCTTTCGGCCTCGCCTTAGCTCCCGACTAAATTGGGGCGGACGAACCTTCCCCCAAATTCCT
>BSWA01000001.1:310000-543075 GCA_036245095.1 Candidatus Improbicoccus devescovinae
ACAAGTTATTATCAACTGCTATGCCTTTTATAAAATCCCGATTGCTATAAATATCTTCTGAAATTACAGTCCCAGTACCCGCACGAAAACTCGAAAGCACGTTTATTTTAGTATTAAATTTTTTTCCGATTTCAACTGACCGTTTATTTAATACTTTAGCGCCTGCTGCTGACAAATTTATCATAGTATCAAACGGGATAATATCGAATTTATGAGCCTCAGGCACTATATTTGGGTCAACGGTGTATACCCCATCGACATCGGTGTAAATCATGCAATTATCGGCCTTTAAAGCTGCGCCAATAGCAACCGCACTGGTATCAGAACCGCCTCGGCCCATTGTCGTGATATCCGAGTGGTTATTAATACCCTGGAATCCGGCGATTATTACAACATTATTTTTGTCAAGTTCTTTTTGCACTCTTTTTGGATATAAATTTCGAATTTTTGCATTACCATAAGTATCACAAGTTTCGAAACCGGCCTGCCATCCTAGTAAAGAAATCGCCGGAATGCCGATTTTATGTAATGCCATAGTTAAAATCGCCATAGAAACTTGCTCGCCCGATGAAATCAAAACGTCCATTTCACGAGATGACGGATTTGGATTTATTTTATACGCCATTTTAATTAAATCATCGGTTGTATTTCCTTGTGCTGATACAATTACCACAATTTTATGCCCTTGAATATAAGTTTTTTGTATTATTTTTGTCACAGCAAATATTCTTTCAGTATTTGCGACAGACGTCCCACCGAATTTTTTAACAATAAGTCCCAATTTTCATAACCTCCTAGATAAAAAACAATTCTATATTTTTTATCGTATTCAAACAACACTAAAAATGATATATTTTTTTGTACAAATTTTTGTTTATTTTTTATATATTAATCATGTTTTATTAAAATTTTTAATTAATATTTAATATAATTTTAAAATAATAAAATTTTGACTTGTATTTTGTGTTTTTTTTTATATCATAAATATAATATTAAGTTAATATTTTAATTTTAAGTTATGTGAATTTCAATGAAATTAAGTGCAAAAAAAATGTGTATTTTACCTGAAAAAAATTTACGGCCTACTACTAGTAAAGTCAAAGAATCTTTGTTTAACATCGTTCAATTCGACGTAAAAAACAGTGTTTTTTTGGATTTATTTGCTGGTACAGGACAAATTGGTCTCGAGGCTGCGAATCGCAAGGCTAAAAAGATTATCTTTGTTGAAAAAGATAATTTAATTTTCAAAAAATTGCAATACAATATCAACAAAACCAGACATTTTTTCCTAAATTCCGAATTAGAAATTTTCCATTGCGATGCTTTCGAATTCGTTAAAAATTTTACTCAAAAAATTGACATAGCTTTTTTAGATCCTCCGTATTATAATAATATATTAATAAATATATTGCCAAATATTATATGCATCATGAACAAAAACGGCATAATTATAACAGAAAGTTTGTACAAATTTAATCAAATTCAAAAAATTGAAAAATTCCAGTTGCAAAAAAGATACAAATATGGCAGAATATCATTGAATTTATATTTATCAAATTTTATGGAGTGAGTTTTGCGTTGGACATGGAAAAAATTATAGACGAAATAGAAGATTTGCTTGAAATTGCCTGGAAATTTCCCTTCATAAGAGACAAAGCAATTGTGAACGTATCCAGATTGCATCATGCTTTACAAAATTTAAGACGCGTGATTCCAAGCGAAGTTATAAACGCCAAAAATATAGTAAATAACCGGGATCGCGTAATTCAGGACGCAAAAATACAGTGCGATAAAACTTTTAAAGACGTTGAAAAAAAAATTCAATTAATTACCAGTGAAAGCGAAATAGTCAAGTCCTCTAAGCGAGAGGCCAAAAAAATAATAACCGAGGCAGTTAATAAAAGCGAGTTTGTTAAAAACGAATGTCATAATTATGTTAAAAAAGTTTTTGAAGAAGCCGAGAATTTAGTTTCTCAAAATCTTGAGTACATAAAAAAATCGCACAAACAGCTACAAACTATGTGTTCCAAGAATTCGGGGTAATATTTTTTTTGCATATTATATATAATATATATAAAAAAACAAAAAACGGTGAGTAATTTTGGATATTTTTAGCGCAATTATTCAGGGAGCAATCCAGGGATTAACCGAGTTTTTGCCTATTTCCAGCAGTGGGCATTTAATTATATCCCAGCATTTTTTTAATATGCGAAGTAATAATCTTTTTTTTAGTATTATGTTACATTTAGGCACATTGATTTCTGTTATTTTAGTATATTTTAAACAAATTATTAATATAATTTCAGGAATATTTACTAAGAATTCGCGGTATAGCAAAAAAATTATACTTAATTTTTGCATAAGTTACATACCACTTTTTCTGATATTTGCACCGATTCCTGGGACTGGTATAAATTTAAAAAAATTCGCTGAAATTTTAGTTGAACCGCCCAAATTAAACATAGTAGGAGGGTCGTTAATATTTACTTCATGTCTGCTTTTTATTGGAATTTTATTTATAAAAAAATTCAAAAACACGAGCGTTAAGAAAAATAGTATAGAAAAATTAAGCTTTTGGGACACTTTTTTTATTGGAATTGCACAATTATTTGCTGCTATATTTCCGGGGTTATCACGATCGGGCTCTACATTAGCGGTAGGTCTCATGTGTGAAGCAGAACGCCAGACGGTTATAGATTTTTCGTTTTTAATGAGTATACCTGCAATTTTGGCTGCTTCTGCACTAGAATTATTAGAATTTAAAAACACAAATTTTATTAGTTTAAATTTAAATTTATTATTAACAGGAATTTTATCTTCTGCTGTATTTGGTGTTCTCGCGATAGGACTGTTCAAATGGATTTTAGAAAAAAATAAAATATGGATTTTTGGAATTTATACTTTTATATTAGGAGTAATTTTGGTATTTATTAATTAAAAAATAAATATTAAGTTTTAAATTATGGGAATTTTAAACAAAAAAAAAGAAAATAAAAAAGATATTTCGCAGGATATAGTACTATTTTTTAGTGCAATATTTTTGATATGCTTATTTGTAATAAGAGGCGAAAATGTATGGTTTTTAATCAGACGCGTGTTTTTGGGATTATTTGGATTTAATTCTGGAATATTTCCGGTTTTGATTATATTAGATATATTTAAAAAAAAATCACAAAAATTATATATTTGCGGCCGTTTATTTAGATATTTTCACATATTTTTAATTTTAATAAGTATATTCTTGTGTATATTTATTAAAAGAAATATAGGATTTAATTCGCATTTTTTCTCAGAAATTTTTTATGATGCTGAAAGAAATTCGGGGGTTATAATTGGATTTTTTTCTAGTATTTTAGTGTGGGCATTTGGAGTCATAGCTACTAAAGTTATGTTGAGTTTAGTTATTTTAGGATTTATAATTTTGTTTTTGCAAGAATTCACCGAAAAGTTTGATTTTTTTAGTTTATTTTTATGTATATTTAACGAAAAAAATTATGAGTTTTTTAAAAATATGAAAAATAAATTTAGTTTACAAAAATATGAAATTTTAGATGAAAAAATTGTAAATAAAAAAGGTCTTCAGAAATTAAAACAAAGTTTCGAAAATGATGATGTTGACGTCGGTGATGGTTATAATGAACAAAATAAAAATTATAATCAGGATTTTTCTGATAAAGATGACGGAGATATTTCGAAAGTAACAGCTGAATTTATGAAAAAATTTAAAAATAAAAAAGAAAACAAAAATTTTGAATTCGAAAATATAATAAGAAATGAAAATTTTATTACTGAAAAACATGAGTATAATTTCCCGGATTTGAAATTATTAAACGAACCAGAAGATATATCTCAGGATGATATTACTTCGGAGCTTACTTCGAATGGCGCGATGCTTATTGAAACTTTGGAAAGTTTTAATGTAAAAGTAAAAATAGTTGATATAAATCGTGGCCCTGCTGTTACAAGATACGAAATTCAGCCGGCTTCGGGCGTAAAAGTGAGCAAAATAACTAGTTTAGCGGATGATATTGCGTTGAATTTGGCTGCTTTTGGAGTAAGAATAGAAGCGCCTATTCCGGGGAAATCGGCTGTAGGGGTTGAGATTCCTAATCGCGTGGTTAGTATCGTAAAAGTAAGAGAAATAATAAGTTCAGAGGAATTTGTGAAATCGGAGAGCTCGCTTTCTGTGGTGTTGGGCCGGGATATTTCAGGCAAGCCGATAATTACGGATTTGGGCAAAATGCCGCATTTATTAATAGCTGGGTCAACGGGCGCTGGAAAGTCTGTTTGTGTGAATTCTTTTATTGTGAGTATTTTATTCAAAGCTAGTCCGCAATCGGTTAAATTATTAATGATAGATCCAAAAGTGGTGGAATTAGGCGTATATAATGGGATTCCTCATTTGTTAGTGCCGGTCGTGACGGATCCAAAAAAATCGGCAGGAGCGCTGAATTGGGCTGTAAATGAAATGCTAAATAGATATAAAACTTTTGCAGAAATAGGTGTTCGGGATCTTGCTTCGTATAATAATTATGTGAATAAAAATAAAGAATTGGTTAATAAATCTGGCGAATTGTACGAAAAAATGGCTAAAATTGTGATAATTATAGACGAATTGTCAGATTTAATGATGGCTGCTCCGAATGAAATCGAAGATTATATATGTAGATTAACTCAAATGGCGCGAGCTGCGGGTATGCATCTGGTGATAGCAACGCAGCGGCCATCTGTGGATGTTATAACTGGCATAATTAAAGCAAATGTCCCGAGCAGAATCGCCTTGGCAGTGTCATCGCAGGTTGATTCTAGGACGATTTTGGATATGGGCGGTGCCGAAAAATTGTTGGGCCGCGGTGATATGTTGTTTTCGCCTGTGGGTTGTGTTAAGCCTCAACGCGTTCAGGGGTGCTATGTTACTGATGATGAAATTGAAAAAATTGTCGATTATGTTAAACGCGATAGTAATATATTTTATGACACAAAAGTGATTAATGATATCGAAAATAAGGCGAATAATAAAAAAATAGAAAATAATAGCTCGGATGCTGATTCGGATGAGGATCCTATGTTGGCTGATGCGATAAAATGCGTAATTGAAACGTGTCAAGCATCGACTTCTTTGTTGCAGCGAAAATTAAGATTGGGCTATGCTCGGGCCGGGAGATTAATAGACGAAATGGAAAAAATGGGTATAATTGGGCCGTATGAGGGCTCAAAACCTCGCCAGATAATAATGACTAGAAAAGATTTCTTGGAACGAAATTTTAAAAAATAATTAAAATATTAAAAATAATTAAAAATTGTTTGATAAATTTATTAAATTTTCCAAGCTCAGGTTTTCTGGTCTTAAATTGCTTGACAAATTTAATTTATCTAGAATATTTATTATTTCTTGGGGTTTTAAATCGAAATTTTTTATCAAATTTTTGAGTATCATTTTTCTGCGTTCGGAAAATAATATTTTGGTTATTTTGAATAAATTTTTTTTATTTTTCACTTTTTTTATGTTATTATTATTAATTTTAAAGCTTATTAAACTCGAATCAACTTTTGGAATCGGGAAGAAACAATTTTTAGATATATTAAATATTTTTTCAGGTTCTGAAAAAAATCTGACTAATACGCTTATGGCCCCACAGTTTTTTGTCCCAGGGGCTGATATTAATCTGTCGGATGTTTCTTTCTGGACCATGACCGTTAGGGATGTCCAATTTAATTTACCATCGTCTGAGATACTTTCTTCTAGGAAGCGAGAAATTAATGGTGTAGTAATATAATATGGCAAATTAGCACAAATAATTATATTTTTATTATGCAAATTGTATATATTAATTAATTGTTTATAATCAAATTTCAAAGCATCGTAATTTATAATATTCACATTTTTTTTGTTTATAATTATATTTTCTTGTAGAATTTGCACAAGTTTTTTATCGTATTCTACTGCAAAAATTTGATTGAATTCATCGGCAAGAATATATGTCAAAGCACCTAAACCCGGGCCGATCTCGATAATTACGGTGTCAGATGTTTGAATATTTGATTTTATTGTTTTAATTATTTTTTTTGATATGTTAAAATCTATTAGAAAATTTTGGCCTAATTTTTTCGAGGCGCGAATATTATAAAATTCGCAAATAGATTTGATTCCTGAGGCGCTGTATATATTATATTTATTCATAAGTTTAAGTATATATTTTTATAATAAAAAAATCAAATTTATAAATATTATATGAGATTTTTATTGAAAATTTATTTTATAATTATATAATTTTATTAGCTTAATTTTATGTTTTTTATATTTAATTTTTTAAAAAGGAAAATTTTGTAATTTATGTCTAAATCTAGAATTTGTATTAATATTTGTGGCTTGGATTACGTGATTCTTAGCGACGAAAATCAGGAATATTGTGTGCAACTTTCACAAGAAATTTATAATAAAATAAAAGAAATTATTAATTCTAACGAGGGAATTAATAAATTTATGGCTGCTGTTTTAACTGCTATGAATTTTTGTGATAAATATAAAAAATCTGAGGCCTTAGTTAGTAATTTAAAAGATATAAATAAAAAATGCTTGAAGGGTGAGATGGATGCTAAAAATGTTGCGGAAAAATTAAAAAAAGATAATGAATTGCTTAAAAACAAGTTAAAAGAAATTAAAAAAAAATATTAAATTAAAAAATTAAATTTTAATAAATATTTAATTTTGTTTTTTAAAAAAAGAATGTTTAAAAATTTAAATTTGTTAAAATATACAAGCTTTTGTCAAATTTTGAAAAAAAAGTTTGCAATGTTACAAAAAAAATATTAAATTTTGATTAAATAAAAAATGTTTAAAATGTGTAAAACTTTTAAGTTTTTATATACTATTGTTGAAAACTTTGTGGAAAATGAGGAAAACTATTAATGTAAATTAGGTTATAAATCTAGATATATGCGCAAAATAGAGCAGTTTTGAGATGAAAATACTTTTTAACAAAAATAAAAATAATTTAAAAGGACTAGTTGTTATGATAAGTCAAGATACAAAAAATGGTGAAAATTTTATAAATTTTGTGAAAATTAGACAAAACGCGATGGTTCCGGTGCGCGGAAGTCTCACGGCGGCGGGTGCTGATTTGCATGCTTGTCTTGAAACAAGCATAGAATTATATTTTGGGGATTTAATTCTTGTGCCTACTGGCATCGCGATAGAATTGCCATCGCCGGAATTTGCTGGGTTTATATTCGCAAGAAGTGGTTTGGGTATTAAATATGGGGTTATTCCGTCGAATGCCGTTGGGGTTATTGATAGCGATTATAGAGGCGAAATTATGGTGGGGCTTTGTAAAGTATCTAAAAATGAGAAATATGTGATTAATCATGGTGATAGGATCGCGCAGTTGATTATAATTAAAACCGAAAATTTGGGTTTCAAAGAAGTTGATATATTAAGTCAGACTCAGAGGGGTGAACAGGGGTTTGGGTCAACTGGAAAATGATAATTTGGAAAATGATAATTTGGAAAATGAGAATAATGAGAATTTGGAAAATTTGGATTCTGTGGCGGTCCAAGAGGCTAATGTGCACAAAAAATATAATTTTTTATTTGATTTTTTTGTGGGAAATAACGAAAATCCCAGTGTTTTATATAGTAAAAAACGGGTATATGGCGTGATTTTGAGTGTTTGTGCTGTGTTTTTATTGTTCGTTTGTAGACTCGTTGATTGGCAATTGATTAATAATAATTATTATATGACTCGGGCTGCATCGGCGAATACTTATTTTTTGAGGACAGATGCTGTTCGTGGGGAGATTTTTGACTGCGATGGCGTGTGCTTGGCGGTTAATAAATTTATGTATCGGGCTGTTATAAATAGATTGAATGTCCCGGATGAAAAAGAAAATGAGTTGATTGCTAAAGTTGTGGATTTTATTATGAAACTTGGGAATGATTGGCAGAGCTCGCTTCCTATTTTTATTAATGAGAATAATGAGTTTGTATTTAAGGAAAATCAGGAATTACAAATAAAAAATTTGAGAAAAAATTTGAAAATTAGTGAAAATGCACGGGCAAATGATTGTATCGAATTGCTTGCTAAAAAATTTAAATGCGAGAATTTTAATTATAAAGATAAATATAGTGTTTGTAGCGTGAAATATGGAAATTATAAGCTTGGGATTACTTCGAAAGCGGCTCCGCTTACGGTGTGCGATGATATAAATAAAAATACTATGATTATATTATCAGAGGGCGCTTCTAAGATGCCTGGGATAAATATTTCTACGGTCGTGAAACGTGAATATTTAAATAGTAAACTTGCGCCGCATATAATAGGTTTTACTGGTGTTATTAATAATGAAGAATATGAAAAATATAAAGAAAAAGATTATAATTTGGATTCAAAAATAGGTAAATCTGGAGTGGAAGCCGCGTTTGAATCTGAATTGCATGGGCATTCTGGGACAAATGTTATACAACTTTCGCGCGATGGAAATGTATTGAAATCTAAACAAAAAGTGGCTCGGCAGCCCGGAAAAAGTATTTTTTTAACTTTGTCTTCGAGATTGCAAAATATAGCAAACGAATCTCTTGCCCGAAATATAAGCATAGCGCGAAATACTGGGGCTTCTGATTGCCGTTCGGGAGCCGTTGTATTATTAAAAATAAGCGATTTTTCGGTATTAGCAGCTGCTACATATCCTAGTTTTGACCTGGATTTATATATGAATGACAAGAATTATTATAACGAAATATCAAACGATAAGTCTTTGCCGTTGTTTAATAGGGCATTTATAGGAACGTTCGCGCCAGGCTCGATTTTTAAGCCCCTAGTTGCATGTGCTGCGCTAGAAGAGGGCGTAATTACTGATCAGGAAATTATAAATTGTAATGGAGCATTTAATTTTTATCCTAAATATACTTTGCATTGTATGGGAGTCCACGGGAATACTAATCTCAAAAAAGCCATGGCAAAATCATGCAATGTATATTTCGCCGAACTAGGCAGACGTCTTGGCGCGACGACGCTTGCAAATTACGCTAAAAAATTCGGGCTTGGCGTCAAAACTGGTATTGAAGTATCTGAAAGCGAAGGCGTCTTAACAACTCCGGAACACAGTAAATTAATACATGCACCTTGGTATAACGCGATGTCTTCGCAGGCAGCAATAGGCCAAGCAAATACAGCAGTCAGTCCGTTGCAATTAGCGGCATACACAGCTACACTTGCGTCGGGTAATAGGTATAAAACTCATATTCTTAATAAAGTAACTGATTATACGCAAGAACATGATATTAGAAATTATGAATCTGAGCTTATTGAAAGTCAAGTAATTTCTGAAGAAAATCTCAAAATAATAAGAGAAGACATGCGAGAAGTTGTTCTTAATGGCACGGCATCAGATTTCAGGAATTTTCGCGTTCCGATAGCCGCTAAAACTGGGACGGCGCAGAATAAAGGATCGGATCACACGACTTTTATATGCTTCGCTCCATATGAGAACCCTGAAATTGCGATTGCAGTCGTAGTAGCTAACGGAATTCGTGGGAGTATATCTAAAAATGTAGCTCGAGATTTGTTAAATGCATATTTTTCATAATAATTTAAATATTTGCGTAATTAATATATTTTAATTTAAATTTAATAAAAAAATCGACAGCTTTCATCTTTACTTTTGATTCTTAAAGTTACATAATAAAAATAAAGAATATTTAATTATTTTCGCGAAAATTAATATTCGTTTGTTTTGCAGAATAAATTAGTTAATATATAAAATTTTAATTTAAATTTAATAAAAAATTCGACAGATTTCCCCTTTACTTTTGGCTTGTAAACTCACATAATAAAAATAGTAGAAATAAATATTTAATTATTTTTACTGAATTTTTGTAAAAATTAATATTCGTTTGTTTTGCGAATGTTAATTTGAATTAGGAGGATTTTCATGCGTAAAATATCTCATGTTATGAATTTGTTGGAAAATTCAAAAAGTTGTTCGGCGCTTGAGACTAAAGCAGAAATCGAGAATAAAAAAGCTGAGAAAACCGAGGGCTTTATTATTAAAAAAACTCCTATTATTAGCGAGTATGATTTAAAACTTATTAATAAGTTTACTAAACGCAATTTTGATTCTAACGAAATTTATATTTTCTCTGTCGTGCTTTGCGATAACGAAATTGATCGCGATTTCGAAAGATTCAATGACGAGGCTTTAGATAAATTAGCTAAATTTTTCGTTGGAAAAACCGGTATTACTGATCATAATCTCAAATCTAATAATCAAACGGCGCGAATATTCGAATGCAAAGTTGAAATTTTGAACAAAAATAATAGTCTTGGGCAAAATTACAGACGTCTAGTTGCGAAAGCATATATTCCCAGGCATGCCTCAGGCGCCAATGATTTAATTCTTTCAATTGACGCAGGTATTAAAAAAGAAGTAAGTATTAATTGCTCAGTAAAATCTAGACTTTGCTCGATTTGCAAAGAGCCGATCAGCAGTAAAAGCAGTGGATTTTTAAATTCAAAATGCAAGCATATGCCTGGCAAAATTTATAACGATGTCATGTGTCATGTTATTTTGAATAATCCTGTAGACGCATATGAATGGTCATTCGTAGTCGTTCCGGCGCAGCGCGAGGCCGGTGTTATTAAATGTTTCAGTCAAGAAAATTATGCTTATCCGGATTTAGAGCCTAATGAAACTCGCTTCAAAGACATGCTTTCAAAATATGATTTTAAATTACAATTGACTCCAGTATTGACGCAAACTCAAGCGACGTATAATAATTCAAATTTTATAATTTAATCAAAATTTTAATTAAAAAGAGGTAATTTTTGTGAAATATATCAATTTTTACCTAGCAGAAATCCGGGGTTTATGGCCATAGGCATGTCAAGCTTTCTCCTGAGAGTAAAGTTTAAAAAAAATTTAAAGAGGTGATTAAAAATTTATGCTTATATGTTTATATGGCTCATATATGTTTCACGTGAAACATGGTATTAAAAGTTTAAAAAATACGGTGTTTATTATACCGAAGGTTTAGGGGTGCAGTCTTAAAGGGTTGCCTCTTGATAGGAGGCTGAAGAGGAATATGAAAATTTAAAAATATGTTTCACGTGAAACATTGTATTAAAAGTTAGAAAAATACGGTGTTAATTGTGCCTGAAACATAATATTAACACTGGAGTTATTATAGCAAAGAGTAATAAAATTTGTCAAGCAGAAAAATCAAAAAAATGTAATTTTTCTCAAATAGGAAACTTAAGGGTTTATTGGCTTTAAAGCCCCGGTTCTAGAATTAATTTATAGATTGTGAAACTCGGGATTATAATTAATGTTTTTGTGTGATTTGATTAAAATTTTAATTAAAAAGAGGTAATTTTTGTGCCATATGATTTAATTTCTCTCGAAAAAGACATGTATCAAGTTAGTAAAAAAAGTTTTACCGAGGTTCTTGAAGATCTTGATCCTAGTGAAAATTATCTTGAAACAGATTTGGCTGGATTGGATGCTTATGAAAGACAGTTGAAACGTTTTGAAATTAAAGTAAATGGGCCTAATTGTGACTCAGTTGAGAAATTTTTCGAAAATTATCATACAGCAGTGTTATTTCCTGAATTTATGGCACGGTCGATTAAATCTGGGCTCAGCGCTGCCGATGCACTTCCTATGATTTGTGCAACGAAAACTATTACTGATGGTATTGATTTTAGGCCTATTATTTTAAATACAACTTCAACGTCTGATTCGAGTACTACAAATGCAAATAGCACAGCGTCAAGTACTATTAATTCAGATTCAAGTTCAGAAAATACTAGCACAAGTGTAAATACAAGTCAAGATGTTTCTGAAAATACTGGGATTAATTTACGGGCTCCTATTTCTGAGGGCGCGAGTTTGCCTGTGTTAAATATTACGACTAATTCAAATATTATAAGTCTTAAAAAACGTGGAAGACTCGTTTCTGTAACTTATGAAAGCCTGAGGCATCAAAATCTAGAAGTTTTCGGAGTTATTCTCAAAAAAATAGGCCGAGATATATCCTACGAACAGCTAGGCCATGCAGCATCTGTGTTATCAGCTGATGCCGGAACTATCGATGTTTCATCGACTTCTAGCGGAAAGATAACTTATGATTATTTATTGCAACTTTGGGAAGCTTTGAATCCGTATGAATTAAATACTATGCTCGCAAATGTCAGCACAATTCACGCGATTTTAGGCCTAACAGAAATGAAAGATGCCGCTGCAGGTCTGAATTTTCAGGCATCAGGAAAGCTGGTGACACCGCTTGGAGCGAATTTGATCAAAACTCCGGACATCGCAACTGCAGTAGTTATAGGTTTGGATAAAAATTGCGCATTACAAATGATTCAGTCCGGGAATATAATTCTAGACTATGATAAAGTTATTAGCAAACAACTTAAAGAACTTGCATTAACAGTTACTTCTGGGTTTAACAAGCTGTTCCCAGATTCAGTTAAAAAATTAGTTTATTAATTCTAGAAATTACAGAACTTAAATCTAGATAGTAATTAAAAAAACGTGGGGAATCCAGGGCCATAGGCTTTGGGTGTCCTCGCAAGGAGGCTTATGACTAGCAAAAAAATAATTTATTAAAATTAAGGAGCGAATTATAGTGGATATAGACAAAATTTTAGAATTATTTTGTTTAATTTCAGGACTTTCGTCCGATGCTGCTAATACTCAAAAAATATTTTGTGAAAACTCATTGAGTAATATAACCGAAAATTTAAAACTTAATGCAAACACAACACAATATGATGCTAGATTGAATTTTCTAGCCGCTGCTCTGGCCTATTATGAATATAAACTTTTCGAAGTGTCTCGCGAAGAAGTCGCAATTACAGATACTAGTAATATTGTAAATCTGGCGAGTTCTATATTCAATGAGAAAAAAATTGAACTATTAGCTATTCACACTGCGTGTAAAATGAGTATATCACAATGCGAATCTGTTTTGCAAGACAAAAATTTTCTAGTTTTAAGTATTTTATAAATTAATTTTTTATAATTTAAATTCAAAAATGTTTCACGTGAAACATATATTTAAAATTTGTGATTTAAAATATTAAATTTGGAAATTTCTTGATTTTTGTTTAAAAAAATTGTATAATTATTGTATACTTAAAGGATTTGTTATTTTAAGTGCGAGGTGATTGATTATGGCATCTGAAATTATAATAAAAATTAAAAAAAGAATAGAAAAATTACTTGGATTTGAAGAAAATGCAAGTAAAAGTAAAGAAGCTGAAGCAAATGCAAATAAACTCAAAAAAATGAATATATCTTTTTTGCAAAATTGTGCAACAAAAGCTACGTGTAATAAACTTAAATATTATATTTCTAATTATCAAGTTTATAAAAAAAATAAGAAATATTATAAAATATTGAATCAACTTTTGTCTATGGCAAATACGGTAACCCGTAATGGCATGGAAGTCAATGGAAAAGGTTGGCCATTGGCTAAGATATTTGGTGATATGCCGGGCAGTGGGATTCCAGGCAATTTTAAAAAAATACTTGCTGATGAAATTTTCTGGTGGATAGAGCAATTGGCGTTGAATCCGCGCGCAATCTCGCTGTCTTTTTATAAATCAAAACATAACAGACAGCCAAACACGAAAATTGTGAATAAATATTTAAAAGAATTTATAAAATTGTATGAACGAGCCTTTTTGGGGAAACAAGATTATACTTCAAAATACCTGAAACCTGAAGAAAAAATTCTATTAGAAACCAAGAACAAGAATATATTTAATGTAAATATAGAATTTCCAGGCAAAGACAAAATTGGTATGAAGTGTAGTACGAAAATGAATAAAACAATAAATGACCTTTTGAAAAATATTACTGAGAGTAGCATGATAAAAGGTATATTTGACTCTTATCCAGATGTTGCCGAAGATAAACAAAGGTGTTGGTATTTTATAACTTTTACAACTGAGTACCAAAATAATCCCGACCAACCTCCTATTGAAAAAGAACAGCCACCTCTTACTTTACAAGAACAGCGAGATGGCTCCTATATATTTAAGTATTCTCATGAACTTAAAAATTGTATTGTTAATATTAAAGAATTATTAAATGGCTCTGAACTAGATGTGAAATTTTCATATACAGATATTGATAAATATATTGGCGTTTCAGTATCATACCCATTGTATGATGAAGATCTGTCTAAACTCGATGATAAGAGTAGCCAAAAAACTGATAGCCCGGCTGATTGGTCGGAAGAAAAAGAAATTACGTTAATTCCCCTGTTGGTTAATGATTTCAGACTAAAAACCGTAACGCGTGTTTGTAAGTCTCAGGATGACTTCGATAAAGCTATTAAATTATTTATAGAAACAGACAATGAAATACGACGTGAAAAAGAAGCTTCGGAAAATTCATCACATGTAGAAATAATGTTCGACAATAAAAAGATGAGCGCTTTAACTGGTAATTTGCATAAAAAATTAAAAAGTATATTACTGAAAGAGAATCCAAAAAAAATTGTTTGCAAAATTATAAAAACCAATGAAATAAAAGTCAGGAATTCAATATCTAAGATCTACGTAAATATTTTTGATCATAATAAAGCAAATTTTGAAAAAAAATTAGATCAAGCTGTAGGTGAAACTAAAAAAATAGACGTTAGATCTGGTGATGCCGATGATTCTGAAATTAATTCATTTAAAGAGATGGAATATAAAGAATTTAAAACTAATTATTTCGAAAAACACTGGGATGATGATAAATTCCCATATCATTGGGGGGCTGAAATACATGTCTATAGACGTGATCTTGATAGCGAGGATAAAAATTAGCTTATTAAAATAGCTACTATGCTGTACGTAGCCAAGTATAACATAATGGAGCAGTATAGCCTAGAATAGCCCATAATAGCCCGGCACTGCGAGTATTATACCCAAGATTTTGATGCATTTTTGGGTGGTTGCTCGTAGGTCGTAAGTTATTAATTATACGTATTTTATATATTTTTTGCGAATTATGAATAAAATTTAAAACTCGAATTAGTATTAGTATTTAGGTAGGAATGATTTTTTAATTTTCAAATATTTTTTTTAGTTTTTCGAAAAAACCTACTTTTTTTTGATAGTTCTTTGGTGAAGAAATTGAATCGAACTTTTTTAATATTTCTTGTTGTTCGTTGCTCATGTTTTTAGGAATTTCAATAGTAACTTTTACTAGTAAATCTCCGTGACCTCGACCATGAAGATGTGGCATACCTTTGCCTTTGATTTTGAATATATCGCCATATTGAGTGCCCTCGTGAACATGATAACTCACTTGGCCGTCGATTGTGGGAACAGTTACATCATCGCCTAATGCAGCTTGAATAAATGTCAATGGAATTTCGCACCAAATATCATCGTCTTTACGTTCGAATATCGGATGAGATTTAACTTTTATATGAATTCTCAAATCGCCACTTGTGCCGCCGTAATTGCCAGCATTGCCTTTATCACGAACATTTAAAATTTGATCGTTTGAGATGCCTGCAGGAATTTCAATTTCCATGGACTCATTTTTGCGAACACGACCCTGGCCACTACAAGCTTTACATGGATTATTTATAACTTTACCGCTGCCTCCGCAATGATCACAAGTTCTTGCGGTCTGAATCATACCAAAAGGCGTCCTTTGATTCATAATTATTTGGCCAGTGCCGCGGCAGGAAGAACATCTGGATTCATTAGTTCCAGGTTCTGCACCAATGCCATTGCATTTTTTACAAGTAGCAATACGTTCATATTTAACATTTTTTTTGCATCCTTTAGCTGACTCTTCAAAACTTAAAAATATAGAAGTTTCAATATCTGAGCCTTTACGCGGACCTCTTTTGCTTCCTGAAGATGCATTTCCGCCGAAACCACCAAAAAAGCTGCCAAATATATCGCCGAGATCAAAATCTTCCATAGAGCCAGAAAAGTTACCAAAACCGCCACTAGAAGCTCCGAAATTAGGGTCTGTGCTCGCATGCCCGTACTGATCATATTTAGCACGTTTAGTTGAATCAGAAAGGACTTCATAAGCTTCATTTACTTCTTTAAATTTTGCCTCTGCATGTGGGTTATTATTATTCAAATCAGGATGATACTGCTTAGCTAATTTTCTATATGATTTTTTTATGTCATTATCTGTAGCGTTCTTACTAACGCCCAAGATTTTATAATAATCCTCTTTTTGGGGCAAAAAATCCACCTTCTTTAAATTTTTAAAAATTTTAAATATTAATTCCAACAAACTTATACTTTCGATCGTATTTATTATATGAATAATTTTTAAAAAACACAAGTCCTATATAATATTTACAAAAAAAGAGAATTGCAATATAGCAAATATCGAGATTTTAAAAGCAATAAAAATTATAAAAATAATATCTTACTGATAAATCTATTGACTTTAATTTTGCAGTTTATAAAATAATCCAAATGCGATATTTTAAGATTGTAGGTGGTATTTTTATTGAATAATATTATAATCTCAGGTAGTAAAAAAATGCATGGCACTGTGAATATCAGTGGTGCAAAAAATGCTGCCGTTGCTTTGCTACCAGCTGCTTTATTAGCAGATTCTCCAAGTCGGCTAGAAAATGTTCCTGATATAAGTGACATAACTTATATGTGCAAATTATTAGAATCTATCGGAGTTAGAGTTAAGATAATAAGCAAGCATGTTTTAGAAATTGATCCCAGAGGCTTATTCACTGCTTCTTTAGGCCTTGAGTTTGCTAGACAGATGCGTGCATCTTACTATCTTTTAGGTGCTTTTTTAAGTAAATTTAACAATGCCGAAGTCCCTATGCCCGGCGGCTGCAATTTCGGCGTCAGGCCTATAGACCAGCATATAAAAGGCTTTAAATCTTTAGGAGCTACGTGCCTATTAGAAGACGGTCTCATGAAAATAAGCTGTATTAAACTTACAGGCAGTAATATATACTTAGATGTAATTTCTGTCGGAGCTACTATAAATATTATGATATCAGCTGTGAAAGCCGAGGGAATCACTGTTATTGAAAATGCAGCAAAAGAGCCTCATGTTGTAGACGTAGCCAATTTTTTAAACAGCATGGGCGCTGATATTATGGGAGCAGGTACAGATATAATTAAAATTAAAGGCGTAAAATATTTGCATGGCACAACGTATTCTGTGATTCCTGATCAAATCGAGGCAGGCACATACATGGTAGCAGCATGTGCAACTCAAAGTAGTATTACGATAAAAAATATTATTCCCAAGCATTTAGAAGCAATTACAGCCAAGCTGGAAGAAATAGGAGCTCATATTATTTGCTATGATGATGCTATAAAAATCGAAGCAAATAACAAACCAAAAGGCTGTAATATAAAAACAATGCCGTATCCGGGCTTCCCGACTGATATGCAACCTCAAATAGTTTCACTTTTAGCGATCTCAGACGGCACAAGTATTGTAAACGAATCAGTATGGGATAACAGATTTAGATATGTTTCAGAATTATATACAATGGGAGCAAATATATCAATAAATGATCGAGTAGCCGTAATTACTGGAGTCAAAAAATTAAAAGGAAATAAAATCAAAGCCTGTGACCTTCGTGCGGGCGCGGCGTTAGTAATCGCAGGATTATCCGCTGAAGGTATTACTATAATCGAAGACAGCGATTATATAGAACGAGGCTATGAAAATATTTCTACAAAATTCAGTTCCCTAGGTGCTGATATTCAACTAATAACTTCAAGCGAAGATAAAAATATTAGTTGTATTTCATAATTTTTTTTAAAAACACAAGGAAGTTTTAAGCAATATGTTTAATATTTATCCACTTTTTAGTAGCAGTAGTGGGAATTCTATTTTTATCGAAGATAATTATAATAAAATTCTAATAGACATCGGCGTAACCACTATACGCATGGAACGAGCTCTTGCGGCCTATGGAATACATGCAAAAAGCATAAATTCAATATTTATAACACACGAACACAGCGATCATGTTGCTGGGCTAAAAGTATTCATAAAAAAATATAATACCAAAATATATGCATCTTATGGAACTATTAGTAAACTTTTAACAAAAGAGATTTTAAATTCTGATTCTAATTTTCAAATAATAGATAAAACTGGAGTAAATTTAAATAATATGTATATTACACCATTTGATATTTCTCATGATTGCGAACAAGGCTTTGGCTATAATATATATAATTCCAGTTATAACACGAAAATTTCTGTATGCTGTGACCTAGGTATGATTTCAAATCAAGTTTTAAATTCAATAATAGGCTCAAAAATAATATTCATAGAATCAAATCATGATATTAACATGCTTAATACTGGGAAATATTCGTATTATCTCAAGCAAAGAATACTATCAAAAAAAGGGCATTTATCCAATGATTCATGTGCAGAGATCTTACCAGAGCTCGCAAAACATGGGGCAAGACAGTTTATTTTATCGCATTTAAGTACAGAAAATAATACACCAGAATTAGCATATAATACTGCATTGCATAAATTAGAATCAGCCGGACTGAAATCAGGATATGAATTCTCGCTTAAAATCGCACCTAAAATTAATAATATTAATTTTACAATAAGAAACTAAGATTTTATAATATTTTGTTTTTGCATAGGCAATAATTTTTTTGTTTCGGCATTAAGAATATCATCACCAAATGAATTTAAAATTTCTTTTTTATGATTATTAAATATTTCTTCATAATGCGTAGACCATGTTAGAAGCTTATTTAATAGTGCAGCTTTCACATATTTATCCGAGAAAATATCTAATTTTCTGTAAAAATCGCACACACATTTTATCATTGGGAAAGACTCTGCGTATATTTTATTATAATCCATATTATAACATATACTATCACGCCGCATTCTATAATGATAAAACTTATTCTGAATAACTCGTATCGATTTAGCATTGCCAACACACATTAAAGCAAACGTAGTATCGTCATTTGGTTTGATGCCTTTAATAAATTTTATGTCATCTTTTTTAATTATATCTGATTTATATAATTTATTCCAGCAATATACCCATCCAGAAGTGCATTTATTTAAATATCCCTTTTGGTCGAAAATTCTTCCATGATCATCTGGATCAAAACTAACATTACTTGGATAGCCATCATCGAAGCTAATATACCCGAATTCTATAATATCGTCATTATTTTTCTTAGCCAAATTATAACAAGCTTCATAAGTTTCAGGGCTTACGAAATCATCAGAATCCACAAGAGCAATATATTCCCCAGTAGCACAAGCCAAGCCGGTATTCCTAGCCGTCTGGACCCCTTGATTTGCTTGATTTATTATTTTTATATTTGTATTTCGCTTAGAATAAATATTTAAAATCTCAGCAGACCTATCCGGAGAACCATCATTTACACATATAATTTCCAAGTCTTTGGGATTCATAGTTTGATTTACCAAGCTATCCAAGCAGTCGCCCAGCCATTTTTCGACTTTATATACAGGAATAATAACCGAAACTTTAGGCCTCGTATTTTGTGTTAAATTATTATTAGCAAATATATTTGACGAGGCTGAAAATGAATTTCTAGTTCTCACACCAGGATTTAAATTAACTCCACCGACAGCACTTACTATAACTCTGAACATTAATAATAAATATAAACAATTTTTCAAAAAAATATTTAAAAAACTTAATCTTCCTACAGAGCGAATAAATTTATTTATAATATTAGATTTTCTAAAACCGTCATCTGTTTGATAATTAACAAAATCTTGACCAAAATTCATAACTAAATCCCTCCCGAGTATTCTGAATTTTAGTCAATTATTAAAAAAAAGTCAAATAAAAATACTTAATATAATTTATGTTTTAAAAAATTTAATATAAACTTTTCGCGTCTAGAAATTTTCACCTGATTTGTTTTTAAAACTTTAGCTACATGAGATTGCGTTTTATACAAAAAAAATCTTAAATAAACTATAATTCTGTCATTTTTATCCAATTTTCCTATAGCGTTTTTAATGCAAATTTTTTCAGAAATTCCGTTTTCATCGAACTCGACATACGGCTCCGACGAAGTCCAATAACCCGCCCCAGAACTAGCGCCTAATTCAGAATCCAAACTAATATTTGAATATTCGATAGCCTCAATAATTTTATGAGTATCAACCTGTAAAATCTGTGAAAGCTCGCTAATAGTCAGTTGTTTATTATTATTTTTAAAATACTCATCATTTTCTTTTTTAATTCTAAGCGCCAATTCTTTTAAACTTCTACTAGTTTTTAACTGAGAATTATTACTAAAAAGCTGTTTAATCTCACCTAAAATCGTAGGAACAGCATACGAAGAAAACTTAACTCCACGAGTCTTATCAAATTTACGCGCTGCTTTAACAAGTCCCAAACAGCCAGCTTGAAATATATCATCATACTCCAAATTACGACAAACAAAGCGTTTAGCGCACAATCTAACCAGGCCCAAATTTTCCTCAATGAACTTATTAGTTTTCTCACAAACATCAAGTTTCAAGATAACCTCGGGACAGATCTACGGATTATCGATTTTTCCAGCGTAATAAGCGTACCTTTATCCGGTTTCGAAGTAACCTTGACTTTGTCCATAAAGCTCTGCATAACAGCGAACCCCAAGCCTGCCCGTTCAGCTCCGCCGGTGGTAAATAGCGGCTCCATAGCCTGTTTTACGTTGTCAATACCGACACCACGGTCCCGAATTTTTATTACAATTTTTCCATTAGAAAATATCTGAGCAACTATGTATATAACACCCAAACCCTCCTGATATCCATGCGCTATACAATTAGTAACAGCCTCAGAAACCGCAGTTTTTATGTCTGTTAATTCGTCGATTGTAGGATCAAGCTGCACAACAAATGCAGAAATCACTGCCCTTGCGAATGCCTCGTTACAAGATTTGCTCAAAAAATTGACATTTACTTCATTTAAAATTTCTTCTTCCATATTATGCACCAATACTTTTTTTAAAAATTTTTTAAAAATTTAAAATTTAAAATTTATATCCTAATCTTTGCAACCCAGAAAGCTTAAAAAGCCGCATAAGCCTCGCCGGAATATTTTCTATTTTCACCTGACCTCCTATTGAAGACATCTTCTCGAAACGGCCCATCACAAGCCCAATTCCAGAGCTATCCATGAATTTTACATTTGAAAAATCAATTGTCAACACCTCCGGAGAATATTCATCAATTTTTTTATCAATTGCCGTCCGGATTTCTAAAGCACTGCAATGGTCAATTTCACCATAAAGAACAGCAACCAACGAGTCTTTTTCGTGATTAATTACAACTTTACCGTTTTTCTTTTTAAACATCTTTGGCAACCCCTCAAATAAATAATTAAATCATACGAAATATAAAAAAAAAAAATTAGCATTAATGTCGAAATTTGTCTAATTTATTATTAAAAATAAGTTAAATTTTAACGAGAATATTATTAAATTTTAATTAAAAAAAATAAATTTCACGAAAAGCATTGACAACAAAATAACTGCCGATATTATATAAATTAGTTTTAAAATTTTAAATATAATTTAGAGGACGGTAATTATGCGCAATAAAAAAATTCTAGTAATTATGATGCTATTCGTCATGATTTTATTCCAAGCACCCACCGTTATATTTGCCTCAGCGCCCACACCACGCGCAAAAGGTATAGTAGTTATTCGCATTCCCCGAAATAGATTCAACGAAGGCGTGGTATCGGTTTCCCCGCCCGAAGAATATTCTTTGCGCGCCGTGGCATATCAGAACACAAAACCCGGAGATTCCGTGTTTCCGATCATCTATAGCGAGGAAAACGCCAGTGGAACGCGATCTCCCAGGGTGATTGGCATCGTATTGGGAACGCTGCCTCTGAGCCCAGACACAATCATTCAAGCTGTAAAACAGGGTACCGGTTGGCCAGTAACGCCACCCGAAGAGCATATTCATTTCAAACTCGTGCACAAAGCGCCCGATGGCCAAGTAATCGAGATATCTTCCGAGGACTCTATAACTGACGCATCCGAAAAACCCTATGTTTTCATCTGTAAAGGCGACTCTGATGTCGAGTATCCGCCGATTGGATTTATAAATCTAGTGTGGGCTGTAATTGGTCGAAATATTTGATTTGTTTTGTTAAATTATTTTTTTAAAAAAATAAAAAATCTTACAAAAACTCTTGACAACAAAATAACTGCCGATATTATATAAATATAATATATTTGATTTTAGAATTTTAAATATAATTTAAAGGACGGTAATTATGCGCAATAAAAAAATGTATCAAAAAGTTCTGTCAATTTTGTTTTTAGTTGGAATTTCCATCTCTCAATTATCCATCGGAATATTAGCATCTGCGACCCCGATAACTCAGCCGGGATCCACCGTGGACCCGCATGTGCAAGATGAAGGGCGATGTACGTATGGGATTTATGCAGCTCAACCAGCACGCACTAACCTGATACGTATCGGGGCAGGCCCGGTCTTACCTGCTACGGGATGGGTCCCCCAACACGACCTCACAACCCCAGACCAAGTATACCCCGGAGAAGATTCGTTTGGGTTTTTTCGTGAACAACACCCTGATTTCTTTTCGCCGTCTCAGTATGTTGCTAGAGTGTATATGAAACTAAGATTCGACCGGAATGACAATGCCATCTGTCCATGTTGGCCCGTTTGGGGGCCCCTTATCGGCGCACCCGAAATCAAGAGGCTAATTATAGCATCAGACGAAGTAGCTCTCCCCATTATTTGTTGGCATAAAAATCCTTACGGTACCCCCATGTTTCATCTTGGGAATGCATATTGCGCTATTGATGAGACCGTCGGCAATCTAATTGACGCAGTAAAGAGGGCTTTTTATCTAACGGGCGGAAATGGGCAATATGCCTGCGGCGTTGCTTATTTCACTTGTGACCCTGACGCTGACTACTCTCGACAGGAGGTGATGCACGCGGTTATAAATCGGGACGCCCAATTGCCCCCGAACAACACGCGCCCTTGTGTGTTTGTTGGCGAAAGCGAAGACGCGATCAGCATACCGTCGCTTGGATAAATCAAAATCGCATGGTTTGCGGAGACAAAAAGCCATTTAATTTTAGGTTTATTAAATTATTAAAAAATAAATTAAATTTCACAAGATCCCTTGACATCAGAATAATTCACGCTATTATACAGAACATAGGATATTTTATTATTTTAGAATTTTAATATAATTGGAGATTGTAGAATTATGGTTACAAAAAAACTATGGCAAAAAATTTTAGCAAATATGTTCCTAGTTGGCATGTTCATTGTGAACGGCCCCAGCACAGTTAACGCCTCACAAGCAGATCCCCCCCCCAGCGCCGCTCCGCAAGCTATAACTATCACCACAGATCCCTACCTGCTTGAACAGATGGGGCTCAAATTCCGCGGTGCCTATTATGGCCCCGCCTGTCTGTATGACTTGATGTTTTTCGGGCTTGGGGCGGAGTCGTTGGTTGAATTTGCCGAGGCACTATATGTAAGGTATGGAGAAACCTCTAATAGAATCCCTATAATTCACCGTATGTGTGATTATGACGGCTGCCAATCTCACCAGCATATAGGTTGGTGTGAAACCGTCCCGGGGGCGCCGGTGGGAGAGGCAGTGGAGGCATGTGAGAAAGGCTTCGTCAGCCGCGAAGGTGTGAGCCTTTGGAAAGGGGGTACCCCCGTGGCTGCTTGCGTATGCTGGCCGCTGGAGATCGACCGCTCCGTGGTTGTTCCGTTAGGCAGTGCTATCCCGAGCACCGAATCGTGGCCCTGTATTATAGTCGCCAGCTGCGTGGAAGATCTCGGGGATTATAATCTTGGGAAGGTCGACCTACGAACGTTTTGGGATGGGACGTCCACTCCCGGGTTTGCGTGGGAGCCTGCCGGCATGATAAAGTGGTAAACCTAATCCTTCCGGTTGGGTTAGACCGATATTATATAAATATAAATATATTTGATTTTGGAATTTTAAATATAATTTAAAGGACGGTAATTATGCACAATAAAAAAATATATCAAAAAATTTTAGCAATTATATTTATATTTTGTATTTGTATTTGCCAAGGAGCCATCCGAATAACAGCATCTATGCCGGCAGCTGATTCTTCTGGAGTAGTTGTATATTTGTGTAAAAAAGACCTTGAGGAGACAGGCCTACAACTAACAGAAAAAATCAAGCTAGGTGATCTTAAATCTAAAGGGTTGACTTCTTGTAGGCTGCTTCAATCCATACCCGGCGTGCCAATAATTTGGTGTTATAGGCACCAGCGGCTAGGAGTTAAAGCGTACATGTTCATAGGCTGGCTTTCGGGCGCGAAGGACATGGCCGCCTTCCGTGTTACAAATATTATAAGAAATTGTTTTGCACCGGCGGCCCCGATTGCCCACGGCTTTTGGGTATACATCGCGGTATTTGATCCTGAGAGAGAAGTGATGAAGCTAAAAGTAGTGGAAAATTTCTGTATTCCTGAACATGCGTGCGTGCTCATCGCCGCCGAGCCCCACGATATCAGCATGCCGGATAAATGGTGGTAATAAGTGGCGTATTTATTATTACGATAAAGCTATTTGCTTTAGGTTTATTAAATTAATTAAATAAAAAAACACAAAAACCCTTGACAACAAAATAATTGCCGATATTTATATAAATATAATATATTTGATTTTGGAATTTTAGATATAATTTAGAGGATGGTAATTATGCTCAATAAAAAAAGTATCACAAGAATTCTAGCAATTATGTTTCTTGTTTGTGTTTTTATCTTTAAAAAAAGTATCACAAGAATTCTAGCAATTATGTTTCTTGTTTGTGTTTTTATCTTTAGCTACCAAGGAACCATTCATATAAAAGCATCTGCGCCGAGATCTAACCCCATTGGGATCGATGTTCACGTTTCTCCCCTAATTATTGCGAGATGCGGAATAAGACTAAACGTACCAGCAAATGTCGTTAGAGAGGAGCCTCCTCCTGCTGGCTGGCCGTTTTTAGATCCAACGCATAACTTATCGGAAGTTCCAATAATTTGGTGTCATCCAATCCAAACCACCTCAGTGGTTTCCCACAGTTTCTTGGGTTATTGTTTGAATACAAATGGCCGGACCATCAGAGACGTTGCACAACGTATAGAAGAGACTTTGGAGCCTATTGAGGTGTTATACGGTCCGCTTTGTGTATGCATTGCGGCCAGGGAACCTAACGGGAGCATATTGTTGCCTATTCTGGATCGTTCTGCTGGTATGCCTAATGCATCTGACCATCCGTGTGTCCTCGTCGCCGCCGAGCACGGTGATACTTATATGCCGCCTGTATGGTGGTGGGTCTAATGGCGGTTTCGTTTGTACGATAAAGCCATTTGCTTTAGGTTTATTAAATTATTAAATAAAAAAACACAAAAACCCTTGACGACAAAATAATTGCCGATATTTATATAAATATAATATATTTGATTTTGGAATTTTAAATATAATTTAGAGGACGGTAATTATGCGCAATACAAAAATATATCAAAAAATTTTAGTAATTTTGTTTCTAGTTTGTATTTTTATTTGCCAAGGAGCTATCCAAATAGCAGCATCTGCGCCGTCATCTAACCCCAGTGGGATCGATGTTCGCGTTTCTCGCGAAATGCTTGTGAGGTGCGGTTTAAGACTAAAACAAACAGCAAATGCCGTTATAGAGGAGCCTCCTCCGAATGGATATCCTTTTTTTGATCCGTTTCATCCGGTACGGGAAGTGCCCATGATTTTTTGTCACCCAGGCGCATACAGGTTAGTGGTTTCCCACAGTTTCTTCGGATAGTGTTTGCAGACGACTGGCACGAATATCAGAGACGTGAAACACCGTATAGAAGAGACTTTGGAGTCGCCGTTTTCGATGAACGACTCATTAGTTGTATACATCGCGTCACTTAACACTGAAGGCATCATGGCGTTACACCCTCTGGAGTCTTCTGTTATGCCTGACTTATCTAGCCATCCATGTATCCTCGTCGCCGCCGATTACATCGATCTACGGATGCCGCCAATATGGTGGTGGAACTAATGCCGTGTTTGTTGGCACGCTAAATATTTATTTTAGTTTTATTTAAATTATAAAAAATAAATTTCGCAAAAACTCTTGACAGATATAATAATTACTGATATTATATAAATATATTTGATTTTAAAATTTTAACATAATTATGAGGTTTTAGAATTATGCGCAATACAAAAATATATCAAAAAATTTTAGCAATTATATTATTAGTTGGAATTTTCTTGTTGCTGCGCAATAAAAAAATATATCAAAAAATTTTAGCAATTATATTATTAGTTGGAATTTTCTTGTTGCATGGGTCGAAGCGAATAGCGGCATCAGCCCCTCCATCCACGCAGCCTCCTCCGCCGACCGATCTCGCGGGTATGTTTTTCCGAACATCAGGTCGCGCCCTCGCTGAATGTGGGTTCGCATTAAAACAAAACACCGACCTTCCTGTAGAGGATACCGATGTCAGCACTCCTCCATCAGAGGGCTCGGCCGGACCCCAAATTGATACCCAGGACGGCCTTGTTGTCATCGCGAGCCGTCGTACCGCGGATATAGGCGATAAACATCAACGCGTGGGGACCCTGTATGGAGCTTATCGAGCCACCGTCAAGGTGATCCAGGAATTCGTGAGTTCGGCACTCGATGACGTAGCCGCAGGTGGAGAAAAAATCCAAACCTTGGTCGTGGAGCTGCGAGATAGAGGCGCATTAACCGTGTTCTATGATGCTCATTCTGCGACGGATTGGCCCCCTGATAGTGCGTGTATTCTTATCTCGTCCGTTGTAGATAACCCCGAAATCCCGCCTTACTGTATGATGCAGCAGTCTTGTTCTTTGCATAAAAAAGTTGTTTGATTTCTGTTAATTAATTTATTTTAAAAAAGTTAAATTACACGAAAAGCATTGACAAATGACAAACCAACGATATTATATATAGCATAGGATATTTTATTTTTAAATTTTAAATATAAATTTAGAGGTTAGGATTATGCGCAATAAAATAATATCTCAAAAGCTTCTAGCAATTATATTACTCGTTGGGGTTTTCTTCTGCCAAGGCTGCACGCGAATAGCAGCGTCCGGGGGACCCGCATCGTCACTTTTTCTCCTCGAGGCTGATCCAGTCGCTGCTGCCAATAACGGCCTAGTGATAACAAATTCCGCGTATCGGCAGGTGGATAGTTCGCCTGTTTTATATTTAGGTCAACTCAATGATAACATGTTCCGATGGTGTCAGCATCTCTGGAGTTATCAGTCCAGCGCCGCGCCAGGTATCCCGATTATCTGGCGCCGTCCGATCCCGGGCGCGGAGGGGCGCGTTAGTCACCAGGTTGGGACGGTTTATGCCTCCCAGGGTGCTGCGCCACGCGTGATGATTGAATTCGTAACTAATAGTTTCGCTCGCTCCGCCCCACCTCCGGGCCTTCTGTGCTACGTCTGGTATTTTCGTGATGGTGTTGTTCTTCGTTCTGTATCTTCCGAGGATCCTGCCATGCCTGATAATAGTTTTTATCCGGTTTTTGTCTTAAGCCCAGCCCCGGTCTCTGGAGTTGGCCGGGGGGCGGCTGGCTAAACTCACAATTATTTGTTCTTCGGTGGGTTAGTGCTTTTTATCTTAGGTTTTTTAGAAAAATAAATTTTACGAGAGGCATTGTTAGTAGAAAGCCTGCTCATATTATATTACTTTGGGATATTTTATTATTAAATTTTAAATATAAATTAGAGGTTGATAATTGTGCGCAATAAAAAAATATATCAAAAAATTCTGGCAATTATGGCCGTAGCTGGTGTGTTGATGTCCCGAGGCACTGCCAGAATCCTCGCATATAAACCTGCAGCCGAGTGGGGTTGTTCTATAAGGACTGATAAGGACATGCTTGGCGGGGTTGGCCTATCGGCGGGCAACACAGTGAAAACTGAAGGTTGCGCCGGGCTATGCTGGGAAGCCTGGTTTTCCGCTGATGGTCAGCTAGACTACTGGCATCGGATATATGATTACGGGGAGATCCCTCAGGATGGAATTGCTATTATCTTTCGGGAGATTATTTCCGATACGTGTCCGGAGTATAAAATGCAGCATTTTGCCACGGTTATGGGATATGAAAAAATGACCGCCGACGAAATCAAACGAGCTGTCTTAGCAAGTTTTTATATACCCGACCAATCGGGTTTTCTTTATGACCAACCACCAGACCTAAAGTGCGCAGTTCGGGACGTAGAACCCTTTGATGGGGCAAGGGACATCGACGGAGATGAGGTCGTGTCCGAAGTTGCTGATAAGCCTTACGTCATAGTAGCCAGAACCGATGCAGAGCTAGGGCCCACGAGGAATACGTAAGCTCGGAATTGTGTGGCTAGGGGTAAAGCCATTTATTTTAATTTTATTAAATTATTAAAAAAATTCAAAAAAACTCTTGACACCGAAATAACTGCTGATATTATATAAATATAATATATTTGATTTTGGAATTTTAAATATAATTTATAGGACGGTAATTATGCGTAATAAAAAAATATATCAAAAAATTTTAGCAGTTATGTTTGCACTTGGAATTTCAGCATCTCAAGGCTTCAGCCGGATAGCAGCCTCTGACCGCCAGCTAGTTCTTCCAACCTATACCGAGGGCCTAGGCGCCAAATATGGTTTCGTGAGGCACATTTTACCAGAATCTATGCCGGCGAGCCCTCCGGAATATACGCTGGAGAAGCCGCATTCGCGCTGCACGTAAGGTATTTGGTCAGCCCGTACACAAACCGGCCCGGCGATACGTATCGGGTATTCCCTGCCGTTATGTCAAGCATGCGGCTATCGGGCAGAAGGACCGCTCGCTGTTAAGGATGTCGCCTACCCCGAAGGTTTACTTGCGGACGCACCCTGCGCCCATTTCCCTTCGGCTTATTCGCGATCTCATTGGGTCGGAAGGGTGTATAGCAGGCTACATTTTGACCAAGATGATCCCACCGCACCATGCCCAACGATACCTAACTACGGACCACTTTGTGGCGAAGTAGGGACCAGGCGACAAATTATAGCATACGGCGAGACCCCGTTGCCCATTATTGTCTGCCTGGGATTTGAGGGAGATCGATTTCTGTACCATCTTGGCACCGCATACTGCGCGAATAATGAGACCGTCGCTAACCTGGTTGATGGAATAAAGAGTACATTTCGCCGTACGGTTGGACATGGGGGATATGTATGCGGCGTCGCTTATTTCACTTACTGTCGTGATAACAAGAAACCTGGTCTGATGCACTATGTAACAAATAGAGACGCACAAGTTCCCCCGAATGGCTCGCGCCCTTGTATATTTATAGGTAAAAATGAAGCCATGATCGGGATACCGGCACTCGGATAAACCAAAATCGCATGGTCTTCGGAGACAAAAAGCCATTTATTTTAGTTTTATTAAATTATTAAAAAAATTCAAGAAAACTCTTGACAACAAAATAACTGCTGATATTATATAAATATAATATATTTGATTTTGGAATTTTAAATATAATTTATAGGACGGTAATTATGCGCAATAAAAAAATGTATCAAAAAATTCTAGCAATTTTGTTTCTAGTTTGTATTTGTATCGGCCTAGGACCCATGCGAATTTCAGCAACTGCGCCGGCAACTATTGGGAAAGCTATATATATTACCGTTTATCCAAACGCTGCCGAAGCCTGCGAGCTTCGTCCTGCAGATGGCGTCCAGTTGGTGCCGGAGAGTCAAATTATGCGCCATCTTGGAGTGGAAGACGACTCATTGGCTGGCTGGCTTCGTCCGGTATTTGCTGGCCTGGGCAGTCAAGATTCGCGGTCTGTAATAATCCCAATTATATATCGCAAAAAGGTCCCAGTTGTGATGATTTCTAGCGTAAACATCGGCACGGTTCACTTCCCTTTGGGGACTGAAGCTGGCGAAATATTCGATGCTGTTTTGCCTATATTTCCTCCTACGGATGGCGGCACAGCTGTGAAGTTCGCCATCGTGTGGTTTAGCCCTAGTGGCCAAATGAAAAGTATCAAAGATAGACATGAAAAGATGCCTGGCCCTGAAGAACATCCTTGTGTTTTCGTAAGCCAAACAGAAGCTGCGATCGATGGCGATGCGTTTGGGCATCGGGGTATTATATGTTCGTTGCAGAGTTAAAACTATTTAATTTTAGGTTTATTAAATTATTAAAAAAAAGTTAAATTTCATAAAATGTATTGACATTAAAAAAAATACCGATATTATATAAATACAGGATATTTTATTTTAAAATTTTAAATATAAATTTAGAGGAGTAGAATTATGCGCGGCAAAAAAATATATCAAAAAATTCTAGCAATTATGTCCGTGCCTGTACTTTATATTCGGTCTTGCTGGCCTTCCTGCAAGTGCAGCTGCGCCACAAATGAGCTCAGTTCTGCGCTCGGAGATTTCGGCAGCACGTGAGGATGAAACCGCAGATATTGACGCGGCGCGCCGTATTGTGAAGGAAACCCGTCAACGTTTCGCCATTAACAGATCTTTATTCTTTGCCAATGGGTTTTTCGAGATAAACGAACCGGTTGTGCGCAATTACGTGGTAGACAGCCCAGTGTGGGAGGATCCCTTTGTTTTTCCGTACTTCGGAGGGCCCGAGTACTCGCGAAAATGGAAATATAATTCTTTCGGCTGGTGGGTAATGGGACTATACCAAAAGCTAGGCCTTGGTCAGCCGGAGGACTTTATGTCGCCGACCGAGCTGGATGACCTTCGTTGGGCAAAAGCACAAGCAGAATGGCAGTTCGTTGGGCCCTGGTCGATGAGGCAGGGGAAGTCCCGTCTGACTGTAGAAGAAATACCCCAGCTCGACGGAGGCGAAGTAGGAGTCCCGGTTCTGTGGATAACAGGGAATACAGGACGTCGCGAAGCACACCATCTAGGCACTGTTTACTGCGCCGACGGCGAGGATGTATATACTATAATTTATACACTCCGACTTGCAGTGGCCCGTCACAACCCTTCCGACTTCTTCGCCGGTGGCGTGCGTTTCGGTTCTAACGGGTTGCCGTTAGATGCCATGCATGGCCAGCGCGATAATGGCCAATTGCCAGGCAGGTGGAAGGTACCCTGCATAATATTGAGCTTGTGGCCAGACGAGATGGAGGGGGCTGCTATAATAAAGCCGGAGCCAGGATACGACCCTCTAGATTGGTCAACCCCGGGCCCCCCACCCCAGAGAATAAGGCGAGACAATCCCTTGAGATTGATGAGAATTTGGGAGGCAACTGAATAGCGCACTTGTTTCGCCCGGTTAGTTTAATTTTATTAAATTATTAAAAAAAGTTAAATTGTCTAAAATGTATTGGCATTAGAAAACTTGCCGATATTATATAAATATAAATATATTTGATTTTGGAATTTCAAATATAATTCAGAGGACGGTAATTATGCGCAATAAAAAAATATATCAAAAAAATCTAGCAATTTTGTTTCTAGTTTTTATTTGGATTTGCCAAGGAGCCATCCACATAACAGCATCTTCGCACCAAACAAAAGGGGCCAACCCGATAACTATCATCACGTCATTACGTGACCCTGTTTCTTGTGGCCTAAGCCGTATTCTGGGAAGCGAGGTTGGGTGTGAGCTTACAACCCCTCGCGACCCAATGAACTGTTGCTGGTCAGTTCCCACGGAGCTTCCTGGTCCTTTTTTGCCGATCGCGCTTTGTCAGTCGACGGATGAGGATGGTATGGATCGCACGCTTGTTGGAAAGGTTGCGTGTGCCGCTGGCTACCAAGTTAGCGAAGTTCTCCTGGCTGTCCAAAAAACATTTGAGGCCGCAGCCCATCCGAGCTCGCCGTTGCAGGTATGCATGTCGGAAGTTGGGCCTGGCATATCCCCATCCAAAGAACTTAGCCTCATCGCTATTCCCGACGTTTCTAAATACCCGTGTGTAGTTATCGCCAAGCCTGGCGCCAGGCGCGAGCTCCCCGGTAGTTTTCTTAGTAGAGCGTTCTGGTTTATGACGAATAATTCAAAGTGATTTATATTGTTTAATTATTAAAAAAATTCACAAAAAAGCATTGACATTAGAAAAAAATGCTGATATCATATAAATATAGGATATTTTATTTTGAAATTTTAAATATAATTTAAAGGACGGTAATTATGAATAATAAAAAAATATATCAAAAAATTATAGCAATCGTGTTACTATTTGGTGTGCTCGGGTTCCAAACGGCCGTCAGAATAGCCGCGATGGACAGATCTACGACGTCAGCTAATTTCAATATACAAAATGTATCTTTTTGCCTAAAAGATTGTAAGGAACTTGGATTACTATTGAAAGAAAAATCCGTTGGTTCACCGACACAATTAAACAAATGGTTTGCTCTGCTCCCCACAGTACCCAATATCCCAATAGTCTACTGTTATCGGGACGAGAGGGTACGCGGCTATAAGTCGTACAGTTATGTCGGATTCGTTTCGCAGTGTGCGGGGATGTTAGCCAACGATTTAAAGAAAGTTATAGAAAATTGTTTTGAGAGGTCGGGGTGTTTGAACACAATCATTTTATAGCCATCGCGTCATTAGGTCCGGGGAGAACGCTGCTCTTGCGACCAGATTCTGACTTCGTTATTCCTAATAACCATACGTGTGTTATTGTCGCCACCGAGTTCTGCGACGTTACCTTACCGCCACCCTGGTGGTAATAAGTGGGAGGTTTGTTTGTACGCCCCCGCTATTTGACGTAGGTTTATTAAACTATTAAAAAAAATAAAAATTAAAATTCACCAAGCCCTTGGCAACCGAATAACTTTTGATATTATATAAACATAGGTTTTTTTATTTTAAAATTTTAAATATAATTTAGAGGTAGGAATTATGTGGAATGAAAAAATATATCAAAAAATTCTAGTAAGCATATTACTCGTTGGGATGTTTTTGTGCCTAGAGCCATCGCGGATAGCAGCGTCGACGGCGTCATCTAGCTCCAGCGAGCTCGCTTTTCATGTTTCCCCAAAATTACTTGCGTTTTGCGAAGTAGGCCTAAAACCCACAGCAATCGTTAGTGTAGAGGAGCCCGGCCCGCACGGTTGGTTTTTCTTCGGGCCGCACGCGACTGGAGGCGAAACCCCGGTGTGCTTTCGGCATTATATCCCGGTTTTTGGGCTGTATTGTCCCACTTTTGGCGGATACTTTTCAGGGGCCGCGCGCAAGCAAACTAGCGAGATAACGAACTGGATAAAAGCCAGTTTTGATCTCGATGCGCCAGCTGTTGCTTACGTCAAAAGGAAGGAAGCCAGGTCACAGGAATTCCAACCCCTGAATAGTCCAGTTATACCTGGCGCTGATGAACATCCCTGTATAGTCGTCGCCAAGGCGCCCGGCCAACTGGGATTCCCTCCTCCCTGGTGGGTATAACTGCAGGGCTTATTGCCGAGATATCGCAGTTTGGTTTGGGTTTTTTAAAAAAAAGAAATTGCATGAAAACCGTTGACATGCGAATAACTGCTGATATTATATAAATACAAGATATTTTATTTTAAAATTTTATTAACGAGGTTTCGTAGAATTATGCGCAATAACAAAAATATATCAAATATTCTAGCAATTATGTTTCTGGTTGGAATTTCACTATCTCAAGGATGCAGCCGGATATCAGCATCGGCGTGCCCAAATCACCCCGATTTAGCGGTGCCCGCACACTATGTGGCGCCGGACGACCAAGATGAAGAAACCGTATCATCAGCGCCAGCTCACGCTGGTATGATTTTCAGAACATCAGGCCGAGACCTAAATAGATTCGGGTGGGAAATAAAACAGCCCGCTGGAACACCTATCGAGGATGCCGACGGCCGCCTCCCAGAAGGGCAAGACCCGCAATACGATGGACTTCCCGTAGTTGCTACTGATGTGAACAAACTAGGCCAGCGCGTCTACTCGCTCCTTGGCGTCCTTCGTGGAGCAGAGAAATGCACCGCCCAACAAATACATGAAGCAGTGAATTCCGCACTTAATAGTAAGGTGGCCCCAGGAAAAATAATTGCAATAAGAGTTTGTGTTTGCGAGGGGCTCTGGTGCCAGCTGGATCCGTTTTGTGTTTCGGATCCAAGATCCAATTGGCCTTTAGAAATTTCGTTTGTCGCTATTTCTATTTTAGACGAGGGCGTCCCTATAGCGCCTCCCTGGTTCCAGCGAACAGCTGAGATCCGCGCATGCGCTCTAAAACATTTTGATTATAAATTTAGATAAATCAGAGGTTATATTTATGCGCAATAAAAAAAATATATCAAAAATTCTTGCAATTATATTACTATTTGGGATTTTCTTGTCAAAAGGAGCCATGCGAATAGCAGCGTCAGCACCGTTCCCCGAGGCCAGCGATTTAGTGTTGCATCTGGACCCGGAATCACTTGAGTTTTGCAGATTAAAAATAACGCCCGCAGCAAATGTTATTTTAGAAAAGCCCGGCCCCAACGGATGGTCCTTTCTCGGCAAGGGAAACAAAGGCCCGGAACTCCCGGTGATCTGGGCTCGGAGGGTCGAGATGCTTGGTGTTAAATTGCAAACTTTTATAGGGTACATCGGTGGGTCCGAGGGAAAGAACACTGCCACCATAAAGAATCTTATATTAGATAATTTAGAACTCGTAGAGCCAACGGAAGACGGGATTTGTGTATCATTCGGACAACTGAAAACAAAAGATTCACCGTGTTACCCAAGCCCGGGCCCGGTATTTCAAGTACTAAATAGTGTGCTCATCCCATCCGCGGCATCGCGGCCATATGTGTTGGCCGCAAACGGGTCCGTTAATCTAGAGTTCCCCCACCCTTGGTGGGGATAGCCCCCGGTGGGATTATGCGCCCACGGCCTTCGTTTTAGGTTGAATTTAATAAACAGAAAAATTCACGAAAAGCATTGACATTATAGAATCTGTTAATATTATCTAATTATAGTGATGTTTTATTTTTAAATTTTAAAAATTAGAGGTTGTAATTATGCGTAATAAAAAAACCACATCAAAAATTCTTGCAATTATATTACTAGTTTTCGGTTTCTTCTGGCTAGGAGCTAATCGCATAGCAGCAGTAGCGCGTACAGGCCCGGGTATTATGCGCCTCGACGTTCCGCCTGACCTAGGCGCTTTGGGTATGTCAGTAACAGCCACCGCGAATCGAACTTGGCTCATTTCGCCTGTTATTTATTATGGGCGGCCGAATGGTACTATGCTAGAATGGGTGCGGCTGCTTTATCGTAACCAGCGCAACGATGAAGGAGATCCGCCAGGCACCCCGGTTGTACTTTACGCACCTGACCAGGAATATGGTCACAGAAGTCAGCAAATCGGGGTTGTCCATGAGACCCAGAACCACAGGCCGAGCGAGGTAACTGGATTCGTAACTGACAGTTTAACTTGGCAGGACCCCAATGTCCATAGTATGTGCACCGTGTGGTTTTTTGATGAGCGAGGTCGGCAGTGGGCTGTCCGACCCGGCGATCCGAGTATGCCTAATGGGAACTCAAACACTATTATTGTCGTAAGGCGAGCCCCAGGAGGAGTAGAGAGAATGCCGAGTGCCTGAGGTCATAAATTATGTGTTCTTTGTCTAGTAAATCCGTGTGAATTTAGGTTTTTTTAAAAAAAATAAATTCCACGAAAACCATTGACATTAGAGAATCTGTTGATATTATCTAAGTATAGGATATTTTATGTTTAAATTTTAAATTTTAAATATAAATTAGAGGGTATAATTATGCGTAATAAAAAAAATATATCAAAAATTCTTGCAATTATATTACTAGTTTTCAGTTTCTTCTGTCTAGGAGCCAGCCAACTAACAGCATCCGCGCCTCATGCAACAAAAGAACCGTCAGCACTTGCAGCGTATGCCCTCTCGCTCGAGGTCGACACAGAAGCAGCGGAATCTTTTGGCCTGGCGGTATCAAACCACACGTTCCGTGAGAGGCCTCGTGCGCCTCTTATGTATTCTGGAGAACCCGACGCACACCTGGCTCATTGGTTTCAGGTGCTCTGGCGTTGTCAATCCCGGCCTACGCTAGGAATCCCGGTCGTATGGCTCAGACCTATCCCAGCCGCGGGGATTACCTTCAGGCGACAAATCGGGATAATTCATGGGACCGTGGGACATAGGCCGGTGGATATTCTTGCATACGCAAAAAATAGTTTCGTTCTGCCGGGTAAGCCTGATACGCTTATGGCCCAAGTCTGGTGGTTTGATGAGAATGGTGGCCTACAACAAGTACACGTCGAGGATTCTTTCACACCGGCTATTAGATTCTTTCCTGTTATTGTCTTAAGCCGAGCTCCGGACGCAGGAGATGCAAGCCCGAGTGCCTGACCCAAAAATTATGTGTTCTTTGGCGAGTACCGTCTTGTAATTTAGGTTCTTTCAAAAAAAATAAATTCCACGAAAAACATTGACAAATGAAAAATCAAATTATAAAACGTATAGGATATTTTATTTTTAAATTTTAAATATAAATTAGAGGGTATAATTATGCGTAATAAAAAAAATATGACAAAGATTCTAGCAATTATATTGCTAGTTGTCGGGTTCTTCTGCATAGGCCCTAGCCGGTTGGCAGCATCCGCGACGGATTCATCCTATGCCCCTCCAGTGGAGCCCTTGATCCTGCTCGAGGCTGATCAAGAAGGAGTTGAGTTCGTTGGCCTGTCGGTAAAAACCACCCCGGTTGGTATGTGCGAATGTTCGGTAATTATTTATTCTGGAGAGCTCGACGAACACATGGTCGGTTGGATTAAGGTGCTGTATCGTAATAAGACCGGGGATTTGGGCGCCATTCCGATTGTATACCGCAAGCCAATCCTGGCCAACGGCCGACACTTATTTCGCCAAATCGGGTGGCTTCAGGGGGCCGAGGGGCAACCCCCACGGGTGATAGTTCGATACGTAAAAAATAGTTTCGCACTGTTGGGAGATCCTCGGCCTCTTATGGTGTACGTCTGGTGGTTCGATCAAAATTGTGTTCTTCATTCTGTCTCAGACGTTGATACTCTCATGCCTAACACTAAGTTATTGCCTGTTATTGTGGTCAGCCCCACCCTTAATTAACCAGGAATCAGAGAGGTTGTTGGCCAAAATTTATGTGTTATTTCGCGAGCACCTCCAGTTACTTTTAGGTTTTTAAAAAAAGATAAATTCCACGAAAACCATTGACATTAGAGAATCTGATGATATTATCAAAGTATAGGATATTTTACTTTTAAATTTTAAATATAAATTAGAGGTTTGGAATTATGCGTAATAAAAAAAATATGACAAAGATTCTAGCAATTATATTGCTAGTTGTCGGGTTCTTCTGGATAGGACCCATACGAATAACTGCAGCGTCCCAAACTTGTGGAACTGCGGCGCCCGCGCAAGGTGGGATGGGCCTTCGAACATCTGGCCGCATACTTGCGGGGTGGGGGTTGGCAATAAAGCGAAACGCTCCCGCAACGGTCGTGGTTGGCACCAGCCCCGATCTTGTAGGACAGCCAACTCTTACTACGGCCAAGTATGAAATTCACGCTTCCCTCGTAGTGATCTGGTGTCAACAAAACGGCAAGGGTGGCGTCAATCATCACATCGTTGGGAATCTTCGAGGCGCGGTGTGGGCCTCCGTCAAAGATATACATGAATACTTGAATTCGGCTCTGGAGGTAACCGACCATGGCGGCGAGGAATTGCAAACCTCACTCAGCGTCCCGGACGACAGCGGTTCAGCCAGACTGTTATATCCTGTTAATAGAGCGCGTGGGAGGGACAGGAACAGGTCATGTGTTCTGATCGCTCGTGGTTCCGCCCCGTAGCCACGTTCGCCTTTATGGTTCCAGACGCAGCTGCGTATTTTCACATAAGATTTGATTGACTTAGGATAATTAATTTGTTTTGTAAAAAATTAAATTCCCCGGAATGCCTTGACAAATAAAAAACCAACGATATTATACAAAGCATAGTATATTTTATTTAATTAGAGGGAAGAGTTATGAGCAATAAAATAATATATCAAAAGATACTACTAATTATATTAATACTTGGCGTTTTCTTGTGCCAAGGAGCCAGACGGCTCTCAGGATCGCCCGTAGCATGCCCGCCTTCGTCGGCCGAGCCCCCGCCTATGCTTTTCCGGGTAACAAACCGCGCCCTGATTGAATGTGGCTTGGAACATACGCCAGAACCAGATCCCCAAGATCGCCAAACACCAGGCCGCCCAATAAACCCCCGCGTGTATGGCCCGTTTGTTGCTATAGAAAGAAAAGATGGACTCAGGGTGATATATACTCAAAAACATGACGACGGGAGCGAGTCTCATCATGTAATCGGCACAATCTGGGGCGATCTGACTAGTAGTGTACCACAGGTCCATGAATTTATCAGGGGGTGTCTCGATGTATCCTCGCCAGTAGACGCCCCCATGGTGACTTTGTTATGTGTTTTGGGTGGGCCCTCGTCAGCAACCCTGTTCTATGACGAAACTACAGAACAAACTTGGGACCCAAAAACGACATGTGTTCTTATCTCGGCCCTTCCAGAGGGACCTGGCCTTCCGCCTATATGGGAAATCGAACGGGCGTGTTGTTTGCCTCCTGATGTTGTTTGACTTTGTTTAATTAATTTATTAAAAAAAAATAAATTTCGCGAAAAGCATTGACACCAGAATAATTGGCGATATTATAGTAAGTAATGAGATATTTTAATTTTTATATAATTTAATTATGAGGTCGGTATTTGTGCGTAATAAAAAAATATATCAAAAAATTCTTGCAATTATTTTATTTTTTGGAATTAGCGTGACACAAGCTGCTCTGCAAGTTTTAGCCTCTGTTCCAGTTCTGTCCGAGAAAGGGGTAAAGATATATACTTCGCAAGAAAATCTTGATCAGTGTTCGCTTCTGCCCTCCCGTTATTACAGAGGCGCTGAATTCATGCAGCTTCCTGATGGATTCCCGAAGGTCACTCGTCGAGGTTCTGCCAAATCAAAGACCCAACCGCTGGGGATCCCACTTTTATTTATCTTGAACAATGTCGACGTCGCTACTGGAAAAGGCTATATTGGGCAAGTCACTTACCCGTCTGGTGTTAGTGTTTTTGATGTTTTGGACGCCGTCTTGATGAGTTTTGAGTCGGGCCCGTACGCCGCATTCGCGATAAAAGGGTCGGTGATCTCACAGGGCCCAAACGGCAAATGGGCTGCATGCCAAGACCCAGCAAAGCCCATGCCCCCGCTCGCGGATAAACCATTGTTAGTTCTCTACAAGGGGAAGCAGGGTCTTGCTATCCCAGAACCGAGTTCCCTCGAGCGTTTTTGGTAGATAATGTGATTGGGTTTTGTTTCGGTTGGTTAATTATTAAAAATAAATTAAATCCCATGAAATTACTTGACATCAGTATAATTTTCGATATTATACAAAGCGATTAGATATTTTTTAAATTTTAATATAATTATGAGGTTGGTATTTACGCGTAATCGTAATACAAAAATATATCAAAAAATATTAGCCCTCGTGTTGTTTATTGGTATTTTCGTCTGCAAAGCTTCTCGGAGAATCAGCGCATCCGAGAAGCCCCCGCCAAGTATATGGATCGGTGTCGATAACCATTCCAGCCCCCACGGAAAGCTAATAACAACATGGTTCGGCCTCGCCGTGGCCGAGAATGACGATGTAGGCCTCGTTTACCAGCCATTTCATGGGGCGCTCCGTGAGAATCTATCAGAGTATCTTCATGTCCATTTCCCGACCAGGGGAGGGCCATACGACATCCCTATTATCGCGTATGGTCGGAATCGATACGGCGACCATGGTTGGCTCCAGGTAGGTTGCGCATATGCGGGACCAAATTCAACCGTAGACAGCGTAATTAAAGCTGTAGCAAACACGTTCGTGACATTTCCAAAGCGCGAGGCGCTTATTCCGAGGTTCGTTTATAGCCCCGGGGAAGTCGACATAACAAACTGGCGTGATGTGATATACTGTCGGGCCAAGTGCATCGCTGTGTGGCCAGAAGTAAAGTGCAACTTGATGCCCCACTCAGGCATGCCAAAAAAGGAATACCGCCCGGCTGTTGTTCTGTATGGTCCTGGCCAGATGGACAAGTGCCCGCCGGATGGCTAACGCTATCACATGTTTCTGGTACGCCAAAGCGCTATGTAAAATAGTGGATTATTAAATATTAAAATTAAACTTCACGAAAACCATTGACATTAGAATAATTGCTGATATTATATAGGTAATTAGATATTTAAATTTTAATATAATTTAATATAATTATGAGGTTGGTATTTATTTGGTAAAATATAAATACTGGGGTATTTAATGCATATAATATTAATATATAATTTGGGAGTGCTGATTATGCGTAATAAAATATTGAAAAAAAATTTAGCAAACATGGTAGTGCTTGGCATGCTTTTGGGCGCTGGGCCTCCGTTAATTGGCGCAGAGTCGCCGGCTCGTAGAATGCAGGCTAAAAATAATCGCGTAGCACAAAAGGTTAGTGCGAAATTCGTGGATTTGCATGAAGATTCCCCAGATGGCGCCGACAACTATGAAGATTACAATAAACCGGCTCCAAACATTAATATCCAGGCGCCTGCGGGGTATAAATTGGTCCCGGCGGATTACAAACCCTCGCCCCCACCGCCCGCGAAAACCAATAATATTTTGAAAAAAACTGTGATTGGAACCATCGTAGGCGCTGCCGGAATTGGCTCCCTCGCCATTGGGGGGATGCTTCTCGCGGATTTTTTGCGTGGGAAGAAAGAGGCTGCTATGGCGAAACGGCCACATAACGATAAAAGGCAACAGGATTCCGAGACATCTAGAGACAGCTCTAATGATCACATCTCAGGCTCTCGCTCCGGGGCTGCGACCCCCATCCCCGAGGACCCCGCGGACAACAGCTCGACTTCGGGCTCATCACGCAGTCGGTTGGCTGCTGACCCGGGCTTTTCGGGGGGATATACGGGCCGAACATCTGAAACCGAATCGGTGACGGATCTGAAAGGGCCGGCGGCGCCGCTGGCGATAACATACGAACAAAGATCGACGCGGACAGAAACCGAATCTGATGTTGTTAAATCGGTCAAGAAAAAACTTAGCAACTCAGTGGTCAGGGATGTAATTTCGCGCGCGGCAGTAGATGAGTGCGACCGAATCGTGGGGACTGTCGCGACAATTTATGAAACACACACGGCTTCAGCTCCCGATCGGGCAGCGTACAATCTGGATGCAGCCGAAACCTATTTTACTAAATGTAACCACATTTGGCCGGGACTAGGAAGGGACATTGAGGTAGACTCGTCTCAGACAGGCCCATACGTTACCCCTGACGATTTATTTTCGGGTAGAACTCCTAGCTGTAGCATCGCCGCGCAGGTAGAGGTCGTGGGTGAAGAATTAAACGTAATTGCCGACCTGTGGGAGCCCGGGCATGAGGGGTCTATCTCCGGCCTGCCAGAAGATAGATATAAGAATGTTTGCGCCGCGGTTCGATCTGGCTCGCCAGCCGCGGCCTCCCGAAGCCTTCAGGAGATTTTGGCCTACGCGGCCATGCTTCAGTACGCGATCAAAGAACTTAAAACCGCAGGCAAGGAACCATCGGCCGACTCCGTAAGAGCGTATCCATTCCACCTTTATACTTTTGTTGGCGACACCGTTTTTGCCCTCGCAAGAGCGGTACAGGAAGGCAAGTTTAAACTCCAGGAGGTCACGACGGGCGCTTCGCCATTAGATCCGTTCCGGAAACTCGCGAAGAAAACGGAAGCCGTCATTACCCCGTCCCCAAACCACCCAGCACCCGCGGAAGCATCCGACCCCAAGCCGGAAAAAGAAGCGCCCGCGGGCCCCAAACCGGAGGGCTTCGAACAAGCTTTAGTGGATCCTGTACCCGGCCTATGTTATTTTGGCTGCAAGCGCACTTTGCTTGATCAATTCGCTTATACACTGAGAGGCGTGCACGAGCATACTGCGTTCCAATCTTATCCGTGCTCCACCGTGGAGGTCCGTGGCCGCCAAGAAATCGAAAATAACCGCTGCGAAATCCCTGTGTTGTTCTTGGTTCCGAACACCAAAAAGACAATTGGCCTAGGCACATTAAACTTTAACCCTTTTATAATTCAACCGTCTACTGTTAGGTTCGATTTAAAGCGGCACTTTGTCGCTAAAGATCCATACTCCCAGCACACATTAGAGGTTGATCTCTGGTGCTTTGAACCAGAATCAGGCGCATGTGACAGGTGGGTGTCGGGAGCGTTTATGACATCAGACGACAATAAGAAACTTACGCGGTATTATTTTGCGGTCGTTGGATCCGCCGGGCTGATATCATTATATGGTGGCTCCGATTACACCCCACCGACGCTCGAGACAATAAAGGCATATTACGCGGGGCGCGATATGAGCCCTGTGACGCCCCCTGGCGAGGCAACGACGCCCGCGCAGCCAGCAAACCAGGCCGCAATCCAGCAACAAGAAAAAGGCCTCCTCGAAGCGAGCAGAGATGCCGGCCGGAAAGAGACACCGCAAGAATTAGAAAAAGAAATGAAAGAGCTCCCGAGACCAACCGTCCCGCAGACCCCGTCCGACCCCAAAGCCCTCGACGCGGTTGTTATCACGCTAGACCCCGAGTTCTGCATAAAAAATGGTTTTCCGATTAAAGAGCCCCCGCCGCCCTCTCTTGTCACTATGAAGTCAGAATTAGAATTCGGCTCCGATGTGCTTTTGCCTAAAACTACGCAGGGCCTCGCCCGGGCTCCAATCATATTCGCTGGATCTTGGCAGACGGGCCCCGTAGGGATACCCTTGGGGGTAGTAACCATCCCGACACATGCGAAAGCCGCTGCCGTCCAGGCCGAGCTCGAGAAGGTATATAATACGGCGGGAGCTGAGGGAAGGAGCTCGGGGCACTTTCACATATGGCACGCAGACAAGAGCGGGAAGGTGCAACCCTATGCGATGGAAACAGAAGAGATTGAGACCACTGAAGAAAAAAGACCGGTTATTTTTGTAACTACTGAGGGGGTGGACCCCAAGCTACCACCGGAAAAGAGAGTGGCCGATATGATCGCCTTAGCAAACGGGACATAAGCCCGGTTGGTGGTGGTTTGGGATATATTAAGAATGGTTTAAATTACGCGCCACCCAATGACAACCGATAATCTGGGGATATAATATAAAATATGTAGTTACGCATAATGGAGTGGCTCTTGGGGCCACTTCGCCGGATAATTTTAAAATGATGTCAGGCTGGGCTGGGGGAATACGTCCTCTTGTTTCAGGTTTGTGGTGTGTTAAAAATATGTTAAATTAACTCGCAAGCCATTGACAACAGATAATCTGGGGATATAATAAAAACATAGGGATATATTTAAAATAAAAATCAAGGAGGTGTAGGAGTTGTGGGTATTAAAAAAATAGGCCAAAAAATTTTAGGAATTCTATTTTTATCTACCATGATCTTATCCCCGGCCGTCAGCCGCAGAGCCTCGGCGGCGCTCTCAATCGGAGATAAGACAGTCATCTGCTGTTCTTCTGTATATCTTTCCAGTTTCGGTCTGAAAACCAGAGAGGGTGATTTCTCCGCAATTTTAGAGGATACGTCGAAACGAGAAAAACGTGGCGATGCCCGGGTTGCTCCTAGTTTTCGCACTGCGGTGAATCAATTTGACCTAAATGTGGACGAACTCTGGCGCACCCGTTATCCAACTGGGTCGGAACATGAAGGCGACTGGGTTCCTATAATATTAATTCGGTACATAAATGGCATAATAAGTTATTTCTGCGTGGGCAAGAGGGCGTCACAGCCGGAACGACCAATCAAGGATATGATCGCCTCGGTACTTGATTGTATAACCCCACAAAACCCGAAGGAGTTTCCGATTACGGGCTTTATGTTAGTAACAGATAAAAGGAATGAATCGAGTTTTATCAATTGGGATCTTTCATCATGTCTCAATCCAGAGCAAAAAGCGGCGGTGGCGCTCACCCAAGTAAAACGGCGGTGGGCAAAGCCACACAGGGAATACATAGAGAGTATATGGCAAAACGGTTCAACACCAAACTCATTTAAATTGGGATGTATTAAATAAAATTTCAAATCATCGTAACAAATTGACATAACCAAGACCGGGGATATAATAAAAATATAGGAATATATTATTTTAAAATATAAATTAGGAGATTAGGAGTTATGAGCTCTCACAAAATAGCCCAAAAAATTTTAGGAATTTTATTATTATTTTACATAGTCTTGCTCCAGGCCAGCATTATTATGGCAGCGGCGTCGCCGACAGACTTCAGCAATCTTCAAATCTCCTTGGCGCCCCGCACACTTAGCGAGTTCAGATTCAGATTACCCGGTCCCACAGTGAACCCGGGGATTAAGAACCATCGCCAGGCCGAGACTTCCCCCGATCGATGGGGACAGCAGTTATGGCGGAACATAAATTACCCAACCGATACCTGCTGGCCGATTGTCCTTTCGCAAGGAACCGCAAGAGAACAGACAGACTTGACCTGCGTTGGTGTGGTGTGGTGTGGAGACCCCAAAACAGCAGGTGCGATAGCGGAGGGTGTTTATTATTCTTTTATATCACCTAGGAATCATGGTGAGAGGCTTGATATATCCACAATTCTGCTCGACGCGTCCTATCGTGGAGGGATCAAATCCGTCGGGAGGGAAGAACTCGTAACCCCAGGTGACCGGATGTTGGTTTTGGTCGCTCAAAAAGATAAAGTGTTAATAATCCCGCCAGTTGGTTTCTTACATGAAATATACAATATGGTGAGAGTATCCATATAAAATAATGCCGGTATCACCTGGATAACCCGCGTTGAATATATGAAATATATTGCCCAGGCGATGCAACACACCAGGGAACCACGAAGATCTGGATTTTAAATAAATTTAATTTTCTGAAAGCCCTTGACAGCGCCGAATCCGGTAATTTATAATAAAAATATAGGAATATATTATTTTAAAATATAAATTAGGAGAATAGAACTTATGAGTGCTAACAAAACATGCCAAAAAAATTTAGGAATTTTATTATTATTTTTCATAGTCTTGATCCAGGCCGGAATTAGAATATCGGCGACAGATCTTCCACCCCACGTCGATGTACGCGTCGAGTGGCCTAGGGCATACCTTTCGTCGCTTGGATTCGATGTAGCATTGGTCGATGACATACGCGTATCTGAGTCAGCGAAGTTACTTTTGCAGCCAGACCCCCGCCTGTGGGGTGTACAGATATTTTCAGGTGGAGATTTTCCAGCTAGGCATAATCACATCCGATTTGTTGGTGTGAGGGCGAAGGAACAACCGTGAAAACGCTCCTATGCGTTGGCCAGGTGGCCTTTAGCCCGACCGTGGGAACCAGCGTAATAACACATGCTATTGCGATATCTATTAGATTGCGAGGCGCCCGGGACCAGTATGTGAAAGTCAGGTTTCTTTATCTCCCCACAAAAAATCCTAGAGGCTACCAATGGCTCGGCGAGGATGCTCTCCGCCCACACGACGCACCTATGGTTCTTGTGATTGCCAGACCTGGCGAACCCTTAATGGCCCCTCCATTGACTTACTTGCAACAAGTAGTCGGTATGGTTTGAAAATTCTAATTAAATTTGATTTTAAATATAATTTAGGAGTTTAAGAGTTATGAGTAATAAAAAAACTACCACAAAAATTTTCGGAATTTTATTATTATTTTGCATGGTCTTCGGACATGTGGGCAATCGACTCGCGGCGTCGTCAATACCAGCCAGCAAGAATATATACTTCTGTTCTTCGCTGGATATCCTTGAGGCGAACCGCCTTGCCGCGACCGCCGTACCCGCGTCCAGCCACCAGGACGACGCCAGCGAAGATCTATCTGTAGTTATAAAATATCTCCCGATAGCAAACAAATACGGCGAGGATGCTAGTCTGCGCCCAGATGACCCATCAACTGAGTAGTGGAGGCCTTTCGGCGCGGGTGCTGGGTCGATCCTCGATTATCCCAGCAATGGCGAGTGGATTCCAGTTGTGTGGAGCCAGCAAAAAAAGGACGGAGAAAGGACAGAAAAATGTATCGGCCAGGTATCTGTTCCGTCTGGACGCTGCGTCTCTGCAGTTCGTCTGGCTGTTGCTTCTTGCCTCCGGTTTGCAGACCAGGAACACCCCTGCATTACGCTTTGGACGATTACTTATTGCCCGGGATGGCCCAGATCCTACACGGTGCCGTCGGCGGTCACCGTTCCTTTGTTCCCGAATCGGACGTTCCTGCTGGTCGCGTCATCAGACGCCCGCATAGTCGTACCTGAACCGGCCTACTTAGATCGCGTATGTCGGGTGGTTTAATACGCAGGCTCGGATGGGCGCACAACCACACCCCCAGCACGGGGGCCCGCCAGGCCTAGCTGAGGGCCCGACCAAATAAGGACGCAGGGGGCGGAATTAATTTCGCATCATTTGGGACTTTTTGAAGCGATTTTGGGTCTATTATATATTTTGTCAGAAAAAGCAAGAAACATATATGTGAATCTTGAATTATCGACCAGGTAAAAATTCTTGACTTTTAGATAAAAGAGTTCGCCTAATTGGTGGCTGAGATAATTACATTAAATTTTAATCTTACTTCTTGAATTAAATAATAAACAATTGTAAACACTTAATTCAAAGTCCGAAATCTGGATTTCCGGAGTTTATTTGCAGTTTGATTTGGTTATTATTTTTGTGAAAAGAAGGGGAAAACATTGCAAAATAAAGTAGAAATTTGTGGGATGGATACAAAAAATCTTAAAATTTTATCCGAAAAAGAAAAAAATAAACTTTTATTAAAAGTAAAAGAAGGTAACTTAGAGGCTCGTGAGAAGCTTATTAGCGGTAATTTACGACTTGTATTGAGTATTATTCAGAAATTTGTTAATCGCGGAGAGTTTCTTGATGATTTATTTCAAATAGGCTGTATCGGTCTTATAAAATCTATTGACAATTTCGATATTAGCCAAAATACACGGTTTTCTACTTATGCCGTCCCTATGATAATAGGCGAAATCCGTCGCTATTTGCGAGATAATAATTCAATACGAGTAAGTCGTTCCCTTCGGGATACTGCGTATAAGGCGCTGCAAGTTAAAGAAAAATATATTTCTGAACATAATAAAGAGCCTACTATTGAAGAAATATCTCAAGAAATGTTAACAACAAAAGAAATAATTGCTGTCGCATTAGAATCGGTTTGGGAGCCTCTGTCGCTTGATGAACCGTTGTTTACCGATGGTTCTTCGGCTGGAGATGGGACTTGTTTTATGGATAAAATTGGCGATTGTAACGATGATTCTGTATGGGTTGGCGAAATTAGTATTAAACAGGCAATTAATAGACTTAATGTGCGGGAAAAACGAATTTTGTATTTGCGATTTTTCAAAGGCGAAACACAGACTGAGGTAGCGAAAAAATTAGATATAAGTCAAGCACAGATTTCGCGTCTTGAAAAAAATATAATAAAAAAAATAAAAGATTTAAAAAATGTTTATTAATATTGAACAAATATGTATAAAAAAATTAGTTAAATTAAATATTTGACATATTTTTTTTTGTTGATAGAATATAATTTAGTTATTTGTAAGATTATATTTTTAGTATTTTTTATGTGATTCTAAAAAGGATTTAGATATTATGAACAAAAAAGTTATTATAGCGTGTGATTTTTCGTGCAAAAAAAAAATATTTGAGTTTTTGGATATTTTTAAAAATGAACAAATTTTTATAAAAATTGGAATGGAACTTTTTTATTCTCAGGGACCTGAAATAGTGGAAAATATAAAAGCATTGGGTTACAATATATTTCTGGATTTAAAATTACATGACATACCCAATACTGTCTCTAGAACTGTTAATGAGCTTATAAAGCTCAAAGTTGATTTAATTTCTTTGCATTCTTTAGGTGGGGCTAATATGATGAAGGCTGCTGTTGACATCGCAGCTGGCAGCCCGACCAAATTAATAGCGATTACTCTTTTAACTAGTATTTCAGAGGAAGTTTTGAAAAATGAATTGTTAATTAATAAAGATTTAACACAGCTAGTTGGCTTTTATGCTAGAAATTCTTTTAAATATGGTATACATGGGGTTGTGTGTTCTGCTTATGAAGTTCCAACAATAAAAAGTCTATGTGGCAATGATTTTTTGTGTATTACTCCAGGAATTAAGCCAGAAGGTTGGCAATATAATGACCAAAAACGTGTAGCTAGTCCGGCAATTGCTGGCGAATTGGGCAGCGATTTCATAGTCGTGGGAAGAGCAATTACGTGTGCGAGTGATCCTCTGGTGGCGTATACACAGATAAAAAACGATTTTTTAAAACAAGAGGTTACAAGTTTATGAATATAAATAAAAAAATAGCTTTAAATTTATTAAAAATAGGCGCTGTGTTTTTAAGGCCGAAAGAGCCATTTACGTGGGTTAGTGGGATAAAATCTCCGATTTATTGCGATAATCGTATTATACTGTCGTTTCCGGAAGTGAGAACTGAGGTCGAGCTCGCATTGGCGCAGAATATACGGGATAATTTTCCAGATGTTGAAGTCATTGCGGGAACAGCTACTGCAGGGATTCCGCATGCGGCGATTGTTGCACATTTGCTAAATTTGCCTATGGTTTATGTGAAAACTATACAAAAATCGTATGGCCGGAAAAATACGATAGAAGGCAAATTGACTCCTAATTGTAAAGCAGTAGTATTGGAAGACTTGATTTCAACTGGATTATCTTCGATTGCCGTTGTAAACTCGCTTAAAAATGTCGAAGTAAATGTGCTAGGTGTAATGTCGATTTTCACGTATGATCTGAAAATTAGTGAGGAAAATTTCAAAAAAAATAATATAATATTAAAAGCGCTTTGTAGCTATAATGCCTTGATAGAATTGGCATTGAAAAATAATAATATAAATAACGAAGAGTTCGAGCTTTTGAAAATGTTCCAATCTGATCCGACGATTTTTTCGGAATCTGTTAATTCTGAATTAAAATTATAATTTATATTTATGTATAAAATTCAATTTATGAAGCTGGCGTTTGAATTAGCTTTGAAGTCTCAAGATATACAAGAGGTTCCTGTGGGCGCGATTATTGTGCAAAATAGACAATTAATTGTTGGCTCGGGATATAATTATAGAGAAACTAGTAAAAATTCATTATATCATGCCGAGATTTTAGCTATTAATAACGCGTGTAAATTTTTAAATTCATGGCGTTTGGTAAACTGCGAGATTTTTGTTACTCTTGAGCCGTGTTCTATGTGCGCTGGTGCAATTATAAATTCTAGGCTCGCGAGCGTAATTTATGGGGCATCTGATCCAAAAAATGGCGCGGCTGGCTCAGTTATTAATTTATTTGAGATGAAATTTACTCATAGGCCGAAAGTTTATGGAAATATAATGGCAGAAGAGAGTTCTAAATTGCTTTCAAATTTTTTTAAAAATTTAAGAAATAAATAGACTTTTTTAAAAATAATATTATAATAATATTTAGAATATATTAAATTTGTAAATTTTATTAAGAAAATTTGATAAATTTAAATAAGGGATTGTAAAAATATGAAATTTGCGTTAGACCAAAATATGTTAGAATTAACTAATAAAAAGCTATTAAGTCGAAGAGTTCTTAGAGGTTCTGAACAAATTAAACGGGAAATTTCGTTCATAATAATGAAACTTAAGGACCCAAGATTAAATACAAATTTGCTAAGCGTGACTCGGGTTTGGCTTTCTAATGATTTATCGTTATGTAGAATATATATAAGTTCTTTGGATGGCTTGCGATCGGCACAGAAAGCTGCCGGAATTTTAAAACGTGCCGCAGGTTATATTAAATCAGAGCTGAGTAATAAGTTATTTATACGAGTTGTTCCAAATATGGAGTTTATAGGTACAAGTTGTATTGAAGATGCTATGAGTATGTATTATAATATACAAAAATTATAATTTATCCCGGAGGTAATTATGACTAAAATTTTTTCTATTTTCTTATTTTTAAGTATAATATTACCAATTAATGCAGTATCATGTCAAGTTTTTAAAATGAATTTTCCTCAAATACAGCCTGTTATGACAAAAACTACAAGTTTGAAATCCAAAAAAAAGCATAAAAAAAATATAACTCGCATGATAATTGATTCTCAAAAGAATATAAATTTAGAAGATATAAAAAATGAGATATCTAAATTAATTCAGGAGACCGAAGAAATATACGGCACTGATTTTTGTACTATAGGTTTTAAATATAAAAATTTAAAAACTAATTCTACTTTTGGTTATGATACGAATACTCCACATGTTTCAAGGCAAGTAGGAAGGATCCCGCTTATGGTATTTTTGCACAAATTATTTGATGAAAATAAATTAAATTTAGACAAAATTATCAAAGTCAAAGAAGAAGATATTTCTAATGGCACAGGAAATATTAAATATTACGCGGATCTTGGAATTTTCCCGGAATATAATATTCGGGATTTAATTTCAAAAATTATGATCGAACATGATAAAACTGCTTATAATATTTTAATGAATTTGTTCGGAGAAGAAAATTTAATAGCTTATTTGTCTGAAAACAAATTAATAGAAAATGAATATAAATTTGGTCCGGATTTGTATTTGAGTTGTAATGATAGTATGCGATGTTTGGAAGAATTAAACGAAATTATAAATAAAAAAAGCGAATTTTCGTCGTTAATTACTAATAATTTTTCCAGATCTAGACAGTTATATAATGATAAAATTCCTGCAGGAATAGATAATTATCAAATTTTGCATAATACAGAAACTGCTGCAAATTTGAAATTTTCTTCAGATGAAGCTATAATACCCGGTGAATATATTTTGGTAATTAAAACGACAGGAATCAAAAAATCGAAGCAAGCGAGTGTGTTCAGAAAGTTAAGTTTTTTAATTAATTATTATCATGATTTAGAAAATAAAATAGAGTCTATGGTATAGATATTATGAATATTTTTTTAGAAAAAATTTTAGAAATTTTATGCAAACAAGATAATTTTCATATAATAGTTCATATGTTTCCGGATGGGGATGCTATTGGCTCTGCAGTAGCTTTATGTAGAGCTTTGCAAAACTTAGGCAAAAAAGCTTGGGTGATTTCTCCGACAGCGATTCCTGAGAAATTTTTATTTATGTTAAAATATATACAAAAATATGATATAATATATGAAAATTTTGTTTCAATTTGTGTAGACGTCGCGAGTTTATCTAGAATTCGTGGTTTGAATTATAGCAAAATAGACATATGTATAGATCATCATATTACAAACGAAAATTATGCAGATGTTACATATAATAATACAAGTGCAGCTAATACAGAAAATATATATAAATTATTAGAAAATTTATGTAATATTCAACCAGAAAATATTAATTTAATTATAGATAATTACGTGGCCGAATGTATTTATATAGGCATAATAACTGATACGGGAAGATTTAAATATACAAATGTCACAAAAAACACGTTTAAAATTGCGTATAATATATGCGAAATGATACAAAATTTTGAAGATTTAAATAGGAAAATTTTTTATGATTATAGTATAAATTTTGTTAAATTTAAACATAATTTTTTAAATAAAGCTGAATATTTTTTTGATAATTCATGTATTTTAGGAACCGTTTTATTAAAAGATATGGAATATTTTGGCGTTAATTATGACGAATTAGCAAATATTTCTTCGATGTTTTTGGATATTAAAGACGTAAAAATTGGGATCGTATTAAAAGAAAAAGAAAATAAAATTTTCAAAGTGTCAGTTAGAACAAAAAAAAATATAAATACATTGAAAATTTGTACTTTTTTTGGTGGAGGAGGCCATGAAAATGCATGCGGTTTCGAGGTTTCTGGAGAATTAGAAAATATAAAAACTGAAATATTAGTTAAATTATCTGAATATGTGTTTTTGGATAAATAACTAAAATAATTATAAAAATTACTTATTTTTAATATAAATTATACAAATATTTTTATATTTTAAAAAATTTAAGTCCTATTTTTTAAGTTTATATTTCTGTTTTCTTATTATATTTGTGAGAACTTAGACAAGTTTTTGTGAATATTTTGTGTTAAGGAGGTAGATTTATGAAAACGAAATTTAAAACTATGAAATTTTTTCTCGGGTCGAGTTCGCCTAAGGGCTTTTATTCTAAATTTGAGTCTTTGATTGATCCTGAGGATAACTGGTATTGTAGAATTTTAAAAGGTAGTCCTGGTTGCGGGAAATCGCATTTGTTGAAAAGAATCGCGGATGCTGGGGTTAAAAATAATGTTTTTACAGAATATATTTATTGCTCTGCTGATCCTGATTCGTTAGATGCAGTGATTTTCCCAGAATTGAAATCGTGTATAGTCGATGGGACTGCTCCACATACGTTGGATCCTGTGTATCCTGGGGCTGTTGAGCATATAATTAATCTTGGCGATTTTTGGGATGGTGCGCTTCTTAAAAATTCAAGAGAGGGCATAATTGCTAGTAATAACGCGAATACAGCACTTCATGCAACGGCTAAAAAATATCTTGCTGCTTATGGTGCGATAAATAGCGATACAATCGAGGATGTTATAAATAAAATCGACTTCGAAAAAGTTAAGTCTTATGCTCATGATTTTATTAAGAAAATGTTTGAAAATGTGCCTGAAAAAAGTGAGATAGGTGTCGAATATTCGAGGTTTATTAGTGCAATTTCTCTTGATGGAATTCTGTTTTATCAGGAAAATCTTGAAAATTTTGAGAATATATATGAAATCAAAGATAAATATGGTATAATAGGAGATTTGTTATTAAAGTTTTTAAGAAATTCTGCGTTATCTTATGGCTTAAAAATTACAACTTGCTTTAGTCCGCTGACTTTAAATGAACGAATTGAATGCATTTTGATTCCTGAGTTATCAGTAGCTTTAATTGTCACTGGAGGGTTTTTTGAATTATCAGAAGAATTAGCATCCCAAGAAATAAATACGGATATATTTTATATAGATAAAAAAGAACCGCAAGAAAATGAGTTTAATAAACTTACAAGCCAAAGTTTGGTTAAGAAGGCTTCTGAGATTATGAAAAAAGCTAAAGAAATTCATGATGATCTTGAGAATTATTATATAAAAGCTATGAATTTCAAGGCCATAGATAAAGTTACAGAACAAATAATTTCAGAAATTTTTTGAGATTTAATATAAATTTAATAAACTGAGATATAAATATCGGGATTTAATATTATAAATTCTGATATTTTTATATATTTTTAACCTGAGATTTAATATAATTTTAAAATATACAGAAAATTTCATTTTTGCGGTTGATAATTTTTTCGGCTTTGTTATAATAATCAAATTCAATAATATTTATAATTATTGTATTTAAATTTAAATTTAATTTGAATGTTTTAGGTTCTTTAACTTGTGACATCACAAATAAAGGATGGTTTTAATATGGCTTGTTTGGAAGTAGGAAATTTAAACCATTCGTTCGGCGATAAAATTTTGTATAAAAATGCAGAATTCAAAATTTTCAAAGGCGAACATGTCGGGCTTGTAGGCCAAAATGGTACTGGTAAATCCACTCTTTTGAAGTCATTGACAGGGGAGATCACGCCGGATTCCGGTAGCATCGTTTGGGATAATAATATGCGTGTCGGATATCTGGATCAGCATGCTGAAATTAATAAAAATTTTAGTATATTTGAATATTTGAAAACTGCTTTTGATTATTTATTTCAAATCGAAATAAAACTTAATAAAATTTATGAAAATATTGATACAAATATGGATAATATTACTTCTGAGAAAATCTCAGATTATCAAAATCTTTTGGTTAATTGCGGTTTTTATGAAATAGAAAGTAATATTCTTAAAGTTTCAAACGGAATAGGTCTTGTCGCGATTGGAATGCAAAATTTAATTAAAAATTTAAGCGGAGGTCAACGGGCTAAAGTAATATTAGCTAAATTGTTGCTTGAAAATCCAGATTTTTTGCTTCTCGATGAACCAACAAATTTTTTGGATGCAGAACATATCGAATGGTTGATTGAATATTTGAAAAATCTTGATAGCGCGTTTATTATAATTTCTCATGATTTTAATTTTTTAGATAAAATTACTACTAGAATTTTGGATATCGAGTTTCAAACGATTACAAAATATACCGGTAATTTCGAAAAATTTTTAAAAATTAAAAATATAAAAAAAGAAAGTTATGTAAGTGAATATAAAGCTCAGCAAAAAGAAATTAAAAAACATGAAGATTATATTTCGAAAAATCGTGCAAGGGCTTCAACGGCTAAATCAGCGCAGTCTCGAGTAAAAATGTTAGATAAAATGAATAAACTTGAGCCTCCTCAGATGGCGCCTAAACCTAGATTTAAATTAAAATCGTTAGCATGTGTGTCGCAGATTAAAATTTTAAAAGTACAAAATTTACAAGTGGGATATAATAAGCCTGTTTTGCCTAAAATTAATTTTGAAATGAAATCAGGCGATAAAATAGTAATAACAGGATTTAACGGCATCGGGAAGTCTACTTTGTTGAAAACATTGATAGGTAAGATACCGGCTATATCTGGTAGTTTCGAATTTTATGAATATATTAAAATCGGTTATTTTGAACAAGATTTAAATTGGAAAGATCCTAAATTGACTCCGATTGAAATTGTAGCCCAGTATTTTCCTAGAATGGCCACGCAAGAAATTCGCAAGCAATTAGCGCAATGTTCTATTATGGCTAAGCATGTGTCACAGCCGATAGAAAATTTAAGCGGAGGCGAACAGTCAAAAGTAAAAATATGTATATTAGCAAATACTCCTGCTAATTTTTTGATAATAGACGAGCCTACTAATCATTTGGATAAAGAATCAAAAGAAGTTTTAAAAACACAATTTGAAAATTGGAAAAATAGCATAATTTTAGTCTCTCATGAAGAAGATTTTTATAAGAATTGGACAGATAAAATTATAAATTTAAATATATCAAGTTGATTTATTTTTTAAATTTTAATATTTTATTAGAAATTAAAATTATTATCGGGATTAAGCATGCTGTTAAAATAGTAGAAATCAATATTATATTTATATTAAAAATTCCGTGTGTGATATTCACAATACTTGTTAAAGATGTAGTAAAAATTAATAAAATTCCTAATAAAGTTATGCATGTTTTACTATTTTTTCCGCCGAAGGTTTCTTTTAGACATTTTGCTGCAAGATTTATAAATAATGCTAATTTTATGAAAATTCCCGAGGTCCAGAGCCCTAAATATAATATGTCTAAATTCTCAAGACTTAAAATTTTTGCTATACTTGCTGTACTGTATATTGGGAAAATTCGTGTCTGCGCGAAGTCTCCAAGTGTCCCGATTACTATTATAATAGCTCCTGTCATGATAGCATAAAATATTGTATTCCAGACGAATATTCCGGTTTTTATTTTCTTGATTTTAGTATACGGTAATAATAGGCCTAAAATCGGGATGCACGAGCTTCTAGAAATAAAAAATAAAATTCCGTTTATAACTGAATCTATTCCTTCGTAAAAAAAAGGCTTAAAATTTGTGTAATCTATGTTATTTCTTAGTGAAATTCCTAGAAATATAAGAGATGTTATTATAAAAAAAAGCATGATAACAGCCGCTCGTGCGATAGCTTCTATGCCCTTGGCTGCTGCATAACATGTCAATGTTATTAATAACATAGATAATAACATGAACGAAACAGGCGGGTTCATCACGTTTTCTATGAAGCTTTTGAACGTCGCAAGCGTGTGAGCACATACTAATATAAAATATGAAGCATATATTAATTTTATAATTATGCTGAATTTTCCTAAAGATTTCTCTGCTACAGTTATTATGTCGGATGTCGGATGTGATTTATAAATAAAATAAATTGGCAAAATCATGATGAAATTTAATAAATAAGCTGCCCCGCATGAAATTACACAATCCCAGAAGTCTTTATAGCCGACGTGTTCTGGGCCAAAAGTCGATGTTATTACTATCATGCATACTAAAAGCATGGAAAAAAGTTGAGAACTCGAAATTATACGCTTATTTACCAATTTTAGATTCCCCTTTTTTAAATATATATTAAAAATATGTTAAAAAAATTAATATTTTTTTGTTCCTGGCATAGATTTTACAGGATTTATTTTTTTATATAAAATTTTCCAGCTGAATCTAAAAAATACGTCGCGCATCCCGAACAAATTAAACGGCGAAATTGGGGCAGTAAACGGGATGTCAAAATTAGATTTTGCACAAATATTTACAAGTATAGCTGAAAAAACTATCATAATTCCCCAAATCCCGAGCATCCCACCAGCGAGTATAAATAATAATCTTAAAAAAGTGATCGGCTCATATAAATTAGGAATTACATATGAAGAAATTGTTGTCAATGCTATCACCATTAAAGTCGGAGCGCCTATTAGCCCTGAATTTATTGCGGCATCACCGATAACAAGCCCGCCGACTATGCTAACTGCATGTGCCAACGATTGTGGAAGTCTTAAGCCTGCCTCGCGCATAATTTCATATATAAAATGTATAATTAAAGTTTCCAGCATCAGCGAAAACGGCGTTGAACCGGTAGCTAACGCGATTTTATTTAATAATTCTCCAGGGAAAAGTTCAGGGTTAAATGTTCCTAGACCTACATATAATCCAGGTAGCAAAATAGCTATAAAAAATGCAGCGAATTTTAAAATTCTGTTTAAACTAACGAAATACGGCCGCAAAGCATAGTCATCTATATTATGAAAATGCTCAACAAAAAGATACGGAGCCACCAAAACAGTAGGTGTACCATCGATTAAAACAGCAATTCTTCCCTCAGAAATTTTCCCACAAATAGTATCAGGACGCTCGGAAAATCCGATGCTGCTAAATAAAGACAAATCTCCTTCTTTTTCTAGGTATGGCGATAAACATCCAGCCGTTGTTACAGTTTTTATATTAGGATTCGAAAGCCTTTTTTTAATTTTTTCCACTATTTTAGAAGTATCGAGATCTGTCATATAGCACAAACAAACATATGTTTTACTGACGCTTCCGACTATTAAAGTCTCGAATTTTAATTTAGGGCTTCTAATACGTCGTCTTATTAAAGTAATATTAATTCTCAAAACTTCTATAAACCCATCTCTGGAGCCTCGTTGAGATTTTTCAGATGTCGGCTCTGATAAGCCTCTTATACTAAAACCTTGGGCACCTATTGCCAATATTTTGTCATGTTTATCCAGCGCCAAAAGCGCGAATCCGGCTGTAACAAAATTAAGAGCATCTTCATATGAATTAACTTCAATTTGATCCGGGAAAGCGACTAAATTATCGCGAACATAATTAAAAATTTCATTTGGAGTTTTATTTGTTATTGAATTTTTATTAGAAATTTCATCATACATTAACACTTTCATAACATTCGAAGAAAACATATTTTTGTCAATCAGGCCATCCATAGTTATAATAGCAGCTTTGAGATCAAAAATTTTAATTTCGCGAACCACAAGATCGGCACTTTGACTAAATTCTTGTTTAAAATACGCTATATTTTTGTCTAAATTTTTATTAATATCATGTTTTTCATCTAGTTTATTATTTTTTTCATTAATTTCATCTGTATCCGAAGAAAAATAACTAACAATTTTTTTCAAAAAACTTAACAAACCAGAAAACACCTCTTTGTATTTTTATAATATTTAATTAAAATATTCCCAAATCTAAGAGCTTTTAAACAAAAATCTAAAATTTATTTTTAAATATTTTTAAATATTTTTAAATATTTTTAAATATAGAGGTGACCTAAATTTGTATGAAATCGAATATCTTGAAAATTTATTTTTCAACATAGAACTTCTAGCTCAAAAATATATAATTTGCATTTCACAAGATAACGATGAATATGAAAAAGAACAAATGCTGCTCTTATACAAATATGAAGCCATCGAGATTTTCAATAATCAAGAAAAAATTGAACAAAAAAAATTAGAAAAAAATAAAAAATTTATTGCTATTCAATATATAAAATATATATTTAATTTTAATCCATTAGAATGGCTTTGTTTTTGCATCGGAATTATGAGTAAATATTCACAAAATTACAAAAATATTTTTAAAAAAATTGTATCAGATATTAATGAAAATACTAAAAATAATATATTAGAAATTATTGCTATAAGACTTCATTTTTTTATATTTAATTTGTCTAAATTAACCAAATATCACGAGATACTTGAAAAATTGACCTCAAAAATGAGGCCTTTTTGTTTTGATAATAACGGCCAAATAAATACAAGAATTTTTGATTTTGTAATAAGTAATGCAAATTCTAATTTTAAAATAAGCAATACAGACATAATATTTCCTAAAAACGAGAAAAAATTAGTTAAAAATCATATTATTCAAAATATATTAAATATTTTAAATTCCAGCAAACAAGTAATTTGTTTTTTCATAATAGGGGAGGAGGGCCTAGAAAAATCGAGTCTAGTAACAACCGTAGCAGAAGAACAAGATTATTGTATTATTCTGGTTAATTTAACTAAAATATTAAAAAATAATCAAGAATTTAGTAAATTTTTGACAAATATAATACGAGAAGCTTTTTTAAACAGTGCAATTATTTGTTTTGTGCATTCCGAAATTTTAAATAATGAAAAATATGAAGAACATCGAGAATTAATTTTCAAAAACATAGAAGCTTTCCCCCGAAGCGTATTTTTTTGCAGTACTGATAAAATCAAATCTAATTTTAATAAAAAAATAATAATAGAAATAAATCTTGACAAACCCGATATTAATCATATAATTTCTGCATGGGATTATGTGTTAACAGCAACAGAATTAACAAAAATAATAACCGCAGATGAGTTATCTGGTTTATTTAATTTCACACCTAAAAAAATAAAAATGCTTATCCCGAGGCTAAAAGGTCTAAAATTATTAAACTCGCGCATAATAACCAAGCATGATATAATAAAATGCGTAAAATCGCACATAATTATAGAAATAAATAACGCGACAAAAATTAAAAATAAATTCTCATGGAAAGATTTAATAATAAAACAAGAAGAAAAGAATTTATTATTAGCAGCATGCTCGCAAATAAAGCACAAGAGCACAGTTTTCGGGAAATGGGGCATAGATCAAAAAACGATTTACGGCAAAGGCTTAAGCATGTTATTTTCCGGGCCATCTGGCACTGGGAAGACCATGGCCGCCAGTGTCGTAGCGCACGAGCTCGGTCTAGATCTTTTTAAAGTAGATTTTTCTAGAATTATATCTAAATATATAGGCGAAACTGAGAAAAATTTGTCTAAAATTTTTGACGATGCTAAAAAAAGCAACATAATATTATTATTCGATGAAACAGATGCTATTTTTAGTAAAAGATCAGAAATCAAAGATTCTCATGATAGAAACGCGAATATTGAGGTTTCTTATTTATTACAAAAAATGGAAGAATATGACGGAATTTGCGTGCTTACTACTAATTTTTTAGGCAATATAGACAAAGCTTTTTTCAGGCGAATAACATATGTCGTACATTTTGATCTTCCCGACTATGATCAGCGGCTTAAAATCTGGGAAAATATATACGGAAAAAAAGTTCCATTAGAGCCTAATATAGATTTTAAATTTTTATCTAAATTTGAGATTTCAGGAGGAAATATAAAAAATGCGGCAATAGCATCAGCGTTTTTAGCAGCATCTGATATAAAAATACACAAAAAACAAATAAGTATGCGACATATTTTAGTAGCAATTAAACAAGAGCTAAAAAAACAAGGTCACATTTTATTAAACGAAGATTTCTCAGAATACGCTTATTTATTAAATAATAATTAATCATGAGTACGAGCTATTTTTATATAAAATACCCAAAAATTAAAACAAAGAAACAAAAAAAATGTATTTTTCGTAAAATATAAATTAAAATAATTACATTTTTGTTGACAAATTAAATATAAATATTAATATTAAGGCCTGTATATATTTAAAATTTGTAATATTTTGGAGGACTGTTTTGTTGTTTGTGTATATTAAATACTTTCTCCGAGAGGGAATTAAAAATATTCTAGTCAACGGTTTTATGTCAGCAACATCAGCTATCGTGCTGATATGTTGCCTAATGATCACTGGGGTTTCTGTTATAATAACCGAAAATATTAAATTCATGTTAAAAAATATTGAAGGCCATAATAATCTCACAGTATATTTAAAATCTCAGGATTTAACATGTAAGCCCGATGAAATTAAAGCGAAAATTTCAAATATAAATAATATTTCCACGTGTGAATTTTATCCCAAATACGAAGCAATCAAAGAATATGAGTCTTTATTAGGCGATAAAGTCATAAATTATTTTCAGGGCGAGGGCAACCCGTTACCGGACGCTTTCCACGTGACATTAGCAGATTTATCTGATTATAATACTACGTTAGAAAAGCTGAAATCTATTCCAGATATCGAAAGTATTAGCGACCGAAGTGAGGTAGCAAAAAAGCTTGTTGATTTGCAACAATTTGTCAAAATTTTAAGTTTTTGGATCGTAATTTCCTTGGCCATAGTCTCGATTATTATTATATCAAATACAATTCGAATAACTTTGTATAATAGGCGATTTGAAATTAATATCATGAAATCTATAGGCGCGACACATACTTTTATAAAAATGCCATTTATAATCGAGGGCATTGGAATTGGTGTATTTGCGGCGCTTGTTTCTATTTCGGCTTTAAACTTGGCATACGTTCAAATAATGAAAATTATAAATAATATAGCGCCCTTTAAAGGCATTCCGTTTTATGACTTTTATCCCAAACTTTTTTTGATTTTTACAATATCCGGAATATGCTTTGGTTTACTTGGCGGAGTTATTTCAATTCAAAGATATATAAATAAAGAAGCTGGTGACGTCGTTGCGTGGTAGTAGTTTTCGGTTTTGTTTTCGTAAGACTTGTTTGTTAGTGTTTATTATAATTTTTGGCATATATAAAATTGAGGCTTTATCGGTGTTAGAGCATCTTAAAAAGCTAAAATTTGTAATTATCAATAAAATAGATGGTGATAAAAAAGAAGTTTTTGCACAAAATCAACAAACAAATGATATAAATTTTCAGATTCATGATTTAGAGTCTAAAATTATTTTATTGAATACAAATATTCAAAATTTGAATTTAGAAATTAGTAAAAATAGACAAAAAATCACAGAACAAGAATCAAAAATTAAAGATATTGTCCTAATTTTAAAAGAATGTTTACGTTCGGTGCACCGTGCAGACAACCCAACTTTTATTGAAATACTAGTTAAAGCCAAGAATTTCAAAGATTTTATTGATAAAGCCGAGATTACAAAATTTTTGACTGATAAAATTACTGCGACTATTGTAGCAGTCAATGAAAGTATAGACGCTTTAGATCAGCTCAAAAAAGACAATGAACGCAAATTAGGGAATGTACACATGCAGCGAAAAATAATTGATCAGAAGCGCGTAAAGCTCGGGGAATTGCTGAAACAAACAGAAGAATCCCGCAAACATGTGCAGTCTAATTTTGATATTCACACAGAAGAGCTCAAAAAAATAGAAAAAGAAATACAAACAGAGCTTACAAAAGAGCTTGAGGCTCAACATAAGCTTCAAGAGCAAAAACGACAGCAAGCACCGTATGCGCATATCGACGAACCGCATAAAGGCATCAAGCACATTTGGCCGGTAGAGGGTTTTAAAGTTATTTCTTCTGGTTTTTTCGACAGACTCGGCCGAAAAGCGGTTCATCATGCAATTGACATCGCAGGTCAAGATTGCAGAGGCCGCAGCATATTTGGTGCATCGGTTCGCGCGCCAGCAGATGGAAAAGTTTTCCATGTAACAAAAGCGGGCAATGGTGGCGGCTATGGCTATCATGTTAGAATTTTGCATAAAGATGGTTCAGTTACTATATTAGCGCATTTATCAAAAGTAGACTGTGAAAAAGGTGATTTTGTTACAGCTGGCCAAATAGTGGGACAAGTAGGAAGTACTGGGCATTCTACAGGCGCACATTTGCATTGGGAATTAAGAGATATCTTAGGCAGACCTCAGAATCCTCTAAGATATTTATGAAAATTTCTAAATTTTAGATTGATTTTTGTGAATTTTTCACATAAAAAAAGGAATGAAAAAACTTGAAATATAAAAAGCATATTAGTACAGTTGGATTATTTGGGTTATTCACATTAATTTTTTTATTTTTTTTTCATAGTAATATTGATTCAAATTCAACTGTTATTCCTGATAACTCGGATAAACTTCTGGTTCATATATTAGACGTTGGTTTGGGTGATTGCATTGTTGTCCAATGTTTTTCTAGTAAAATTGCACATAATTTATTAATTGATGCAGGAATTAAAGACACATCTTATAATATAATGTCATATTTCAAAAAAAATGCAATTACAAATTTTGAATTTATTTTTCTCACGCATTTTCATAGTGATCACTATGGCGGGATTTCTAAAATATTTCAGAATTTTCCATACAACAGATTTATTACTACATATTTAGCGAAAGAAAAGCTGATCAGAAAAAAAGATATTATGTTGCAATTACAAACCAAAAAAATCGAACCAGAGTTTATCGGGCCTGATGATATAAAACTTGGCAAAAATTATATGCTTGGGAATTGCCAAATATCTGTGTTAGGCCCGCCTGATTTTTTCTCTGGGGATGATTTCAATCAGACAAATAATAGCTCGCTGGTTTTGCAGCTGATTTATAAAAATACGAAATTTTTATTTACCGGCGATGCTTCTAAAAAATCTGAAGAATCTATGATCATGCTTTATGGTAATAGGCTTAAATCTGATTTTTTGAAAGTAGGCCATCATGGAAGTTTTACGTCGTCATCACAAGATTTCATATCAAAAGTGAGTCCAATTATTGCAGCAGTTTCAACAGGAAAAAAGCATCGAAGGGACGTTATTTTAGACAGATTAGACAAAAATAAAATCAACGTTGTTTCAACTTTTGATTCCGGTAATATAACTTTGAAATCAGATGGGACAATTTTAGAAATTATAACACCTGAAAATTATAAGCCAAAATATTTATATGCTAATCTTAAATTTGAAAACTTGGAAAATGCTGCATAATTTTAAACATATTAACACGGTTCTCTTGGAAATGCAAGAGCAAAAAAGTCATCCCTGGGAATATCTATAATTGTTCGCACAAAATATCTGATATCATCCATAGCATGATCATTTTTTTTATTAGGCATTTCTTTTGGATTTTTTTCAGAGGCCTCCTTCCAGCTATAAAGCGAAAATTCACGCATAGAATTTGTGCATGTTTTACAAATTTTTATCTTTCCGCTACGAAGTGCTGTAGATGTTAAATTTATTCCCGAAATTATGCTGTTATTTGCAGGAATTATTTTTATTTTTTGGGATTTTTTAAATAAAATTATGAAACTTGAGGCGGATGGGTCAATTGTAATATATTTTATTCTATTTTTTATAAAATTTTGTGGAAAATTCTTAAAACAATTTTTTAAAATTTCCATAATATTCTCATAATGTTCCTGATCCGTACGAATTTCGCCTATAATTTTCGAGTCATAATAATATTCATCCAATCTGTACCAAGTATTTTCAAAAAATCCCCAGATGCCGCATGACATCGGATTAATAATTCCGTAGTCGCAAGAGAGCGCAATTATACTAAAATTCACTTCAGGAACATTTACAAAAAAATTTTCGTTCATAAACGGATAAATCAGGCCTTTATTTTTAGACCAATTACCCAAAATAAATCGTTCATAAAAAGTTCCGGAGTAAAAATTATGATATCTTTCTTTAATTTTGCTAGAAATATTAGGATTATCTTGCAATTCAAAATGAAAATACAAAAATTTTTTATTATTTTGTGTATTTTTAACATTAATTTTATCATAATAATTATAAGAAAGACGAATTATTTCACGATAAAACCAATGCTGTGGCCCCTCAGGATTGCAATTAAACCATAATTTGGAGCCATCTACTGAACACCGGGCCATAGCTTGTTTTACAAAATTTTCTGGCATCAAGACAACTTCGTCGAACAAAATTCCTGAAAGTGTGATACCTTGAATTAACGAGGCTGAAGATTCGTCTTTCCCTCCAAAAAGATAAAAAAAGTTTTGTTTAGCCCCGTGTTTTATTTTTATTAAATTTTGATTAAATTTTTCTTCATATTTAAACCCAAGATTTTTCATGAAATTTAATACCGGAATAATTAAATTTCTTCGTAAAGATCGTATAGTTTTACCACAAAAAGCGAACGTTTGGTTATTAAATTTGTAAAAACTCCACAAAATAAAAGAAATACTCATGCAAAAAGTTTTCCCACTTCGAATAGCGCCATCGCAAATAATCGCATCGTAATCTGAGTAAGAATTATTATTTAACCACCATTTTAAAACATGAATTTGTTTATCTGAAAATTTAATATTTTTAATATTTTCTGATTTTAACATTATTAAAAACATCTCCAAATTTGTAATTAAAATTACTTACTTAGAATTTTCTAACGACAAATAAAAATTTTCTAATAAATCATTCTGATCTTTAGCTGATTCACGCACAAGATTTTCCAATTTTTCGAGTGCACGTAATCTATCAAAAAATTTAATTTTCAACGAATTATCACGAGGCCGTTCGATTTCTGACACACAGAACAAATCCATTTGTTCAATTTCCACAAAATTAGGTTCAACGGTCCACATTAATTTTACAGCATCAGTAATTTTCCCAAAAGCTAGATGTTCATAGCCCTGATAAATTTTATTAATTTCGGTATTTTTCACATAAAAAACCTCTTTTAAAAAATTATTTAATTTTAGAATTCAAAATTTCGGCTTGAGCAATTCTTAATTTATCTTTTACGCTAGTATAATCCCAAATTATTTTAATATTTTTCATACTACTTACATTTTTTGAATTTAAATAAATATTACAAATTTTTTTAATTATGGGGTTCAAAATTTGTCTATAAGAATTCAATTCACTAGTTAAAATATCGGTTTGCTGCTCCGACATAGTCTCAGTAGTCGACCACGATAAACCCAGCAAAAACGGCGGAATACTCAGTTTACTTACAATTTGCTCCAAAAGTTGTCTTACAGGCACTTGACTATCTAGAATTTGATTATCGGCGCCAATAACCTTAATATTAATATCGCCCACAGCGATAAAATCGCTAGGAAACGAGCTGCTCATAGCGCGGCTCCATTCTTGGGCAATTTGCGCAGCGCGGTCCTGAGTAAAACCGGTGCCAAAAGAATCTTGGGGCGGTTTATATGTGACGGCAAACCGCGTATTGCCAACGCGCTCCCAATTATTAGAAATACTTTGAAAAATATTCAACAAAATGCTACTCACATAGGGCAAGCCTTTCATAATCGAATTCCCATAAATTTGGCCAGGCTCAGGATTAAGAGTAGAAATTAAAATAAGTTCGGGATGCGTGACCGGAATAAATTTGCCTGATTTTTTAGTGCAAATCATCACATCTATACATTTTGGGTTATTTATAAGATAAACGTCGCGTAAAGATGCATTATAAATACCAAAAATGCCATTTGTTTCTGGGTTTATAACAATCTCTCCAATAGCAGTTCCGTAAGTTAAAAGTTGATTCAAATACGAGAATATAAAATCATTAATTCCGCAGCCGAAAGAATTAATTTTTATATTAAACAAAAAATCATTAATTTCTTTTTGCATAAATTTATTTGGTGTTTCTACACTAAAACTTCCTACAAGTCTAATAATTTTAGTTATAGCTGCATCAATAATCGGGACAGCATCCTTCAAAAACGAATATAAATTAATTTCATTTTCGGACAAAAAATTATTTTTGCCTCTTTTTGGACAAAAATCTAAAATTTTTCCAAACGGATGCCCTTTATGATTCTGAGTTGCAGTTTGCACAAGAATTTTTCCTTTGTTTTTGAACGAACTCATAATACATCTCTCCGATTTAATAAAATAAAAACAAAATTATTATAATTAATAACCTGTTCTAATATTTATTATGTGCGCATTCTTTATTAAAGTCAATGTTTTTTATATTAAAATTTAATTATATTTGTGTTAAAAATAACAATTTAAAACTTATGGTCACAAAAATAATTTTGATTTTTGTTAAAAATCAATATTTTATATTTATTTTTTATTTTGGTGGACGTTAACGGACTTGAACCGCTGACCCTTCGCACGTCAAGCGAATGCTCTACCAGCTGAGCTAAACGTCCAATTTCTGACGCATATTTTTTATTATATAATCAAATAATTTATTTTCAATTAAATACATATTAAAATTATATTAAATTTAAATTAAAAAAATTTCAAATACTAATGCTGACCGCGGTAATATCATCTTCTTTGCAATCAGAACGCTTAATAGCCTCGCTTATTATATTATTAACAAGTTTGTCGCTATTATCAGAGGCATATAATTTCAACATATTTTTAACCCAATCGTCTCCAGAATTTATTGCGCCATCGGTAAACATAAGAACCGAGTCGCCAAATTCCAGATTTATTCGTGTTTCATGGGATTTAATATCATTTAAAATTCCAATTGGCAAACTGGGCGAATTTATATCAAAAATTTTATTTTTTTTGCGAATAAAAGTAGGGCTAGCCCCAGCTTTTAATATTATAGCATTTCCTGTAAATAAATCAATAGAAATATAATCAAATGTCGCCGAAGTTTCCCTATTAGATTTAATTTTCAAAGCATAATTAGCAATTTCCAATGCATTCACCGGATTAATGCCAGATTTAATAAGACGACTCATAATTTGATTTGTAATCTCGCCATCAAGATGAGCAAAATCGCCAGTGCCCATGCCATCACTAAGCATAGCGTAAAAATTGCCTAAACCATCCAAAAAATGAACACAGCTATCGCCACAATTTTGTTCGCCAGAACTGCAATGCTGATTTACAAATATATTAGGCGTAAATATAGGCTTCTCGTGCATTCTAAGCAGGATTTTATTGCCGAAATTTAAAAATTCCGGTTTAGAAAACGTTTTGCCACAAACGAAAGAAACCTCGTCTGAAATTTTAGTTATAATATTTGGATTGCGTAACATGTCTTTGCTAATAGTAATTTGAACAAGAGTTTTTTTAATCGAGTTATACCTGCATGAAATCTCTGTGGTTTCGTTTATTATTTTTTTAATATTTCGTCTTAATTTTGAGGTCATTTGTTCATCAAACAAATTTTCATCTTCTATTTTATAACAAAGATCGCTACAAATATAACTTAAATTATTAAGATGACTGCTGAATAAATCTTTGGAATTATTTTGTTTAATATTCATAAAATTAATATAAATTTTTTTAATTAATTTATCAACTTGAATAAAACTTTGTGATAATATACTGAAATTTTGAATCATAAAAGATCTCATCGAGCTTTGGGGAATATTTAAATTTTTATTAATAATTTTCTTGAATTTAATTATAATTTTATTAGGAATCAACAAAAATATTAACGAAGAAATAAAATATTCATAAAAAAATAACAAATTTATTTTCTGATTAAACTGCAAATGAATAATCAAACTAGAAATTATATATATAAAACAAATTGCAATTTTCCCTAAATACGAAACAGACCCTGCAATTAAGCCAACTATTGGATACATGCATATTACAACAGGATCCATGCAATTACTATTTGAATTCGCTATACAACTGATTATACTATGTAGGCATCCTGCCAGATTACCCAAATAGCTTCCGCCAACGAATGCACATAACATCACAAGGCTATTAATTATACATTTAAATATTGGAATTTCAAGAATTTTTATTTTCAAAAACGGTATATATATAATCCCTAGTATACAAACTAGACAAATTAATTGCGATTTTTTGTTGCTTTTCACCTTAAAATCAAACAAGCAATTATAACCTGCCTGTAATATGCATGCTACAAATGCAGCAATTACGGACTCTAAGCTGCAAATGCTGAAATTTTCAAAATTCAAGCCTAGAGCTAAATTCAGAGACATTCCTGTTAAAAAACAAGGAATCAAAGTTATAAAAAATATTATCACATATTTTTTTATTTTTTTGGAATCCGAAAATGCCCAACGTGCTGCAAAAATCGAGATCGCAGCTGTTATGTATCTCACGCTTTTTCCAGAACCAAAAACACAAAAATAGCCAGCAACTGATCCTAAGAGGGAAAAAAATGAGACATAACCATTGCTTAATGCTATTAAACTTAATCCCAATGGATAACAATTCATGAACAAGCTTATGTTCGATAAAATTAAACTTAGCGCAAATATTATAACATATTTCACAATTTTTTGTGATAAAAATTTTAAATTTTGTATGTTTTCCACCTTTCCTGACATATTAAAATGTATTTATGTCTTGAGTTTTATTATTTCAAAAAATTTATAAAAATCAACTATTTCTCCTAAGAAATATGTGTACCTGGATAAAAATGCTCTAGAATTTCTTTATAATTATAGCCCTGTTTGGCATACCAATTAGCGCCATATTGGCTCATCCCGACGCCATGTCCGAACCCGCGCGTTGTGAAAATGAATTTATTTTCTTTGAATTCTATATCAAACGAAGAAGATCTCAGGCCAAATATTTCTCTGACTTGTTTTCCGCTAAGTTCGGTACCTAAAATTTTCACTTTTGTGACATAATCACTAGGCGATTTAGCTAAAATTTCAATCCAAGTTTCGGGTTTTTTAGTAATATTAACGGTGAATATTTTGTCTTTTTGATTATATTCATTGATTTTTTCTTCAAATTCTGAGACCTGAAATTCTCTAACATTTAAATATTTTGGCTCGAGTTTATCGCCAGGGCAGGGCACACTTATAAGATATGGTAACTCTTCTTGATTTTTTGAAAAATAATCTGAAATATTATTTGTCATCCCGCATGACATTGACGAAAACATAGCATAAATCGGCTTTTCTTGCGTGTCTTTAATTGTCAAGCCCAAAACAGACTTAACTGCCCGCTGAATTCTACGGAAATTTGGCTCGAATTTTTCGCCCCAACGCTCGCGCATTTTATTTTCATCAGTACATTCCACGTGGTTTTGGTATTTTAAAATATATTTTATAGGTTCATCAGGGTTTGTGGCCTCCCGCGATTCCTGGTCCAATGTGTAACACACATATGTGTATGCCGCAATTGCTTGCGCTTTTAATGCTTCAATTTCGAAATTCGCAGGCATTTCAGCCGCGACAATCCTAGTTAAAAGGTCTTTTATTGTGGGCGGTTCTATCGGGTTTCCATCATAAATGAACTCTATTTTTTGGCCTGTTGTCGGCACCGACGTGAATATCTCGTCGCGTATGTTTTTTCTACGCGTTGCTACACTGAAAATCGATAAAGCGGGGATGAATGCTATTAATATTAATAATATTATTACGGTTTTTACTCGTGATTTTAGGGGGAACATAAATGAGTCGGGCTTGACATTGGAACATACAGCATCCAATTGAATTTCGACCTCCTGTGTTTTGGTTAAATATACACCACGCGTATACTCGATAAGTAAAATTGGCGTTCCGAACGCGAACGCAAATATATTCTAGATTTATATTTTATGATAATATATATTTTTTTTCAGAATACTATTAAATTATAATTAAATTTTTATTAAATTTTTATTAAAAATTATTATTTTAATCAAAAAACAAAATTAATGCTTGATTTTTTTTTTGTAAATATTATTATACACAATAATCGTTTTTAAGTGTGATCTGTAAATCTTGATATTTGATATTTACTCGAATTTTTGGAATTTATTGAGGTGATTTTTTGAATGAAATGGGCTACAATTTATAGAATTACGGTTGTTTTTTTGGTTATTTTTACCATAATAAGATTCGTGTTCCCCGCTCCTAATGATAGCTTTGGGAGCCCAACATGGGCAATAATATTATTTTTGGCAAGTGCGCTAGCGATTTTCGGTTGTTGCCTAAAAATAGGCACTAACGGCTTGAAAGTGTTCGAAGAAATCAAACCAAATGTGATTTTATTTGGCTTATGCATTGCTATTGCCATCGGATTTTGTTGGTGCGGAGTTTCATTCTGGCGTGATCTTGTTGCTAAATCAGTTTCTAAAGATCTTGAAAAGCAATATATGTTCATGATACCTGCCGCGATTTTGGCTGTTTTGACGTTTATTATATCCGGATTTTCGCATTTGACCGGAGAAAATAAATTTAAAAAAGCTCAATTCTTGGTGTTCGGCCCGGTCATATATTTTGTGATTTCTATTGTAATTTTTTTAGCACTTTCAGTCAATCCTGATGCATATTTGATCATATCGCAAGGCTCTTTGGCGTTATTTTTTGTGTATTATTCACAAATTTTTGTTACATGCGTCAAAAAAGTTAACATAATAAGAAGATTATTATTTTTTGCTGTGATTTCATTTGTGAGCACCGTAGCAGGCCGATTAGTGCTAGTATTCCGGGGCGACACTACTGGCGCAGGCGTAAATTTGGCATCAAATTTTACGTATATTCTTGTAGGAATATATGCAATTTTGTTTGTGGTAATGTTGTCAAATGGAGACGGCCTTAAACGAGATTTTAAGTTGGAAATAACCAAAAAATGATACTTGAATATAGCGATTTGTTCCAAATTTTGAAACTTGAATATCCTAATGCTAGATGTACTTTGAATTTTAATGATGATTTCGAATTGTTGATTTTAGCTAGACTTTCAGCTCAATGTAATGATAAAATTGTGAATTCTGTCAAAATTCGGTTATTCGAAACTTTTCCTGATTTTAAAAGCTTTGCTGAGTCTAGTTTGACTAAAATCGAGAATTTAATAAAACCGTGCGGTTTGCACAAAACAAAAGCTAAAAATATAAAAAATATGTGTAATGTTATTATAAATAAATTTAATTCTAAGATCCCAGATGACATCGAAAATTTGATGTCGCTTCCTGGAATAGGTCGCAAAACAGCTAATTTGTTGCTAGTTGAAATTTTTGGGATTCCTAAAATAATAGTTGATACTCATGTTGCGAGAGTTTCTAGACGTTTAGGGTTGCATTCTCAAAAAAATGTGAATATAATTGAAAGTGTTCTGTGTAATAAATTTCCAAAATGCCAATGGAGCCAGTTGTCTCACATGTTATTGGCGCATGGAAAAAACGTCTGCAAAGCTAGAAAATGCTTGTGTGAATTTTGTGTTTTGGCCGAAAAATGTCCTAAAAATTTTTGAGGTTTTAATTGATGTACATAAATATTAAAAATATGGGAAAATTAAATAAAAAAATGAAAGTAAATAATGTGAAATTTAAGAATAATGTCTTGCGAGTAGTTTTTGGTTTGTTTGTTTTGTTTATTTTAGCTTGTTTTTTCGGATTGGTTTTGTTTAGTTTGTACATATTTAGGTTTAAAGATGATGTAGTAGATTTAAATATGGAGGCTGTTAGGTTATCTCAGACAAGCTCTATTTTTGTTAAGAAAAAAGATGGTTTGTTTGAAGAATATCAGAAATTATTCGGCTCGGAAAATAGAATTTGGGTTGATTATAATAAATTCCCCGACGCGATTAAAAATGCGATTATAGCAATCGAAGATAAGCGGTTTTATGCGCATCGAGGGGTCGATTTTATACGCACTGTTGGGGCTGTTTTACATACGGTTGTTGGGAAAAAAAGCTTTGGGGGCTCGACTCTTACACAGCAGCTTATTAAAAATATAACTGAAGATAGCGAATTTCGTGTTAATCGTAAAATTCGTGAGATGGCGCGGGCTATAAGATTGGAAAGTCAGTATTCGAAAGATGAAATTTTGGAAGTTTATTTGAATATAGTGAATTTTGGCGCAGGAAGTCGTGGCGCGCAGGCTGCTGCTAAAATTTATTTCTCAAAAAATATTTGGGATTGTAATATAGCTGAATGCTGCGCTATTGCCGTTATTACGCAGAATCCTACGGCGAATAATCCGTTGATAAATCCTGAAAATAATAGAAGACGGCGCGATATTGCAGTGTCTGAAATGTACAAACAGCATAAAATTACAGAGGAACAGCTTGAAATTTCGTTGAAAGAGTCTAAAAATCTTAAGTTTAAAAAATATTCTGAGCTTGAAAATCAGGCTCTTGGGGCTAATACTCAGAATTGGTACATTGAGGCTATGTGTAATGAGATTACTAGGGATTTAATGGCGAAATATAAAATTAAAAAAAATATGGCCGATGATATATTATATTCCGGGAATTTGAAAATTTATTGCTGTATGGATCAGGAAGCTCAGAAAATTGCCGAGGAAACTTTGAAAAATGCTGCTGTTATGCCGAAAGATAAATTATTGGAACTCGGTTTTATTATGCTCGAATTTGATGGCCGAGTGCTCGCGATGCTGGGCAGTTCGCAGCCGAAAAGTAAAAATTTTATTTTTGACAGGTGTAATATTTCTAGGCGCCAGCCTGGTTCTGTTATTAAACCGTTGGCGGTTTATACGCCTGCTTTGGAGTGCGGTATGTGTAATTTTTCTTCGATTGTGATGGATGAGCCGCTTAAAATTACTAATAATAACATAAATATTCAGGATTGGCCTGCAAATTGGTACAAAAGTTACAAAGGCCCCGTGACTTTGCAGTGGGCATTAGAAAAATCAGCAAATGCTCCCGCGGCGCAAATTTTAAATAAACTCGGGACAAGAAATAGTTTTAATTTTCTTGTTAATAAGTTAAATTTAAAGGGTCTTGAGGAAAGCGATGCTAATTCTTTATCGGCGTTGGCTACCGGCGGAGTTTATACTGGTCTTTCTGTCAAAGAAATGACGTGCGCGTTTCAAATTTTTGGTAATAATGGCCAATTTTCTAGACCGTATACTTATTTATATGTTACTGATAAAAACGATAGAGTAATTTTAGATAATAGATCGGCGCCTCCGGAACAGGTGATTTCTGCTGAGACTGCTGGAATTATGAATAAATTATTAAGACAAATTATCATTGGTGAAGAGGGCACCGGGAAAAATGCTAATATTCCAAATTGGAATATAATTGGCAAAACTGGGACTACTAATGATGATTTTGATGCATGGTTTATTGGTCTGAGTCCGTATTGCGTTGCAGGCATCTGGATTGGCTATGATATGCCGAAACGTATAACGGAGACTAATTCGGCTATTAGAATTTGGCGGCATATTACGAGCGAATATTTGAAAAATAAAAAGCCAATGGATTTTTTGTTGTCTTCGAATTTAATCGAATTGGAATATTGTACAGAAACAGGATGTTTGGCAAGCCCGGGATGCTTGCATAAAAAAATCGGGGTTTATTCTCCGAGTTTTGTCCCGGAACAGTGTACTGGACATGGGTGAAGAATTTAATTTTTGTCGAGATTTAATAAAAAATATTTAGTTTGATATTTGTTTTTGGGGATTTTATATAAATGGAATATCAGGAAATTTTAAGTAAAATTAATTTTTTGCATAGGTTCGGTATAAAACCAGGTTTGGAAAATATTAGCTTGTTGCTTCGGAAATTGGGTGAGCCTCAGAGGAATTTTAAAGTAGTTCATGTTGCGGGCACGAATGGAAAAGGTACTGTTTGTAATGCTATTTCGTATGCTATGAGTGAAGTTTGTAATGTCGGTTTATTTACTTCGCCGCATTTGGTTGATGGTAGAGAGAGAATTAAAATTAATAATATTAAAATTTCGGAAGAAGAATTTGTGAATTGTGCACAAAAAATATTAAATATTATGCGTAATTTATGTGTGAATATCACAGAGTTTGAGTTTATTACGGCGTTGGCTTTTGTGTTTTTTAGTAATAATAAAATTGATCTCGCTGTGATTGAAACTGGCCTCGGTGGTAGGTTGGATGCTACTAATATTTTTGAAAGTGAATTTGTTTTGTGTTCGGTTATTACTAAAATTTCGTTTGATCATATGCATATTCTTGGTGATAATTTAAAGAAAATAGCTAGTGAAAAAGCTGGGATTATTAAAAAAAATTCTGTCGTTTTTGTTTATTCTGAACAAAAGTCGGAGGTTTTAGATGTTTTAAATAAAAAATGTTGTGAATTGGAAAGTAATATGATAGTTTTGAATAAAAATAATATAAAAATAGTAGAGCCGGATGAATCAAAAGCTAGATATATGAATCGCGAATTTGAAATATTTGAATATAAAAATCGGGAAATTGAGGTTAGATTGTTCGGGGAATATCAAAAATTAAATTTGTTAATGGCTTTAGAAGTTGTGGATTTTTTACGAAAATATTTTGTTTTAAATAATAATTTTGTTGCTTCTGGATTAAAAAAAATGAAATTACATGCTAGATTTGAATTAATTAAAAAAAATCCGGTTGTTATTTTAGATGCTGCTCATAATCCCGATGGCGCTGAAAGTTTGGCGAGATCTTTGGAAATTTATTTCGCAAATAGTAAAAAAATATGTGTGTTTGCTGTTATGTCGGATAAGGATATTTGTCAAATTTTAAATAAATTTGTCGGGGTTTTTGAGATCGTGATTTTACCTAGGCTTAAAATAAAAAGAGCTGCTGATCCGGAAATAATTGCGAAATTTTTAGAAAATATTAATTCTAAAATTATTATTGCTGAAAATGTTAAAATTGCTTATAATATGTGCTTAGAAAATTTGAGATTTGTTAAATATGCACAAGAAAAAATTTGTGTGATTTTTGGTTCGTTTTATCTCGCTGCCGAAATATTGGATATTTTGTGATTTGTGTGTATTAAGAATATTTTAATTTGTTCGTGAATAGAAATTAATCAAAGCTTATTAAATTTAATTTGAATGACGTAAATTTTTAAGGAGAGGTTAATTTTGAATTATAATATCTCGAAAACAGCGTTTTGTGCTTTGGATAATATGTTTAATGCGAAAGATGAGATTCCTATTGATTTTGATTTTACTTTGCCGGATTATTGTCCTGATATTGGAAGAATTTTAAAATGTCAGGTTACGCCTGTTACTTTGGTGAGAAATCTTAATGTTGATAGGTTGAATACTGAGGGTATTGTTCGTGTTGAGCTTTTGTATTTGGAATTGGATAAAAATATTCTTAGATGTTATAAGACGGAATCTCCGTTTTCGCATAATTTTGATTTAAAATCTGAACAACAAGGTGGTATCGCGTTTGTAGAGTCGAAATTGGATTATGTTAATTGCAGAGCTCTTACGCCTAGAAGACTTGATATACATGGGGCGTTTAGTTTGAGGGCTATTGTATATGCTAAACAAAATTTGGAGCCTTCTGTTGATATTTTGGGTGAAGATATACAACAGTTGACTTCGGAAGTAGAGTTCAGTAATTTGTTGAGTATAAATCAAAATCCAGTTAGTATTAGCGAAGTATTGGATTTGGGTTCGGATCGGGCGGATGTTGAATTTATTATTAGATCTGAGGCATGGTTAAATGTCGAAAGTTGTAAATGCACTGAGGGCAAAATTAATATAAAAGCTAGTGTTATTGTTAAAATTTTGTATGTAAGTGACATGGCTTCTGGGAAACTCGAAAATATAGATTACGAAATTCCTGTTAATCAGGTTTTTGATGCTCCTGAGGCGGGTGAAGATAGTAAATGTATAGTTCGGGCGCAAATTGTAAATCATGATGAAAAAATTTCTTCGGAACAGGATAATTCGAATTTGATAAATCTTGATTTAAAATTGTTGTTTACTATGTTTTTGTTCGAGGATCAAAATGAAAAAATTTTGACTGATATTTATTCTCTTGATTATGATCTGGAAGTCGCAAAAGAAAATATAAACGCACAGAAATTCGAAGGCTCTAGTCATGAGAGCTTTGTGCAAAAAGCATATCTTGATCTTATTGATACTAAAATTTTAAAAATAATGGACGTCTGGAGTGATGGCATTCGGGTTGTTTTAGATAATAAATTTAATCAGCCTGTTATGTATAATGGCAAAGTAAATATATGTATTATAGCTCTTGATTCGAATTCAGTTCCGTTTTATTTGGAAAGAGAAATTGATTTTTCAAAAGAGGCTGCTTCAGAATATAACTTGAATTTTAATGAAATAAGTTGTACCGCAAATTTGAATTCTATTGGTTATAAAATTGGCGGAAATGATAATAAAATTGAATTAAAATTAGAAATAACTGTGGATTCTGACGTTTTTAGTATAGTACCGCTTACGTTTGTTAATGAGGCTTTTACGGATGAAAGTAAGCCTAAAATAAAAGATGACAATGGCGCTCTTACTGTGTATTATGCAAATCAGGGTGAGTCTGTTTGGGATATTTCTAAGAAGTATAACACAACTGTTGATAAAATTAAAGAGGAAAATGAAATTGATTCGGATGTTCTTGATTGCGAAAAGGCAATTTTAATTCCTATAAGTTAAGCATAATAATTAAAATAATTATTAATTTTGTAATATTTTTGTGTTAAATACACAAAAAAATAGGAGGAACAAAATTGGAAGACCGTAATATTTACGAGGATATCTCAAAAAGAACTAATGGTGATATATATATAGGTGTAGTTGGCCCTGTTCGCACGGGGAAGTCTACGTTTATAAAAAAGTTCATGGATACTCTTGTGATACCTAATATTAATAACGAAAGAAGACGTGAGCGTACTATTGATGAATTGCCGCAATCGTCCGGCGGAAGAACTATTATGACTACGGAACCGAAATTTATTCCAGAAGATGCTGTTGAAGTTAATTTAGACAATGGTGCTAGTTTTCGGGCCAGAGTTATAGATTGTGTTGGTTATATTGTCCCAAGTGCCTTGGGGCATATCGAAAATGAGATCCCAAGAATGGTGCGGACTCCTTGGTTTAACGAGGAAATTCCGTTTGAAAAAGCTGCCGAAATAGGTACAAAAAAAGTAATTACTGATCATTCTACTATTGGCCTTGTGATTACGACTGATGGTACTATTAGTGATATTGATCGCAGCGAATATGAGTCCGCTGAACGCCGCGTAATCGAAGAGCTTAAGGCGCTTAATAAGCCGTTTATTACGTTATTAAATAGTATAGATCCAGATTCGATTGAAAGTAAAATGCTTGTCGAAAAAATGCAGCAAAATTACGGCGTGACTGTGCTTCCAGTAAATTGCATGGATATTACAGAACTTGAAATTAAGTCAATTCTTGGCAAAATTTTGTATGAATTTCCTATAAGCGAAGTTAAAATAGACATCCCAAGATGGCTGTTAACTCTTGAAAAAGATCACTGGTTAAAATCAGATATATATACAGGAATCAAGTATTCATCGGGGAAGGCAACTAAAATTAAAGAAGCAAAACATATATCAGACGAACTTTTAAATTCGCAATTTGTCACGAATTCTCAAGTGGATTTTTTAGATTTAGGAACCGGGACTGCACATATAAAAACTAGTCTTAATCCTGATTTATTTTACAAAATTTTAGGCGAAAAAACCGGAATTCAAATCTCAAATGAATGCGATCTCATGGATCATATGCTTTCGCTTTCAAAATTAAAAAACAAATACGAACGCATAGCTCTTGCAGTCGATGATGTTGAAGAATCTGGCTATGGCATCGTTATGCCTACTATAAATGAACTAAGTTTAGATGAGCCAGTAATTATTAAACAAAGTGGTAAATACGGCATAAAATTAAAAGCCTCTGCACCGTCAATTCATATGCTTAAGACAAATATTACAACAGAAATCACGCCTATAGTAGGATCCGAGCAGCAATCAGAAGAGCTTGTTATGTATTTATTAAAAGAATTCGAAGAGAATCCGAATAAAATTTGGGAATCAAACATATTTGGTAAGTCTTTGCATGAGCTCGTAAACGAAGGGCTTCATAATAAATTATATAAAATGCCTTCAGATGCTCGCGATAAAATTAAACAGACTATTGAAAGAATTATAAACGAAGGCTGTAATGGCTTAATTTGTATTATACTTTGATAATTTTATAAATATAAACATATCCCTAATTCCTCTTACCAGAGGGAATGTAGGGATTTTGGGTTATAAAATCCCAATATTTAAAAAATATATAAAACAAGTTTTATTTTTTTATATAAATTTTATATTTTATGAAATATGCCTAGTTATATAATAAAAAAATATTTATTTATGTTAACTAAGCATATTATTTATTAAATTAATATTAAGAAATTATTTTTTCTTAGTCTTTGACTTCTTTAAAATCAGCGTCATAGACTTTTTCGCCATCTTGATTAGGTTCGGCAGTATTCGTGTCATTGGCTGTATTCGCATCTGTAGGAGCTCCTGGTGGCGGGGTCTGCTGGTATAATTTGGTCGAGATTTCAAACATTACTTTTTGTAAGGCTTCTGAACTCGTTTTGATTTCTTCTATTTTATTATTTTTTAATTTGGATTTTAAATCCTCGATTTGCTTTTCTAGATTTTCTTTGTCTGAAGCCTCTAATTTTTCAGGATTATCTTTTATTAGTTTTTCGGCAGCATAGCACATGTTTTCAGCTTCGTTTTTATCGTCTATTTCAGAACGACGTTTTTTATCGGCTTCTGCATATTGCTCGGCCTCGGAAATTGCTTTGTTTATATCATCTTTGGACATATTACTACCGCCGGTAATTGTGATTTTTTGTTCTTTATTTGTGCCTTTATCTTTTGCTGTGACGTTTACTATGCCGTTTGCGTCTATATCAAAAGTAACTTCAATTTGCGGGACTCCGCGCGGCGCCGGAGGAATGCCATCTAAAGCAAATAATCCAAGACGTTTATTATCTTTTGCAAATTCGCGTTCGCCCTGTAAAACATTGATTTCTACCTGAGTTTGACCGTCGGCAGCTGTTGAGAAAACTTGGCTTTTTTTTGTAGGAATTGTAGTGTTTCTTTCTATGATTTTAGTCATAACCCCGCCCATTGTCTCGATTCCTAAAGATAACGGTGTGACGTCTAATAATAATAAGCCTTTTACATCGCCGCCAAGAACTCCGCCTTGAATTGCCGCGCCCATAGCGACGCATTCATCGGGGTTTATGCCTTTAAATGGGTCTTTGCCAATAAATTTTTTAACAGCTTCCTGAACGGCTGGAATTCTAGTCGATCCGCCAACTAATAGGACTTTGTCGATTTGATCAACTTTTAAGCCTGAATCCGCTAAAGCCTGCCGTGTCGGTACCATTGTTTTCTCAACGAGGTCCGCTGTGAGTTCATTAAATTTCGCCCTACTAAGAGTTAGATCCAGATGTTTAGCTCCTGAGCTATCAGCTGTAATAAACGGCAAATTTATAGAACTAGAAGCCATGCCAGAAAGCTCGATTTTCGTCTTTTCTGCTGATTCTTTAAGCCGTTGCATAGCCATTCTATCTGATGTCAAGTCTACGCCCGATGTTTTTTTGAACTCTGAAACCATCCAATCGATAACTCTTTTATCAAAATCGTCTCCACCGAGTCTATTATTACCCGCTGTAGCAAGAACCTCTTGGACACCATCACCCATTTCGATAATCGAAACATCAAAAGTACCGCCGCCAAGATCATATACCATGATTTTTTGGTCTTTTTCTTTGTCAATGCCATACGAAAGCGCTGCAGCTGTAGGCTCGTTTATAATACGTTTAACTTCTAGGCCCGCGATTTTTCCTGCATCTTTAGTAGCTTGTCTTTGGGCATCTGTGAAATACGCAGGAACCGTTATAACAGCTTCTGTGACTTTTGAGCCTATATAACTTTCAGCATCGTCTTTTAATTTTTGTAATATTATAGCAGAAATTTCCTGAGGAGTATACGATTTTTGGTCAATATTTACTTTATAATTTGTACCCATTTCGCGTTTAATAGAAATAACGGTTCTATCGGGATTTGTAATAGCCTGTCTTTTGGCGACCTGACCCACCATACGTTCTCCATTTTTAGCAAACCCAACAATAGACGGCGTCGTACGAGCTCCCTCGGCATTGGCTATGACGACAGCCTCGCCACCTTCAATAACAGATACACATGAATTTGTTGTTCCTAAATCGATCCCTATAATTTTAGACATAAATATTACCTCCAAATTTAATTTTATATTTAATATTTTATTTTTAATTAACTACCTGAACCATGGCGTGCCTAATAATTTTATCTTGATATTTATAACCTTTTTGAAAAACCTCTGAAATAGTATTTGAATTTTCACCATTTCCTGGTATACTTGAGACAGCACTATGAAATTTAGGAGTAAACTCATCACCCACTTTACCAAAACTAGAAACTTTTAATTTTTCTAAAGCTGAGATAAGTTGATTTTTAACCATTTCTATTCCCTTTTCACAAGATGCATCCACATTTTGAATATTATCAAACGCAAGTTCTAGACTGTCTATAACAGGCAAAAGTTGGAGCAAAGCGGTCTCAGTTGCAAGCGAAAAAATAGCGTTTTTTTCCCTTTCAGACCGTTTCCTAAAATTCTCATATTCAGCAGCGATTCTCAGCAATTTTTCTTTACAAATAGCAATTTCAGATTCAAGTTTTTCTTTGCTAAAATTTTCTTCAACTTCCGATTCATCCGCATCTTCCGATATAATTTCAGGTTCAGATTCATCAGCTTTAGTTTCTAAACTTTCGGTGTTTGGAACTTCAGATTCAGAATGATCTACAATAAAATCATTTGCATCAGGATTTTTTTGTTCATAATTACTAGAAACTTTTTCATTTTCCGTATTATTTTCCGGATTCAAATCTTGATTTAATTTTTCTTCCATTTTATTACCTCACAGTAACTATAAAAATTTAAATATTTTGTTTTATCAACCTAAAACCTCGACAAGAACATCTTCAACAGACTTAGAAATATAATCTAATTTCGAAATAATATTATTATAATTAAGCCTCATTGGCCCGATAACAGCTATTATTCCAACAGACTCATTAACTAAATAACTAGTTCTCAAAATACTAGCACAAGCAAGTTCAGATCTTCCTATTTCGGTCCCGATTAAAATTATAGCATTTGAATTTTCATTGAATAAAAAATTTGAAATTTCTTCTTTTTTATTTAAAAATCTCCAAATTTTAAGAGCATCATCAAGTTTAAAATTCAAATCCGAGAATAAATTTTGCTCGCCTTTTATACTAATAAGAGCCAACGAGGCATCTTTTGCCACTATGCTTAACGCCTCAATTGCAGGTATAATAATATCATCAGTACCCGAGCAACTACTAATAATTTTCAACGACTCCGGAATTAATTTTGTAAGCGGCTGCCCTATGAATTTTCCGACAACTTGCACAAAAATTTTTAAAATTTCGTTATTAATTTTAAACTTGCAATTAAAAACTTTATTTTTAATAATACCATTAGAAGTTATCAAAATAATCATAGCACTACACTGACCAAGTTTCACAAATTTTATATCCTGAACACAAGAACTTTTGCTAGGAAGCGCAGTAAACACGACGGTACAATTAGTAACTTCGGCCAAAATTTCAGCAGCATTATTAATAATTTTTTCCGGGTCACTAAATTCATCTCTAAGCTTAGCATCTATAATACTCATTTCATAAGCAGACAGCTTATATTTACCCGAAAAATTATCAACATAAACGCGATATCCTGTTTGTGACGGGATTCGGCCCGAAGAAACATGTGGTTGCTCAAGTAATCCAACAGAAAACAACGATGCCATTTTATTTCGGACAGTAGCAGGAGATATTTCAAAATTCAATCTTTTGCATATAGTCTGAGATCCTACAGGTTTTGTTGTTTCTATATGAATTTCAACAACAGCTGCTAATATATCAAGAATTCTTCCTTCGATTTCCACCTCACTCACCCCATTTTTTGTTAGCACTCTTGTCGCCCAACTGCTAACGGTATTAATTTATCATGAACATCAAACAAAGTCAACATTTTTTTAAAAAAAATAAAATATTTTAAAATATAAAAAAACCTGGACAAATTTTATTTTTTATTATATAATTAATTAAAATTTAAAATAGCTCCAATATTTTGAGTCAGCGAACCGTAAATAGGCTGTGAATCATAAATAGACCTGTCCTAAAATTGGATTATTTTCGCAAATTCCATAGGTAATTCGGTGCTGGAAACTACTCACATACAATTAGTATGCTACACGTTTCTGTACGCCTTTTTCTTCGAAATTTACAAAAATAATTCAGTTTTATGACAGGTCTATTGTGTTTTTACTTGCTTCTATAGTTTTAGACAGGTTCTAAGATAATTTTTTAACAGCTACATAAATTTTTGAAATCTCATACCATGTAGCATAGTCTACTATTCCTGTTTCAGGCAGATCAAATACGGATTGGAATATTTTTACAGCATTTTCTGTGTTAGGACCGTATATTCCATCGATTGCGATTTTATGAATTGCTGGAAAATTATTAGAAATATCGTTTAATTGCTGTTGAATTGTTCGGACAGCTGATCCCGATGAACCGTTTTGTAATACTTCTCCTGGATATGATGATGGCACTCCTGCGACTTCTTTTGCTAATTCTAAATAAATATCATAGCTGTAATAATTTTTTAATATATCAAGATGACTAGCACCATTGTCAGCAAGATATTTTGAACCCCATTGAGATAGCCATCCTGGACATGTAACTTTTTGTCCATCACAATATTGTGTAAACAACGGTTGATCGATATTTGCTTTTGTTACATACGTAGAAAAAATCTCATCTATAATAACAGAAATATCTTCATAAATATTTCTTTGATAAATAAATTTTTGATCATACGCAGTACTAGAGGTAATTGTAAATCCATAGCCTTTGCTTCTGTACCATTCTGTATATACACGATTCAAAGTAAACGAAATAATAGCCAATGCATTTGCTCTTATGCATTCTTTAGGCCATGTCGGATATATTTCGCTACTACAGACGTTTTTTATATAATCTTTATATGGAACCCAATAATTAGCGGCATTCGCATTATCGGGAACACCATCATGAACAATTATAAATTCTGGTATAATAGGGGAATCCAAGACCACAAAGCCAGTTGGAGAGGGTAGAGGTTTTATTTCTTCTTCAGCTATTTTTTCTGGATAATCCCCGTATAATACATGTTCTTGAATTTCGAAAACAACCGATTGAGATGCACTGCTAGATAAATTCAACAAAACATTTTGTTGAGATGTCACATCCGCAAGAATCTGAACACCTTTAATTGTTATTTTTTCATAATTTTCATTTTCAACAGTGACATCATATTCGCTATACGGCTTAGGAGTTTCAGGTTCCAAAGAATAATCCACAGGAGGAGCTTCTAGTTCAAACGTATCTGTTTTACCAGATTCGTCTGTTACGGCCTCAAAAATTATATTATTATCTCCTGTTTGATTTATCCTAACGACACTTTCCGGTATAGGATGACTTTGATCATTACTTAGTACATTCACACGAAGTCGACCAATTGCCACAAAAATCAGCTCCAATTTTAAAAAAAAATTAAATTCAAGAACTTACAACTTACATATAAATATTAATTTTTGTGTTAATTTATGTTATTTTTTATTTTTTAAAGAAAATAGACTTTTTTTCAAATTAAATAATTAGACCAAAATTACGAATACCAGAGATTAAATTACATCTGAGACTAAACGTTTATTTATAAGTATAAAAAATGAAACAATATTAATTTGTATGTATTTAATAAAAATTAAAATTTTTAATCGTTTTTTTTGTAATATATGTCATTTTGGGATTTTATAATTGATAAAAATTGCTTAAATAATTTTAAAATGATATAAATTGTTTTAAAATAAAATACAAGGGAGTTTTTAAAATGCCATTGCGTCAAGATATTAGAAAAATATTAATAATAGGTTCGGGCCCAATTGTAATAGGCCAGGCGGCGGAGTTCGATTATTCTGGAACTCAGGCATGCCTCGCTTTAAGGGAATTGAATTTCGAGACAGTATTGATAAATTCAAATCCTGCAAGTATTATGACTGATTTTAACGTAGCTGATAAAATATATATGGAACCTCTTACTTTGGAGTATGTTATAAAAATATTAAGAAAAGAAAAACCAGATGCTCTTTTGGCTACGTTGGGTGGCCAGACTAGCTTGAATTTGGCCGTGGATTTGCATGCGTCTGGTGTGTTGGAGGAAATAGGTTGCGAAATTATCGGTACTAGTATAAAAGCAATAGAAAAATCTGAAAATAGAGAAAAATTTAAACAATTCTGCACAAAATTAGGTTTGGCTTGTGTGGAATCTGAAATTGCTCATACTTATGATGAAATTTTAAATGCTGCGCTTAAAATTGGATTTCCTGTGATTTTACGGCCGGCGTTTACTTTGGGTGGGACCGGTGGTGGATTCGTTAATGATATTAATGTTTTAAAAGCTTTAAGTAAGGCGGCTCTGGATGCTTCTCCAATTTCTCAGGTTTTAATCGAAAAATCTGTCAAGGGCTATAAAGAAATAGAATATGAAGTTATTAGAGATAGTATGGGGACTGCTTTATGCTTGTGTTCTATGGAGAATTTTGATCCTATGGGTATTCATACCGGGGATTCTATTGTAGTCTGTCCTACGCAGACTTTGAGTAATAAAGAATATCAAATGTTTCGGGATGCTTCTATTAAAATTATACAAGAATTAAAAATAGAAGGCGGATGTAATGTGCAATTTGCACTAGATCCTGAGTCTGAAAAATTTTATGTAATAGAAATTAATCCAAGAGTTTCAAGATCTTCAACGTTGGCTTCAAAAGCTAGCGGATATCCTATAGCTCGAGTTTCGGCTATGATTGCCGTGGGGTTTTATTTGCATGAGATTCAAATAGCAAATACATCCGCTAGTTTTGAGCCAACTTTTGATTATATAATAACAAAAATTCCTAGATTTTCGTTTGATAAATTTAAAAAAGCTCATAGAAATTTAAGTTCTCAAATGAAGTCAACTGGAGAAGTAATGGGCATCGGACGAAATTTGGAAGAAAGTTTTTTGAAAGCTATTAGAAGCTTAGAAACTAACGCTTTTCATATTTGGTTGTCTAAATTCGATAAAATCTTAACTCAAAATTTGTTGAAAATTCTTGGTTCTGAATCTGATGAACGAGTTTTTGTTATCGCGGAATTAATGCGTCGCGGGGAAAGCGTGGATTATATTAACAGCATAACTAAAATAGATGTATTTTTCTTGAAAAAAATCCAAAATATAGTCGATTTTGAAAATGAATTAAAAAAAGAAATTGCTGTTCATAAAAATATAGACAAAAATGTTTTAATTAAATTTAAAAAAATGGGATTTTCTGACAAATATATTTCGTGTTTATATAAAAAATCTGTGTCTGAAATTATAGAATTTCGTAAAACATGTGATATGTATCCTGTGTATAAAATGATAGATACTTGTGCGGGCGAATTTACTTCATATGTTCCATATTTTTATTCAACGTATCATGGGGAAGAAAATGAGGCTTTAAATTCAAATAATATTAAAAAACCAAAAATTATAGTTTTAGGTTCGGGGCCAATACGCATAGGTCAGGGCATTGAATTTGATTATTCGACAGTTCATGCTATTAAAGCATTGAAAAAATTAGGATACGAAGTAATTGTAATAAATAATAATCCTAGCACTGTTTCGACTGATTATTTGCTCACAGATAAATTATATTTTGAGCCTATTACTTTGGAAGATATCATAAATATATATGAAATTGAAAAACCTGTAGGCATCATAGTTACTCTGGGCGGCCAGACGCCTATAAATATAGCCAAAGATTTAAGCAATTTGGGTGTGAAAATAATAGGCACTGGAATAGAGGCTTTGCATAAATCAGAAGATAGAAAAAGCTTTGATATGTGTTTGAATTCATTGAATATTCCTAGGCCGTTTGGCGATACAATTACTAATATAACTGAAGCCTGCGACGTCGCAAATCGTATAGGCTATCCAATAATAGTCCGGCCATCTTTTGTATTAGGTGGACGAGCAATGCAAATTATAAATACAGAATTAGAATTAAAAAAATATCTTGTTGACGCTGTCGAAATCAGCGATGGTAATACTATATTAATAGACAAATATGTATTCGGCAAAGAACTTGAGGTCGATGCTGTATGCGATGGTACAGATGTCTTTATACCAGGGATAATAGAACATGTCGAAAAGACAGGCGTGCATTCTGGCGATTCTATTAGTGTTTATCCTACGTTTTCTGTTAGCGATCGAATCAAAGAAACTATTATAGAATATACACAAAAAATAGGCCTAAAAATCGGAATTATTGGCCCATTTAACATACAATTTATAGTTGCTCCTGATGATTCTAATATTGACAAAGTATATGTAATTGAAGTAAATCCTAGAGCTAGTAGAACTATTCCGTTTTTATCAAAAGCTTGTAATATTGACATTGCGGATATATCTACAAAAGTTCAAGTTGGAATATCGCTAAAACAACAAGAAGTATTTAATAAAAATATTGCTATAAAGCCGACTCATTGGTATGTAAAAGTGCCGGTATTTTCTTTTATAAAAATTTTTGGAGCTGATATTAATTTAACTCCCGAAATGAAATCCACTGGCGAAGCTATAGGCCATGCTAGTTCACTTAACCACGCATTTTATAAAGCTATGATAGCTGCTGGTTATAAGTTAAAAACTCATGGTTCTGTTCTTGTTACTGTTGGCGATAACGATAAAAAAGATGTTATTCCATATGTTAGGAGACTAATAAATTTAGGGTTTATTATAAACTCCACACAAAAAACAGGATTATTTCTAGAAAAAAATGGTATAAATACTCAAATATATAAAAAAATAAGTCAGGGAAGTGAAGAAATTTTAGAGCTTTTGCACAAAAAGCGCTTGACTTATGTTATAAATACAGTAAGTACAAGTGAGATTAATAATACAGACGGCTTTTTGATTCGTAGATGTGCGATAGAAAATGGAATACCTGTATTTACATCATTGGGAACATTAGATGTGCTATTGAATTCTTTGGAAAATATTAATAAATAGCCAAAATATTTTATAAAAACTCTTTACTTATTTTTTGGCTAGGTTTATCGGTTGAATCTTTGTATTTTATAAATAAAAAGTTTATTTATAATCGGAATAGCTATATAAACAACAATGAGGCCACATATTGGCCTAATTTTTCTGTAAGTTTTTGGTTTAAAAAATATTAAATTTTCTCATAAAAAGTCTTGATATAAAAATTTACGTTAATATAATAAAATTATTATTTTAGAATATTTTAATTTATATTAAATTTTCAAGGAGATTTTCTTCGTGTTTAAGACATATTTAACAAAAATGATTACTTATATTATTATTTTTTGTTTACTTATTAAGCCATTAAGTATTTCATTTCGTGTATACGCATCCAGACCTGAGACTCCACTGGGTTTCACGTCACTTTCGACAGACGTCGAGTTTCCACCGTGTCCCGAACCCGAGCACCTTAAGATTAGAAATCCATATAAATCCGATAGAATACCGCAAGAATTGTTTGATGTCTTAACTATTTTAGGTCACCGGTGGACCGACCACTTCTGGTTAACAAGGGACCCACATACTCCTTTATGTATTGCCATAAATTATTTTCGATACCTACAAAAGTGTCTGAAACGGTATTGTGTAAAACGGTTAAATAACATAGAATTACTTGAAGCATATTTTCAATTAGTTGGAGTTGTTTTTGATACGGAAGCTGTACATATATGCATACCTCGTCTTGCTGCTTGGCGTCATCAAAATTATAATAATATAGTGAGAGATCTTATGGTTTTCGGTGGAGCGTTAATACGGGAATCTGTTTCACCAGCTGTTTTTAATCTTGGCCCCGATGAATCTTGTCACAAGTTATTCAAACAAAATATAGAAACTATTGCAAATGCTAAACAGCGCCAAGAAGAAGAAAGGCGACGCGATGAACGCCATGCTATTTACGAATTAACCAAATTAAGAGCAATTAGAGAATTAGACGAAATAAAAAAATCAACTAATTCGCGAGCAGTTTCGCATCATGTTTTGGAGAAGCAAATGAATAAATTAATAACATTATATAAAGAGATAAATATCAAAGCACCCGAGTTAGTGCCATGGTTCAGAGAACGCACAGGTGTATTTCCCTTGAATGAACCCAGAGATCCAAATCCTGGATATCCGAGAAATACTAGATTCTTTAGATTTCCTTCCCCACGCGTAGGTTTTAATTTCCCGAAATTATATGCATGTCTTGGATATACGTGCGGACAGTACAAATTCACGCAAATGTTCCAATCCTTGTGAAACAACAACACACTGGTCCTCAAGTTAATATAATAAAACCACAAATTACACCGTGCTGATCCCGAATCCCCGACTTTGTGAAAACACACAGCACATGGGTACTCAAGATATACCAAAACCATAATTTACACTGTGCTGATCCCGAATCCCCGACTTTGTGAAAACACACAGCACATGGGTACTCAAGATATACCAAAACCATAATTTACACTGTGCTGATCCCGAATCCCCGACTTTGTGAAAACACACAGCACATGGGTACTCAAGATATACCAAAACCATAATTTACACTGTGCTGATCCCGAATCCCCGACTTTGTGAAAACACACACCACATGGGTACTCAAGATATACCAAAACCATAATTTACACTGTGCTGATCCCGAATCCCCGACTTTGTGAAAACACACACCTCATGGGTACTCAAGATATACCAAAATCATAATTTACACTGTGCTGATCCCGAATCCCCGACTTTGTGAAAACACACACCACATGGGTACTCAAGATATACCAAAACCATAATTTACACTGTGCTGATCCCGAATCCCCGACTTTGTGAAAACACACACCACATGGGTACTCAAGATATACCAAAACCATAATTTACACTGTGCTGATCCCGAATCCCCGACTTTGTGAAAACACACAGCACATGGGTACTCAAGATATACCAAAACCATAATTTACACTGTGCTGATCCCGAATCCCCGACTTTGTGAAAACACACAGCACATGAGCACCCAAGATATACTAAAACCACAAATTACACCGTGCTGATCACGAATCCCCGACTTTGTGAAAACACACAGCACATGAGCACCCAAGATATACTAAAACCATAATTTACACTGTGCTGATCCCGAATCCCCGACTTTGTGAAAACACACACCACATGGGTACTCAAGATATACCAAAACCATAATTTACACTGTGCTGATCACGAATCCCCGACTTTGTGAAAACACACACCACATGGGTACTCAAGATATACCAAAACCATAATTTACACTGTGCTGATCCCGAATCCCCGACTTTGTGAAAACACACACCACATGGGTACTCAAGATATACCAAAACCATAATTTACACTGTGCTGATCACGAATCCCCGACTTTGTGAAAACACACAGCACATGAGCACCCAAGATATACTAAAACCACAAATTACACCGTGCTGGTCCGCTCGAAGGGACTCGAACCCCCGACCTTCAGAATCGGAATCTGACGCGATATCCAAACTTCGCTACGAGCGGAAATTATTGTAAAATTGACTTGTTATAAATATACTAGTACAAGTTTAAATTGTCAATAATTTTAAAAAACTTTCGACATTTATCTTAAATTTCAAAATCATGAATAATCGGTTATTTTTTAAAGAAAATACAATATATTCACAACTTATTTTTGAAATATTAAGGAGATGTTAACTATGCGAAATTATTCAAACGTATTATTAGACCCCAGTGATGTTGCTATTTGTTTGATCGATCATGAACCTCAAATGTTTTTTGGAGTAGGAAGTTGTTGCAAAGAAATAATAATTAATTCAGTCGTCGGCCTAGCAAAAACGGCTAAAATTTTTGACATACCATTGATTTTATCTACAGTTACGGCAAAAACGTTTTCTGGACCAATGGTGAAAAAAATTCAAGATCTTTTCCCAGATACTAATCCCATAGATCGAACATCGTTAAATGCCTGGGAGGACGAAAATTTTAAATCTGCAGTTGAAAAAACAGGTAAGAAAAAATTATTAATTGCCGGCTTATGGACAGAAGTCTGTGTAGCACTTCCAACACTTTCGGCCATTGAAGATGGCTACAAAGTATATGTTATTATAGATGCTTGCGGAGGAGTCTCAAAACAAGCGCATAAAGCCGCAATCACTCGTATGGTCGCCTCCGGCGCAAAACCTATAACATGGCTTGCAGCAATGCTTGAAATGCAGCGCGACTGGTCTAATAAAGAGACATATGATTCTATTATGCAAGTTGTACAACAACACGGTGGAAATTATGGCTTAGGTGTTGAATATGCCGAATCCATGATAGGAAAATGATTTTCTTAAAAGAAATATAAATAAATCGCGAGACCTAAATATTAACATTTATACAAATAATGTCAACAATAAATTAATATTTTTCAAAAATAAAATATAAAGAAATCGCGAGGTTTAAGTATTAACATTTATATAAATAATGTCAACAATAAATTAATATTTTTAAAAAGAAAGGTGTAAAAATTGGAGAATTTAAATAGAGTCCAAAAAATAAGAATAATTTTTGACAAAAAAATTTGTCGCATGGAAGACCACGATAAAAGATGTTGGGCCTACGGACATTCGTATGCAGTATCTGCTTTTTGTGCGCTTCTTGCTACAAAACGTGGCCAAAATGCCGAACTCGCAACTATAGCCGGACTTATGCATGATATTTATTCTTTTTTAGAATCATCTGAAAATCATGCTGTAAAAGGCGCCGAGATGACTAGAGAAATTCTAGAAAAATTAAAAATATTAACTAAAGAAGAAATTGATTTAATTTGCACAGCTATCAAACATCACACTGACAAAGACAAAAAATTCTCTGATTTTGATGAAATTCTAATCGACGCAGACGTTATGCATCACGCATTTTACGATGTTACCATTGACCCGGATCCAGATGAAGCCTCTAGATTCGATGCAATCATGATTGAACTAGGCCTAAAATAAATATTAAAATCAAAAAACTCTAGTATTTATTCACAATTAAATTTAATTTTAAAACAAATTATTATTAATTTAAGACAAAAAAATATTAATTCTGTATTCTTTTATTCCGTATTAAATTAAAAATATACTGTTGAGCGACTCCCGCAAATGGGCCAAAAAATGACGAGTCTTTACCAGGAAAATACATTTTCAAAGCCTTATTCATCCAGGTATCAATGGGGAAAGCGTCTAGCCGATTGAATCCATATAACAGGGTACAATTTGCGACTTTTGGTCCAACGCCCTTAATATTATACAATTCTTTTAAAGCTTTATCAATAGTAAATTTTTTAATTTCCTCAAAATTAACTTTATTATTTGAAATTTTTCTAGCAGCATCCAAGATATAATTTGCTCGGAATCCAGCTTTAAGAATTTTCAGGTCTTCCAAGGTTAAATTAGCCAATTTTTCGTAGCTAGGAAAGCTATACTTGTTCACTACTTTATCTCCGAAACAAATACACAAATTTTGAATAATAAATTTTATGCGTTTTATATTATTATTTTGTGAAATTATAAACGAACACAAAGCCTCCCAAGGATCTTGGCGCAAAATTCTTATATTATTGCTTTTTTTCACCGCCTCAGCTATAATAGGATGAATACTCATTAAATTTTCTTTAATTTTTGTATAATTTGTACATATATCGAAGTAATTAGACCACATTTTTATTACATCTGACCCCGAATATGTATTTTCTTTTTGAGATACATTTACTGTTAAAATGTTATTTAAAACATCAGAATCAGCAAAATAAACCTCAGCCTCACAATTATCAACGACGCCTTCCCACTTCCCTTGATTATATGTCCATCTAAAACACTGACCGCAACTAAAAGTTTCCATCAAATCGAGATCAGGGATTAAAAGTTTAAAAATCATAATTTATTTTCTCATCTTGAAAATTAAGTAATCTCGCAACATCCGCTGATGCTTATTATACATATTGAAATTTAATTACAAGCATAATTTAAATATTTTCAGAAATTTTGTTTAAATTCATAAATAAAATTAAAAATATATAATATTTTTGGACCAAAGCGACAAATAAAAAACTGGGAACAAATAAATCTTTAGGCGTTGACAAAAAAAAAAAAAAAGTATAAACACTAAAATATTATATAATTAAAAAAATAAGTATTATTAGATGCATTAAGTTTATGTATATTTTTTATAAAATAAATATATAATGAATCTTATTTTTGTGCAAACATCTAAAAATAATTTATTACTATTGTCAAACATTTATAGGCATGATATAAAAAGCGTTGGATTCCGAAATATATGGCTCGGTGGCAAACTTTGCAAAATTTTCAACAAAGGAGTGGTTTTGTGCGGCGATTGAACAGAAAATTTTTAAAATATGTTTTAAATTTTTTGTGTTTATTTGTTTTTTTATGTTCTTCAACTTTTTCAATGAGACCTGCTCCAACGGAGTCCGCAGTGGATCTGATGAAGAAGCCTTCTGATTTTGTGGATGTATCAAAACTGGACCCATCTATACAAGTCGATTTGCAGTATTTCGGAGAAGCTAACTTTGTAGGGCGCAAAATAAATGGTTATGAGGCAAACAAAGCCTTCCTTCAACAAGGCGCTGCGAAGGCGCTGATCGCTGCTAACAAAATATTAGAAAAACAAGGGCTTGGCATCGTGGTTTATGATGCCTATAGGCCGCGACGCGCGGTTGATGAATTTGTAACGTGGGCAAAAGATCCGTTCGATACCAAAACTAAGAAAGAATTTTATCCTGATTTTGATAAAATGCAATTGCTTGGTGTCTACATTTCTGGGATTTCGCGGCATGCAACCGGAAGGGCTGTCGATGTGTTTTTGTATGATTTGTGTGATGAAAATAAAAAAGTTGTTGATATGGGCTGTCGTTTCGATTTTTTTGGGGAAAGGTCTTCGCACGATGCAAAAGGCTTAACTGAAGAACAAACTGAATCTAGAAATAAATTAAAAACTGCTATGGAATCTTCTGGATTTAAGTCGTATGATAAAGAATTTTGGCACTATGAGTTCCCAAAAACTAATACAGATCCTGATGTGTTTTATGATTTCGTCATATGTGAGGAAGAAATTCAAATGCCCGAGCTGAGTTCCATAATTAAAACAGAAATTCAGGGCCAGGTAATTTATTGAAACAGTAGGTCGTGGAAATTTAAAGTGAGGTGATTAATTTACCAAAAGTTATATTTATGGGTACTCCTGGTTTTGCGGTGGCTTCTTTGGCTAGTTTGATAAATTCGAATTTTGATATTGAATTAGTAGTAACTCAGCCTGATAAATTTTTTGGCAGAAATAAACAAATTCATGCTCCTGAGGTTAAAATTTTTGGTGAGAAATACGGTTTAAAAATTTTTCAACCTGATAGTCTTAAAAACCCGGAAGTTTATGAGTGCTTTAAAAAAATTAATCCAGATTTTATAATAGTAGCAGCATATGGGAAAATTTTGCCAGAAGCTATATTAAATACTGCGAAAATTGCATGCATAAACGTTCATGGCTCGCTGCTTCCTAAATGGCGAGGACCCGCTCCAGTACAGTATAGTATATTAAATGGCGATGAAAAAACTGGCGTGACTATTATGCTTATGGACTCGGGGTTGGACACTGGGGATATTTTGAGTCAAGAAGAAATTTTAATAAATCATGATGATACAACTGGGTCTTTGATGGTTAAAATAGCAAATTTAGGGGCTAAACTTTTGGTTGAAACGTTAGTGAAAATACAAAAAAAGGAAGACTTAGATAATTTTAGAATAAAACAAGATGATTATTTAGCTACTTTTACTAAAATTGTAAAAAAAGAAAACGCTAAAATAAATTGGTGGGAGTCTTCAAAAGTAATTCATAATCTTGTGAGAAGTATGAATCCTTGGCCAATTGCTTTTACTCAGTTGAGTTGTATTATAGATTTTAGATATTTAGGCGAACATGATAGTATTTTGAAAATTTATAATACAAAATTGTTAAATTCTAATAAAAAATACGATTCCCCTGGGACAATAGTAAATACAAATCCTGTAATAGTTACTTGTCGTTATGGAGAATTAGAATTATTAGACGTTCAAGTTGCGAGTCGTAAGCGGATGTCGGCTGTGGATTGTATAAGGGGTTATAAAATTCAAATATACTAAAATAATATAAAATATCTAAAAATTTTAGCTATTTTTACTAGTATTTAAATTACTTAAAATACGAATTATCTCGGAAATATTTTTAATTCCTAAAATATGAACTTGTTTGTTTTGGTTATTATGATTTGTTGAAACTATACAATATTCAAAGCCTAATAAAATTATTTCTGTGACACGTTCACAAAATCTTGATACTGATCTTATTTCGCCGGAAAGACCTAGTTCGCCGAAAGCTACTAAATTATGTGGGATTATTATGTCTTTTAATGCAGATATTAATGCAATTGCTATTGACAAATCAGAAGCTCTCTCTGCAAGCTTTAATCCGCCAACGATGTTTATATATACGTCCATGTTTGAATAATATAAGTTAGTATATTTTTCTAGAACTGCTAAAATTAAACAAAGCCGATTGTAATCAAATCCATTAGCGACTCGTCTAGGATTTCCAAAATGTGTTTTCGTGACTAAAGCTTGAACTTCTGTGAGAATCGGCCGAGAACCCTCTATCACACATGTTATACATGTGCCACAAATATTCATAGTCCTGTCTGATAATAGCATAGAAGACGGATTTTGAATTTCTTTAAGCCCAGAATCCGTCATTTTAAATACACAAATCTCATTTGTGGAACCGTATCTGTTTTTTATTGATCTTAAAATTCTATAAGGCAAAATTTATGCTCCCTGAAAATTTTAATTCAAATTTATTAGGAACTTGGTGAAATCGTAGACATCGAAGAGGCAACTAAATCAAACGTATATTCAGAAACCAAACTTCCGTCTTTAGCGACTTTTGTATTAGTTTTTTTAAATCCCTGAGATTCAAATAAACGCGCCGTTTCGTCATCATCGTTTGTTAAATTTACATAAACTTCTTTGAGATTAGCAGTCTCTGTTTGGCGCAATTGAACCAATATCGCGGTGAGAATGTCTACACTTACGGCTGCAACGCCCATTTTTTCTTTTTTGTTTTTTTTGGTGTTTTCCACAATTAAATTCAACCGTGCGCGTGTAGCGTCTGCCAATGTTGCCGGCTGCTGTGGAATTCTTTTTACGGATTCTACATCCAATGGAGATCTAAATGGGCTTAACATTTCTAATAAGTCTTTCCCGGGTGTTGTGGCATCAAGTGCTGGGGCGTCTGGATTGTCTTTGGTAAAATCACAAAGTGTTAGTACGCCTGTTGGTGTGCTCTGTTGGCCAGTTAATATAAAAAATGCTAGCGCTTTTCTTTGTTGCATTTGATATAAATATAAATCAAATTCGCGCTGCTGTAATGCGATCGAGTCTAGTGTCCCTGTGTGAATTTTCTTTTCTATTGATGCATTAGATTGTCCGCGGCCGTTTATCTCGTTGTAAACTTTTTTGGCTTCTACTGATGGCGGCATCGGTTTTAGGCTGATTGCTTCTCGGGTTGCATCAGCATCTCGTGTTAAATCGGCTTCAAATAAAACCGGGAATTTAACGCCTAGAATTTTCATCAAATCTCGAGTCGCGATGTCAGTCGATGCTTTCCAGTTTTTGCCTAATGGATGAACCGCAGGAGCCACTTCTTCGTCATCATCCTCGATTTCTTCGTCATCTTCTGCAACATCGTCTTCGTCCTCTTCCTCGTAATCGGAATCTTCTTCTTCTGAATATTCCTGGTCTGATGTTTTTTTGTTGTATGCGAAAGTAGCCATGTTTGGTACCAAAGAATTAATAGTCAAAGCTACTAATCCTGCTGAGATGAATTTCTTTAACATAAAAAATCACTCCTTTTAATCAATTTCCCCATAAAAATCCAACAGGTACATGTTAACTTATTGTATAATAAATGTCAACGTTTTTTTAAAAAAAAATACATATTTATTGTGAACAAAAAAATACTTATTTCTTTTAAAAAACATATAAATTTACTAAATATTAAATTAATTATATGTTGATTTACGGTGTGTTGAATGTCAAGATTTTTTTTAAAAAAAAATCTATGTTATTATTAACAAAAAAAGTACTTATTCTTAGGAAATTTTCTCCACATTCACCAAATCCTGAGCCCGGCGTTGTAATTATTCCGGTTTTTTGTAAAAAAAGATCAAATAAATCCCATGAATTTTTGTTTAAATTTGTGTATTTAAACCAGATGTATGGAGAATTTTTTCCGCCAAAAAATGTTATGTCATTTTTGCTAAAAATATCTAAAATTAAATCAGAATTTTGTTTATAAGTGTTCAAAAAGTTTTCAGTTTCTATGAGACCGTCGTCGCTAAGTGCGGCCTCTGCGGCTCGTTGGACTATATAACAGGTGCCGTTATATTTGGTGCTTTGCCGACGAGTCCAAAAATCTAGTAATTTAATATTTTCAAATTTTAGCTCGTTGGGAATTATTACGTACGAACAGCGCATACCGGTAAAACCTGCATTTTTCGAAAAAGATCTGAACTCAATTGCACATTTTTTGCTATTTTCAATTTCGAAAATACTATGCGGAATATTATCATCGCGAATATATGCCTCGTAGGCGGAATCGTACAAAATAATTGAATTTTGCTCAAGAGCATAGTCTACCCAGGCTTTGAGCTGATCTCGCGAGTACGCCGCGCCTGTAGGATTGTTCGGCGAACATATATATATTATGTCTGCTTTTTTATCGGAAGGCATTGGGAGGAAATTGTTTTTTTCTGTTGAATTTGCATAAATTATTTGCGAGTTTCGCATGATATTTGAGTCAATATATACAGGATATACCGGATTCGGGATTAGGCAAATATTATCTTGGGCAAATAAATCAAGTATATTACATATGTCTGTTTTTGATCCGTCGCCGATAAATACCTCATTTTTGTCTATTTCGACTGGAATTCCTTTATTAATTTGTAATAATTTATTTCTTATTTTTTCCCCTCTTTTTAGATAGTTTTCACAAATTTTGGATTTTAAAAAATCGTATCCGGAGCTCGGGCCATAGCCTTTGAAATTTCTTGGATCTCCCATTTCTGTGCAGGCTTTTTTGCTTGCTTCGACCGATGCCTGACATATAGGTAAAACTACGTCGCCTATGCCTAAATTTAATAATGGAACTTCAGGATTGGCTTTTTTGAATTTTTGAACTTTGTGCTTAATTTCGTCAAATAAATATTTTTGACTCAAATTTAAAAAATTTTTGTTTATTTTTAACATATTATAGCCTCTTTGATATATTAAATTTGTGCACTTGAAATCTTGACAAATTCTTTAAAAAGTGGATGCGCATTATTCGGGCGGCTTTTAAACTCGGGATGAAACTGGACTCCTACGAAAAATTTGTGATCTTTTATTTCAATAGCTTCTACTAGGTCTTCATTAGGATAAATGCCTGAAATTATCATATTATTTTGTTCAATTTGCTCGCGGTAAAAATTATTAAATTCATATCTGTGTCTGTGGCGTTCCGAAATTTCAAGAATTCCGTAAGATCTGTGCATAATAGTACCTTCTTTGATTGAACATGTGTATGCCCCAAGTCGCATAGTACCGCCTTTTTGTGAAATTCTTAGTTGATTTTCCATAATATCTATGATTTTATTTTGTGAATTTTGGTCAAATTCACTAGAATTAGCATCAGATAAATTTAAAACATTTCTAGCAAATTCTATAACTGCAATTTGCATACCTAAACATATTCCGAAATACGGGATATTATTAATCCTAGCATATTTTGCAGCGCGAATCATGCCTTCAATTCCGCGATTCCCGAAGCCTCCTGGGACTAAAATTCCGTGGCAATTTGAAAGAAAATTTTCGTCTGATTCTGAATTTACTAAATTTTCAGAGTCTACAAATTTAATATTAATTATTATATTTAAACTCATAGCTGCGTGTTTTAAAGCCTCAACAATAGACAAATACGCATCATTTAATTTTACGTATTTGCCTATTATAGCTATTTTTACTTCTTTTAAACCAAGATTTTTGTTAATATTTAACATATTTTCCCAGTCTGACATATTTATATTTCTACAATTTAAATCTAATTCACGAACTACTATATCCGAAAATTGTGCTTTTTCAAGCATTAACGGCGCATAATACAAAGAATCTAAAGTAATATTTTCAATTACACAATCAGGCTTGACATTGCAAAATAAAGCAATTTTATCTCGCAAAGACTTGCCGATGCTGGTGTGACTTCTGGCTATTATTATACTCGGATTTATTCCCATAGATCGCAATTCTTTGACCGAATGTTGCGTGGGTTTTGATTTGTATTCTCCAGAAACAAACGGTACGAGAGTAACATGTATAAATAAACAGTTTTTATATCCTATTTCTGTTGAAATTTGCCTAATAGCTTCCAAAAACGGCTGAATTTCTATATCGCCTACGGTTCCGCCTACTTCGGTTATAACGACGTCGGCATTAGTTCTTTTTGATACATAATATACAAATTTTTTTATTTCATTCGTAACATGTGGTATAACTTGCACAGTATGGCCTAAATACTCACCGCGACGCTCTTTTTGTAAAATTTCCCAGTAGACTTTTCCGGCGGTTAAATTAGAATATTTGCTTAAATTTTCATCAATAAATCGCTCATAATGGCCGATGTCTAAGTCAGTTTCGGCGCCATCTTCAGTAACAAAAACCTCGCCATGCTGATACGGACTCATAGTCCCAGGATCTACGTTCATATATGGATCCATTTTTTGGGCTGTAATTTTTAAGCCTCTATGTTTTAACAGGCATCCCAATGTGGCAGCAGTTATGCCCTTGCCTAGGCCCGATACTACTCCGCCAGTGACAAAAACAAATTTACTCATTAAACCTCCAAAATTAGTTAAATTTTTAATTTTTAATAATTAAAAAAATCTTCAAAAGCTGTGCAAAATAAATATTAATAACATGTTATGTTCATGATGTTTTGTGCAAAGTTACCAAAAAAATTAATTTTTAATAATTTTTTAATTATTAGAAACATTGTCCGCAAAATACTGCGCAAAATGAGTACTAACAACATGTACTATGCCTTCTACGGCTTCTTGTTCATCTATGCCCTCGGCTATAATGCTGATATTTCCGCCTTTTACTACGCCTAAAGACAAAACACCCAGTAAACTTTTGGCGTTTACTCTTTTGTCGTTGTATTGAATCCAAATTGTAGATTTATATTCGTTTGCTTTCTGTGTAAAAAAAGTCGCAGGTCTTGCGTATAAACCTGTTTCATTTTCGACAACTACATCTTTTGTTATCATAAAACACACTCCTCTTGCATATAAATAACACTTTGGTGTCTCATAAAAAATAATACATTTTTAAAATTATAAGTCAATATTTTTTGTTATTTTGACTATAAAAAAAAATAAAATCATGAAACTTATGAGCATATTTATCATATTATACCTATGTGACCAGCAGGTCACGGACATAAAAATACAAAGGATTGATATAAAATGAGTTGTTCATGTAATTCATGCTCCTCAACAACAGCATCATGCCCGACATCTATAAGTGGCTATTATACCCAGAATATCCCAGTGACGTTGGCATATACAATTACCCCAGTTAACACAGGTTCAAGTTATTGGCCTTATGGCGGCAGCTATGATTATTCCCCATCATTTAGCTTTGGATCATCAGGCGCCTCTACTTTAGAAGCTGCTCTCGCGAGCATCCCAACAAGAACACATTCTTCATGTTGTTCGTGCTATGATTAATTTTAGTTTTTAACAAATTAAAATTTTACGATAAACTCTCTATTAAATTTAAATTAAATTTTAGAGAGTTTTTCAAATATATTATTTTTTTATTTATTAATAATATTTTTTTCGTTATTTTGTATATTATTATTAATATTATTATTAATATTATGTTCACATTGAACTATAAGATTTTCGTTCGGTCTCGGCGTATGATTATTATTAATATTTATAGATGCTGCTGAAATCGCAGAAATTGCTGCCAAAACGGCGGCTGTATATTTTTTTAATTTATTATTTATATTGCTGTTAGCGTTTTTTGATATATTTTTTGCATCTTCAAAATATATGTCATTAGATTTATTATTATTATATTTTATAAACAAAGTACTACTTTTAGCAAATTCTTTTAAATCTTCTTCGGTGAATTCAGAGCCTTTAACTTTTGATTTTATATAATTCCCCATTTCATGTAAAGTCTTAAGATTAGTAAATTCTTTTTCTTGAGCATCGTTATTCATAATTTCCGCTAAAGACATAGCTAAATCCTTTGACATTTCATTCACCTCCTATTAGAATACCAATTGAGTTATATTATACATTTTTTTATATTTATATCAATAATTTTCATTAAAATTAACAAAAACATGTAGTAAATTCAAAAATAATATATTATTATTTAACAGGAAATATAAATTTACATAATTTTCATGATTAAAATCGCGCAAATTTGTCCAAAATATGTATATTCAATCTTTTTGTAGGTGTGTGATTACTGTGAGCACAAATATTAATAGTTTACAAGGCATTAATTTAACAGCTAACCAATTATTTCCTACACATGTTACAACAGTAGGAACCGTTAAAAAAGGCGATATATTTTATGCTAATTTAAGTCCAGTTGTAGGCTCGGAACAAGGCGGGATTCGGCCTGTTGTCATAATTCAAAATGACATTGGCAATAAATTTAGCCCGACTGTGATATCTGCGGCAATTACAAGTCATAACAAATGTAATTTACCTACACATATCTTGATTAAAGCCAGTGTTACATGCGGTCTTTCAAAAGATTCAATAGTTCTCTTAGAGCAAATACGTACTATAGACAAACGCAGACTTTTGGGCCGCTTGGGAAATATAAATCAAACGACTATGAAGACAATCGAACACGCGCTTTTGATCAGTCTTGGCCTGAGTAATGTTACTCAAACTAAGGCTGATTATAAATTTTAGATTAATTTTTTGTTAATATGTAATTAAATTTTTTATTAGACCTCCTCGTAAATTAATTTTTCAAAATTAATTAATCCGCACAACAAAGACATTCTTAATTTAAACCGAGTACGTCGATTACGGTATTTGTTTGCTACTATTTTAAAAACTTTAATTTTTGCATTTATGTTTTCAATTATGATTCGTTCTTTTGAAATACGCCGATTTTCAGATTTTTCTTCGGCAGTGAGTGTGCCTTTTCTTGGTTTTTTCTTTGGAGTTTCGCTGTTTTTGTGTAATCTCAAAATTCCCTGATAACCGCTGTCTCCTTGGACTTTTTTATCATTTGAAATCGCATATCCTATACTTTCCTCATAAAGTTTAAAGTCGTGAGTTTTTCCTTCAGCATGGGCAATACAGATAATATCTTTTGTTTGTCGATTTACAATTAGTTGCGTTTTTATGGTATGCCTTTTTTTCTTTCCTGAATACCACTGACGCTGTTTTTTTTAGGGCGTTCGACCGGACTTTCCATAACATCAACAACCACAATTTCTATCTCGTTATTTTCAAGTAATGCTTTTTTGCCGGGTAAACTGAATTTTCTGCTTTTAATCAGTGTATCTTCGACCCAAACGATTGTGTCGTGCGTTGTTGCTTCGCCAACCTCAAACTCAAATGCCAATTCTTTTTGTGTCACATACTGTCGCCAGTACTTCAAAGCCATAAATAATTGATCTTGAAGTGTTAATTTTGTGTGCCTGCCTCGACGTTTGTGCTTTTCAGCGTAAGCTATTTGAAGCTGAGCAATCATCGCACTGTAAGTTTCTTTTTTTACACCTATTAATTGCTTAAAATCTGCATCTTGTAATCTCATAGCTTTTTCATATCTTGTCAATTTTCATCACCGATATTATTAAATCATATTTAGACATAAAAATCCAATTTCCGAAGAGGTCTATTATTTATAAGTATTAATTTTATCTAAACGGATTCGCGAATTTTTTGCTTGGCGTAACTTTTCCCTGTGCCCAGTATTTACCATAATGCATATAAGTCTCTTTAGGCCAAGTTAATCGTGCGCAAAGTTCTTCAACGGCGTGGGATTGGCCGCCCCCGTCGAGGACCCAATAACAAAGCATAGCAATGATTCTATCGGTTGCCTCATCAGAAGTAAGCATAAACATTGGAAGACAACTTCGGCCAGAATTCTCGCTAGGAACGAGTGCATCTTGTTGTGCCGCGTTGGCCAAAAACCTCTCAATTATGAGGCTGCCAAGTGTTTATTGGCGTGTTAAATTTTTGATTGTCATATACATCGGTAATAATTATATGAATATTTTCATCAGCTCTTGGTAAAATATTCTGAATAATGGCGTGAGTAAGTCTCGGGGAAAATTTTACATCAGGAATTTTGTCTGGCTGTGAGTAAATTTCGACTCTAAGATGGAATAAACTATCATAAAGTTCATTAACTAATGTAAGATCGGGCGTTGCTTGGGATTCATATTCATGTCCGCGGTGATTACATAATTCTCTTATAAATTCTTTGTTAGTTGCTTTTTCTATAAATTTTTTTATACAATCGCTAACCTGGTTTAAATGATTGAATCTTTTTTCCAAAATATATTTGAACGTGTTCCGTAGTATTGTCTTAGAATCAGTATTATAATATCTTAATGACGTATTAGGTTTATCCAAACCAATTCTTGTTTCAGCATGTATGTAGTCCGGTTTAGACAGATATTCAGCGTAGTTAAAGTTATCTGGTCCCTCCCATCTGTTCTTTCCCGGATTGAGAGGTTGCTTAGAAGTAGCTATCCCATCCGAAATCCCGATAATCACACCTGACATACACAACGTCACCCCACTTACTAACAGTATTCCTTTCAATGCTTCTGACATTGATTTTTGTTTATTTTGATTTTCATTTTCATCATGAGGTAAAACGGCGCCCAACATGCCCTTAGCATGATTATTAGCATTAAAAATAGGCAACATCGCTAAAAGCACTGACAATCCTGCGCAGATGAATTTTTTTTTCATTTTTTCACTTCCTAATCCCGTTAAAATTTTTTTATATTTTATATTTTATTTGGGACTTGACTAGAATATCGAATTATTTTTGAAAAATTTAAGTAAAACTTGTAAATATTAATGCCCCTATAATTAAACCTAAGTCAAGCCCATTTATTTTTCATATATAACTTTATCATTTTCACTTTCATTAACTTCGACTTTGAAACATTTCTCACCCAAAATATCACAAATATATTTTGCAATATTTTCAGTCGTAGGTTTTTCAAATATATCATTTAAATTTTTATGATCTAATTTTGCATTAATAATTTCTTCAATTTCAGTAAAATCAAAAACCATACCATTGATATCTAACGTTTCAGATCGTAAATACACTATTATTACATAATTATGGCCATGCAAATTTTCACATATACTTTCATGTGCCAGATGCAAACAATGAGCAGCAGAAATTACTAATTTTTTAACTACAGTATACATTTTATCTTCCTTCTTCGAAATAAAATAGAAAATATTTTAATTTTCTTAATGTTCATTGTAATTATTTTAAATATAATAAGTCAATATTATTTGCATTAAATTTATATTAAATTTTTAATTTATTTAATTATTGAAAATATAAAAAATACAGATATAATAAAATTATCGAGATTAAGTTTAATATATTTAATATTTAGGAGTGAAAAATTAATGAATTTAAAACAACAAAAATTATTAAGTGTGTTATGTTGCATGGGCATAATGCTGACTATGGGTCATAAAATAAATATATTTAATACAAGCCCAACAGCGAAGGCGTTTTTCGGAGAAAAAGAGAAAAAAAAATTAAGGTTCCCTGAGTTAAAAAAGTGTGAGAGTATAATTAATTTTTTGAATACAGTACCAGTAGAACCAAAATTTACTTCAACACACTTTAACGCGCCTGGGGCGCCACCCGTCCAGCCGGCACCTATAGCGTCACCATCCCAGCAGGCAACGACCACAAATAGACCAAAATATGAGCTTAACAAAGAACTAGACCTAAGTTATTTTGATGACAAGAAAATCCCCTTTCAATACGTGACTACATTATGCGAAGTAATTATCGCGGCTGTTCTAGAGGAAAGTTTTGGTAATCCTACACTGACTAGCAATGAGGGATTAATTATGCAACATGTAGAAATTGTTCTAGAATTAAGCAATGATAAAAACTTTAATGAGTTTCTGGATAACTTAGAGCTTAAAAATTTTATCACAAATTTAAAAGGAGAAGTTCATAGATTTATTCGCATAGTAAGAGTAAATAAACAAACGCAGGATACAGCGAAAACAATAGGTAGAATATCTGTTTTTTCACTCCCACTTATCGCGGCGTTTATGTTTCCTTCTGTTCGGGCCAGCGTATCGTTAGGTTATAATTCATTAAAACAAGGCGTTAAAACTGTGAAAGATAGATTTATATATAATAGAAAGAAAATTGATGAAGATCCAGTTGCAATGCTGAAATTTTTCAAAGAATCGTTATCTACACAGGTATTAGGGCAAGAAAAAGCTATAAGAGACGTTTGTAATAACCTTGTAGGATGGCTTAGACAAAAACAAATAAAAAATAATGAAGTAGGTTCGGATTTATTGGCATTTATAGGAAGCTCAGGAACTGGTAAAACTTTTGTTTGTAGATGTTTGTCGCTTTCTGTTTTGGGTAAAGAATTGCAACCGTGGCAGTTTTTTTCGTGTTCTACGTTGAAACCTGATAAAAAACTTGGTTCTCCTGGGGAACAGATTTTTGCAGAAGATTCTGAAATTGTACGACAATTGAAATTAAATCCTAATGTTATAATTGTCTTTGATGAAGTTGATAAAATGGTTGATCCTACAGATAGTTTGTTAAAAATGCTGTGGCAAGCAAAAGATACTGGCATTGTAATAGTAAATGGCAAGGAAATTAACGTACGCGATACTATATTTGTGGTAACATCAAATGAACAACGTCAATGTTGGGGATTGCCAGCCAAAAAGCTGAGCCCAGCAGAGGCAGCGGGTAGGACTATTATTAAACGAGATCGTAATTTAACTAATAGATTTTGCGTCGTAGAGTTTGAGACAATTAGTAAATCAGTTTTTGAACGAATTTTCTTAACTCAATTACAAGAACTGTCAACATACGTTTCTGAAAATGACAATGCAACATTAATATTAAATCCAGATTTAATATCAAATTTATGTGATGATTGTGTAAACAAAAACAAAGGTGTTCGCGGTGCTAAAGATTTAATGATAACTCTTACTGGGCAATTGGTCGAGGTTACTCAAAGATTCTTGGAAGAAACAGGTGTGAAGCCTGAACAATTTGAAATCTCATATGATTTAGCACAAGGTAATTTTAATATTCAAATAATTTCTTAAAATTATTATTTAAAATACCACAGGGCTTGCGGAAATTTATATTTAAGGGAGTCTTTGTAAGACGGGTCAGCCAGCGGCCGAACATCGAATCAAGAATCCGGGTCTTCAGTCGTGGTGAGGGCCATATAAGACCTATCCTAAAACTGAATTATTTTTTGTGAATTTCGAGCAAAAAATATCACAGAACCCGTGTAGCGTACTGTTTGTATATTTTGTATATGAGCAGTTTCGAGCACAGCATGCCGATGAAATTTGCAAAAAAATAAACAGTTTCTAAGATAGGTCTAATATATTAAATTTATTTATGAATTATACTGAGTAATATTATTAATATTTTTGCACATAATACCAGTGATATGTTATTTAATATATTTTATCTTATTTTTTAGGTGGTATTTTTTATGGAAAACGATACAAAAAATCAGTCTTTGAATTCAGCTCAGCTTAATAGTGTCTCAGGTGGAGAGCTTCAAACAATTCAACAAGGGGATAAATGGCTTGTTGTTAAAGTTATGGGTCAAACAAATTCAGAACAGGAAGCCAAAGGTTTTGCGTCTGGGTATAACGCCGGTAAAGAAAAGCGTAATTTTCATCACCCAGGATTTGGTCATCCGAGACATCCGGGTCATTATCAGCATAATAACACAGCGGACTTTAAGCCGAAATTCCCGGGAGGATAATATTAAAATTGAATTTTGTTTAAAAATATCAAAAACTGCTAATTTTTAGCAGTTTTTTATGCAAATAACATATATTTTAAGAATAGCTACATATAAATTTTTTCCCTAATCCCAGTAGACTTATTTTATTAGTATGCTATAATACAAAAAAACTCAAGATATTCTTCGTCCTAGAATTAATCCTGATGATGCTTATGTGTAAGTTGTATTTAAAACTCAATAAAAGGAGAATATTAATGTGAAAGCTAAATATATAGTAAAAACTTTTGCTATAATTGCAGCAATATCTAATATTCAAGCCGTACGATTACTAGCATTTACTCGTAAGACTAAAATTACCCCTGATGTACATATATCTGATAAAATTAAACCCACGCCGATAATCGCAGGGTCTAATATGAATAGCAATGAAACAAATTCAAATGTAAATCCTGAAGAAACTGACCAAAATACTAAGCCTACTGACAATGAATTTACTTACAGCCTAGATCAAACTAAGCCCAAAATTAACAAGAAATTATTATATTTAGGCACTGCTATTGGAGGTGCATCGCTGATAGCTCTTGTTGCAACTCTTGCAGCTAAGTATATTCATGGTAAGAGCAGACCAAAGCTGCAAAATTCACTAACTCCAGCAGAACCATCTGGGCAATCAAGTACCCTGGGGACTTATGATAGGCCGATAGATGCGCCGATCACTCCGCAACCTATCACCAGACAGTCCGAGAAAGAGTTAGAGTCTGAAACAAATGTAAAGCCTCAGGCTGAGCCAGCGGCAATTAAATCCGGGATATCTCAAGAAAAGCCGGCTGATTCAGGGACTGCTAAACTTGAACATCACCAACCGCAAGATACGTCTGGTAGCTCGCAAATCACCCAGCCAGATACTCATACGGAGCAATCAAACGATAAGCTTAGCGGCCTTCAAGAACAGGTATATGCGCTTGTTCCTGATAAGCATATTGTACAATTAGCAACGGAGACAATCCCAATTGAGAGAATACAATTAACTAAAAATATATTTAAGACTCAATCTAATGGGGACGGATTTTGTTATTTTGTTTCTATGATGCATATGTTAAGCAATAGTCAAGAAATCATGCAGGCCCTACTAACTCAGTGCGATACGTTAATTAACGCTTTGAATAAAAATATTAAAAAACAAACTAAAATAAACTTAATAATTATACGGGCATTCCTTAATGAAATAATAAAATGCAAACTTGGCTTCAGCGCCCAAGTTGATGTTAGATCATATCAAAAACACTATATGAATAATGCTGGCACTTCGGTAGGAGGGGATCCAAATGATGTTATGCTTGATATGATGCAATTGCTTCATTTTAATTGGATACTAGATCTAGATTATGGTAATGATGCCACTTCTAATGGGACTCCCTCATATATTTTTAACGATTTTCTCGAACAAGGCATCACAGGATCGCAGCCACGATTTTTCTTAAAGCAAAAACAAAGATTTGGGGAAACAATGAAACCTGATGAACCATGGATACAAAATGGCACTACGTATTATAGATTAATTAGCTCTACCTTTGGCGTCCCAGGACATTATAAATGTCTTACCGGTACGACGCTTCAAGATTCATTTTTTCCCGGAAAACAAAGACTTATATCAGCCACTGAACTTCGCAATAGTTATATACAAAACGCTGTAGGCGAGCCGTGTAGCTATATAACATCGGTATATGAGATATCAGATCGGCCTCCTCCTGGGACAGATACGTTAGATATGGACGCAGCCAGCAGATATTCAGCCCAGTGTCCCAATCCGACAGTTGCTCAGGGTGCATTCCATCCGATAAAGTTAAAGAAAAGTGATGATCATGAAACACAAAAAGAAACCATCGACAGTATCAGAGTTGAGATTTTAAAATCTCTACGGCCATTCGGCTGTGCTGCCGGGTTTATCGATTGGTTAATTCATGAAATATCTCCCGGAATACTAGATACGATCCATGAAGCATTAGAACTCCAGATGAATTTGCCAGGTCAAGAAGTAAAGTCCAACCAACGTATTGCAACTTTGGCATTCCTGATACAAGAATCTCGAAAAGCTTTGAGTACACAAAGTCTTATGCGTATACCGCCAGGTCTAGAACCATTATTTGATCAAACAAAATCGGATATTCTGAAGACTATCAAAGATATCAAGTGGTTGGTCCCAGGCTTACCAATTTGGCCTTACGCAACCGATAATAATGCTCAGCTATTATCAGGTATAAACAAACAAATCAAGAGTCCCGAGACAGCGATGCCAATCACGAATAATGCCAGCCCGTATGATAAATTTCCTAGATATATTTTCAATGTATGCAACCCGACAGATAACCTGCCCTCAGAATTAGGATCATCTGAATGGCCGAAAAGCATCATAGACCCTGGTAAAATAAAAGACACCAGGTTTATTCTTGTTGGCAAGATATTATCATCTGCACCTGAGATATATGAGTATGTTCCTTACAACTTCGATAAAAACCCAATTAAATTCCAGGAAGCTAATGGCAGTCAAGCTTGCTATATTTATAAAAATGTGAATTTTGGATAAAATTCCATAAACATGAACGTTAATTATTATATAATTTACATAAAAAATAATATTATTTTATATTTTTATTCCTATACCAGTAGACTTATTTTATTAGTATGCTATAATACAAAAAAACTCAAGATATTCTTCGTCCTAGAATTAATCCTGATGATGCTTATGTGTAAGTTGTATTTAAAACTCAATAAAAGGAGAATATTAATGTGAAAGCTAAATATATAGTAAAAACTTTTGCTATAATTGCAGCAATATCTAATATTCAAGCCGTACGATTACTAGCATTTACTCGTAAGACTAAAATTACCCCTGATGTACATATATCTGATAAAATTAAACCCACGCCGATAATCGCAGGGTCTAATATGAATAGCAATGAAACAAATTCAAATGTAAATCCTGAAGAAACTGACCAAAATACTAAGCCTACTGACAATGAATTTACTTACAGCCTAGATCAAACTAAGCCCAAAATTAACAAGAAATTAATATATTCAGGTGCGGCTGTTGGTGGTGTAGCGCTGATAGCTCTTGTTGCAACTCTTGCAGGTAATTATATTCTTGGCAAGAGTCAAGCAAAGCCAATAATTACCCCACACGCATCGCCTGATACGCCAATGGGCAACGCGAACTCACAAACTCAGGGCCATCATCCAGAAAGTCCGTCCGAGCCAGGCCGTGAGCGGTCTGAAACTGCGCCAGATCCGACGTTGGATGTCACTTCCAATAAACCTGCGAATGAACCTAAATCAACAGGTAATACAACAGGCATCGCGAAGCCTACAGAACCTAGCAGACCAGGCGTGATGACGCACCCGTCGGTGCCTACAGCCGTAATGACCGGGACCGAATCGCCCCCGAATAAAAAAGAACTTAAAGAATGGGATGCGCTTCAACAGCGAGCTTTAGAATATATTTCTGATCCGGAAATTGCACGGTCAGCAGTAATGACTGTTCGTATACCTACTTTATATGGATTATCACATATTATTGAAAAAAATTTAATACCGCTTTCTAATGGGCGATCTTGGTGTTTTTTTATGAGTATTCTTCATATGTTTGGAAGCATCCCGGGGGTGATGCATGAAATATTACAAGATACTACATCTGTCTATAGAATATTTTCACTTAATGATCCTGAAGATATTACAAATGGCTTATTGCTGCGCGCTATGCTTTATGATTATTTGCAATTGAAGCGTGGACGCATACATCGGATGGACATAGCTAAATACCAAAATTATTACAAACCATCTGACAACAGCAGTGGCGGCGATCATATAGCTCCTTTGCTGAAAGTAGCTGCTATGACAGATATACCGGTGATAGCAATAAGTATCACGCATAAAGATCCCCCGAAGATTGATGCAAAAAGATTGGTTCGTGAATTTGATATGAATACTTGTGGCACACGCCCGAAATACCTTGTGGTTTGTATTGACACTTCGCATTCACAAACTGTTCGAACTCCTATTGTCCTTGATCTGGGTCCAGTCGCGAAATATGCCCTCTCAGGGTTATCTGTGCATGCACCTGGACATTATTATTGTGGTATATTAAAATCCCAAGAAGAAATGACGCAAATAGATTCAATTTCCGGAGTAGCAAAGAAAACCTGCAAATATTTTGATGAATGCGGCCCATGGGATAAGGGTCTGCAAAATTCACATAGAGTCGCAGTGTATGAGCTTCTCGCTGACCGAGACATAGAGTACCACTATGGCCAAATAGAAGACGATTGGATCTTAAAGCGTCCCGATTCAGCATCAGTCGACAGCACTGAAGGCGAAGAGCCGCCAAAATATGTACTAAATTCATATCTGGAAGCGGTGAATGGGCCTATTATCTTACCCAGGCATGTATATACATGTCTTGATGGCTTATATGGCCGCCATGGCTTTGTATATGCTATACTTCAATGGTTTTGCACTGACTTCTGGGCCATGAAAGTTGTGAATACATATAGTACTTTACATGATGAAATAGCAGAGGAAATTAAAAAAACAAACGACGCCGAAGTCGGAGTGTCAACGACATCGCATATAGCAACAGATGACGAAAATAAAAAATTTCTGGGCCAACTGGGCTTCCTAGATTCATCTCTTCCGATCAGCAGAGAGTTTACATCCGGTTCGAGACCCACAGTAACAACCACGACATATGCTGAAAACCCCTCACGAAAGAAAACAAACATGTGGCTTCGCAGTCAAATGCGAATGTTAGTGCAATCATGTATTTCCTCGGTTATTCTATCAGGAAGACCTATACAAATACTTGATTGGTTCGGAACAGAATTAGTAGATATCGGAAAGAAACCAAAACAAGCCCTAATAGAATTATTAGCGCTATCAAAGAAGACGTCCGGTAAGCTTATATATAGCCAAGAACCAACCCCAAGCGCATTAACTAAAACAATAAAAAAAGCAATCTCGGAAACAGAGCTTAGTAAATACAAAAACACTAAATCCGAGGGCTGGTGTTACCTAGGCGTAAACGAGACAAATACGAGTCTCAGGGAAATAAAAACCAAGTTGGCAACCATGCCCAGAACAGAGCTAGACATACCTGATATGGAATTAACTCATGCGGGAGTAATAATAGAAACCGATGCAAATAAATACGAGTATTTCCGTGCAACACCCAGGGGCGAGCTAGAAAGACTCAGGACCATAGGCGACCCTCCCGATGAAACGGCACTTAGGAAAACCTGGCATATTTATACTTTAGAACATAATACAAAAATTTATTAATAAGCAAAGCCCGGGCAGCTTTCGCACAAATATGCCAAAAAAATATTTATTTTTTGAATTATATGTTATAATTAATTCATGGGACCGAAGAGCACTTATTTTAATTTTTAACTCTATATCCTAAGTTGCTTGGATAACATATTTTTATTAAATTATATCAAAAAATATATATTTGTCAACAAGAAGCTTTAATTTTTTTCGTTTGCGCAATTAACTGTTCGATAATTTTTCTTTTAAATGGCTTCTTCGAGTGTAGAGCTTTGGCAGCCGTGATAGCCGTAATAATAGAATCACATTTACCTTCTGGCGTTGTGTCTTCGTCTTCTAATATTTCCTTGGTACTAACTAGCAACTTATGAACCGTACCATTCGATTTAACAAGATTTAAAAATCTTGGAGATATAAAAAAAATATCAATTATATATTCACATGCTTGTTTTAGTTTAGGTAAATTAGAAGCACTTGAAATTATGGTTTCTATTTTTTTCATTTCATCTCTATAATTTGGCAAAGATGACAAAAAATCTTCCATTACTTTCTTTTGTATACCCAGTTTTTTAAAAATAACTTTTGTTAAAATTTTTTCCCTATTAGAATATCTTTTTTCATGTAAAAATATCAAAGGTAAATATTTTGCAAGGGTCTTGATTTTAATTTCTCTTCTTTTAGTATCATATATCATATCAGCGTCGATGTCAAGAAATATCCCTTTTAGAGTTGATGAAGCAAATTGATTTGTTAATTTATGACAGTCATTATGTCCCAGTGTTGTTATTATTATTAAATCGGCATTATTTATTTCCATAGGAGTACAATTAAATTGTGTCCCCATAGAATAAACAACAACTGCGCGGACGTGATTGGAACTGATTTTACTTACGTCAAATTTACGATTTTTTTTCTGCAATCTATTAAGAGGGCCTGAATAAGCATCGCTGGTACTTAATGAAATTTTTATGCTAGGTTCATCTTCGTATTCTTCCTTAAGTTTTTTAGTAACTAAACTTGCGGTCGTGCCGCCCCTGCTCCGACCCATAAGCTTAATAATTATTTCCTTAAAATTATCTTTATTTTTATCTACTTCTTGTTTTATAAGCTGAACAGCTTTGCCTGATGTGGTGCTTATACTATTGCGTCCGATATCAAATATTCCGGGCCCGATAAACGTGAACTCAATAATATTTTCGCCGCTGGTTTTCATTCGAACACCTGGGAAGTCTTTTATTTTTTCCCCATAGGTATCAATAACTGCCTGTTCAGCGGCTTCTTTAGCATCATATTTATTTTTGCGATTATCGGAAGCGGCTTTTAAAGTGGCTATATAAGTACTAGAATTTTTAAATGTCGCGCACGTTCCAAAAAATATAGCTTCTATAAAGTATGTGTCCATAAAATCACCACCAAAATTATTTATAAAAATTATATCAAAAATATGTTTTTTGTCAATATATTAATTTTTTAAACAACATGCCAATAAAAATAATACAAATAAAAAGCAGTTTCTTGATATTTATAAGTACGTTTAATTTTTGAATTTGACTTATGCAAAGCTTTAACTTCGCAATGCACGCAAATATTCAAGCATTATTAACAATAACTTTGATAGAAATCTTGTTTTTTCGTCTTATGTGAGCTTTATGAAAAATATTTTATAAAATATGCACAAATTTTTAGTTTATTTTAATTATTAAATGTGTATATTTTTTTTGTATTCCTCGACGCCCGGTTGATTAAATGGATTTACTCCTAAAATATAAGCTGAAATTGCACAAGATTTTTCAAAAAAGAATACGACCTTCCCAAGTTCTTTTTCAGAAAAATCTTTTAATTTTATTAATCCACAAGGAGTTCCTCCCTGAGTATGAGCTCTAATTGTAGCATCTAAAATTTGTGAGTTTATATAATTAAATGACTTATTTTTTGTAAAATTTATATATTTTTGATAAAAAGAATCATCAATTTTTACGTCTGTTTTTAAGTTTTCGACACAAATTACAGTCTCAAAGCATATTTTAGAGCCTTCTTGTATAAATTGACCCATAGAATGTAAATCTCGAGAAAATAACAAATATGTAGGAAATATGCCTTTGTTATTTTTACCTTCGCTTTCTGCAAAAAGCTGCTGCCACCATAGCAGGAAATATAATAATCTTTGGTTATATGATACTAAAATTTCTATTAATTTATTTTTTTTATATAAAATATTACGAATAATAGCATATTTTAGGCATATATTATTTTTAAAATCAAAATTTTTAAATTCAGTAATTACACTAGCTGCACCGTCTAATATTTTCGTAATATTTCCGCCAGCGATCGCAATCGGAAGCAATGCAGCAGGAGTTAAAATTGAATATCTTCCACCGATATTTTCAGGGATTTCAAAAGATTCACAGTTATATATATTTACAAATTCTCTTAAAAAACCACGAGTTTTATTAGTAATAATAACCATTTTTTTATTGAAATTTTGTTTATACTTGCCAATCATGAAATTTAATAATACTTGAAATGCAGACATGATTTCGAGTGTGCTCCCGGATTTAGATATTACTAACAAAAAAACATCTTTATCTTGAGATTTATTTAACACATTTAACAAAGGTTCAGGATCCATTGTATTCCCCAGAAAATATATTTTATTATTATTATTAAAATTATCAAGACCTAAAAAATCGATTGCCGCCTTAGCCCCAAGAAACGAGCCTCCAATTCCTATTATTATCACAATTTGAGAATTAGCACGAATATACTCTGCGATTTCCAATATTTTTTTAGTATGTAAATTAAAACAATCCAACCATCCCAACATGTCGCATCCTGGACCGTTCCTGGATTCAAGCATATTAAAAGCATCATGCGCCGCTGGCATGATAAAATTATAATCTTCCGAATTTATAAAGTTGCATAAAAATTTATCATCAAATAGCAAAAATACCACACTCTTGCATAAAAATATCAGACATGATGATAGTATATAATTTTAAAAAAATTATTTCAATAGATTAGTAATATATATTTTTTTTGCAAATTTTATAATTAATACGTTATTCGAAACTACACACATACAACCAGTATGCTACACGTTTATGTACTCCTGTTTACTCAAAATTTACAAAAATAATTCAGTTATATTATTTTAATTGTGCAACATGTATATGAACAGGCATAATATTAAATACAGAAGCTATAGTTTCTGTTATCTCATTTCTTATATTTGGATCTCCGCCGCCTTCACAGACTATTACAACGCCTTTAATTTTAGGTAAAATTTCCGTTAAAATCACGGGATGTTCATTGCCATCAGAATCTTTAGTTGTGATATATTTTTTTTGTTTATCACCGGTTTTTTTGCGTTTAACCGAACCATTAGATTCATCAAAAATTTTCTCATTATTTTGTTTACCTTCAGTAGCGTAAATTATTTCTTTTGTATTCTCGAAAGTTATAAATACTTTTGTATTGCCTACGCCTGAAATATTAGAAATAATATTTTCCAGATCATACTTCATTTTTTTTTCATAATCTACCTCATTATTTTGTGAATTTTGTATATATTTAAAAGAATTTTTCTTCGTTAATTTAGCAAATGTCATAAATAAAACGCCTATTATACTTAAGATAATAATAATATTAATAACAAATTCTCTATTATTTAATAATTTTTTAATATTTAAATTACGAATTTTTTTAATTAATTCCATTTTAGTCTCCTAATTATTAAATTCAAAATGAATTTCGATTAAATTTTTTAATTCTTTTTTAATAATTTCTTCAAGTTCTGATTCCATTTTTGAAAATCTAATATTTAATTTAATCTTAGTAATAATTTTTTCAGAATTTTCATTAATATCTATGATAATATCATCTGGAGTAATACTTTTTTTATTTAAAATTTCCAAAATTTTAGATTTCGCGTCTTTTTTCACAGCTTTAAATATTCTCTGAGTTAATTTTTTATTTTCAAAATCGCAAATATTATTATTATTATATTCTTGTGAAAATTTTATTAAATTTATATTACTAACAATTTTTTGAAGTGGCATCAAAATTGTCAACAAAAAAAAACCACTTATTACCGAATTAACTATTGTTTTTTTATTTTTATCAGGCAAAATAAATTCTATGAATGTGCATATAAATGCAGCGCACGAAAAAACAGATACCCAAGCTTTTATGTCATTCATAAAAAATCACCTAAATTTTATTATTTTAATATTAGCGTCGTGCATAATATGAACACAGTCAACGAAAATATTAAGAAAGCGAACAATATTTTTATTACTTTTTCACACAAATTAAGTAATACAGAAATATTTGAAATGCTAAAAGATTCACTTAAAAATACGCAAATATTTATTGAAAGTATCCAAACAGCACATTCTATAATAGGAGGTAAAAAAATTACTGAAACTGATATCATTCCAAAAACACCTACAGTAGACTTTAATATATCAAGACAAGCAGCAACTCCAGTCGAGGCTTCTCCGAGTATGCCGCCAATCAGCGGCACTATGTTAAACAAAAATTTTATGCTTTTTTCCGAAGTATTTCGTAATGAGTTTGAGACTAGATTTTGCCAAGATATTAAACTGGTAAAAATTATTGAGATAAAAGATAAACTAAATAACAAAAATTTATAAAATAAATCGCAAATTTTATTAAATTTTACTTCAAGATTAATAGCTGAAATAATAGAAATTCCTAATAATATTTCAAAAAAATTCTCGAATATTTTTTCAGACCAATTGTATATATTTTGGCATCCGCATGCCATTATTGCTCCGTAGGACGCTGATACAATAGGTTTGCCTGTTGCTATGCCAATGCCACTTATAATAGGCGCAAAGCATAAGACAAATCCTGAAGCGCATCTCAATGTTACCGAAATATACTTGACGAAATATAATATAGGCGTAAGTAAAATTAAAATTATTAAACAAGTATTTATTTTATTAAATATATTTTCGTAATTAGAACCAGAATGAATTGGAATGAAAGATTTTAAAAATATTGAAATTAAAATTATTCCCATCACAGAAGCAATTATTTTCAATGGTGTTTTGATTTTTTCTTTTAGTGAATTTTTAACAAAAATAATGATTTTTTCTATATTAATATTGGTAATTTTTAATATATTATTATCATAAATTCCAAAATCTTCAAGAGATTTTAATATATTTTCAGGCAATTTTTCTTTAAGTTTATCTGCACCACTAATTTTAAATTGCTTATTATATTCGTGCGAATTATATATATTTTCGGATGCATATATATTAATTTTATTCAAAATCATGAAAAAAAATATTATTAATATAAATTTTTTGATTATTTTATTAAAATCCATTTGTGAAAACTTCCTAAAATTTTTTAAATTTAATCCAAAAAAATATGAATTGTCCTCAAAACTTCAAAAAAAATAGGCAACGCATTTATTGAAATAAAAATTTTACCAGCGAATTCTATTTTATTAGCTAAAGCCTGATTTCCGGCGTCTTTACAAGAATCAGAAGCAAACTGAGTTAAAATATATGTACCTACGGTTTTTAATAATATATTTAAATATTCTACGGGAAGCCTAACGTAATTAAAAAATTGTTTAATTTCGACAATAATTTTGTTTATTTCTGGCACACATAATATAAAAATTATTACGCAAGATAGCAAACTGCACAAAAATGAGAACTCTGGTAGATCTTTTTTTAACAAAATGGATATCAAAACAGAAACGATACAAAACAAAGTGATACTAATAATATTCATAATTATCAAAGTCCAAATACTGATTTTATAGTTTTAAATAATATATCTATTTCTTTAATCATGATCATTAGGACTACAATTAGCCCTGCCAAAGTTGTCATAGTAGCTTGTTCTTCGCGCCCGGAGCGAATCAAAACCTGATTTAAAACTGCCACTATTATTCCTGTAGCTGCTATTTTAAAAACTAAATCAAGATTCAATTTTTAGATTCCCTTCTTTTTATTAAATTAATATTAAATAAATATTATTTTAAATTAATAAAACAGCAACAAGCGCGCCAAGACACATACCCAAAGTCAAATAAAGTTTTGAATTTTTTTCGTAATCTTTACGAAAAATTTTATTATAATATTCAAGTTTATTTATTATGAAATCGCATAAATTAATTTGATGTTCGGCGTTTGTAGTACCAAATTCTGCACCAAATTTTTCGAAAATATTTAATATTTCTGTGCAAAAATCCATTTTTTTGATAATATAACAAAAAGAAATCTTCCAGCTTTCAGGAAATTTTTTACCAGTCTGCATATTTTCTGAACATTTTTTTATATAATTATAAAACTCAAAATCAAAATTTGACTTGAATTTTATTAAATAATTTTTTAATATAATATCTGGAGGTGTTAAGTTAAAGTTAATTTCTTGTTTAGTATATATTAAAAACTCTTTAAATAAATCTAGAATTAATATTTTGTTCTTTAATTTTTGAACATAAATTTTAGATATCAGAGTACCCGTGCACATTAGTAAGCTCGCTCCGACTAGTTTTATCATAAAAATTTTCAACTCCGTAAATATTTTTAACATTCCCCGGAGCATTCCTAGAGTCAAGTAATACAACATTATTGAATGCACCAGATTTAAAAATCAAATTTAATCTTTGACTATGTGTAAGCTCTTCGGCTGTAAACGCATGCGCGCTTGCTATGATTCCAACACCTGAGTTTAGGCATTCGCATATGGCATCAACATCGGATTTTGTACCTATTTCATCACATATTATATAATTAGGCGAGAGAGTTCTTATCGCTTGCATGATGCCTACATTTTTGGAAAATCCACTCAAGACATCGCTAAAACCTATATCGTGTTGCGGAGACCCTTGATAACATGCAGCAATTTCGCGTCGCTGGTCTATAATCACTATTTTAGTAATTTTATTGGTATTTTGAGTTGATAATTTTCTAGCGATATCTCTTAAAATAGTAGTCTTGCCGCTAGCAGGAGGCCCTGCTATAAGCGTTCCTCCTAAATTTTCGCCTAATTTTTCCAAAATTTTGTCAGAACTGCCCAAAACTTCTCTAGAAATTCGCAAATTTATAGAAGAAACCTCGCTTATATTAATAATTTCTTTATTAACAATAATAGCGGTCCCACAGATTCCGACCCTATGACCTCCGCGCAAAGTCAAAAAACCTAGTTTTATTTGACTCTGAAACATATATACCGAAAAATTGCACAAATTTCTTAAATTTTCTTGTATATCAAATGAATTTAAAATCATATTATCATTGGGAACATCTGAAAGAGAACCGTCAGAATTCAAAAAATAAGATTTTTCTGGAGTTTCGAGCACAATATTTTTATTTGTCCGCAAGCAAATTTCATATATTTTACTGCTAATTTCTTTAGGAATTTTTAAAAGAGGTATTCGTATTTTTGAACCTAAATTTATGATTGCACTCACGAAAATTTGGTCATTTTCAATAAAAATTACCAACACCTCCTAAATTCGAATCCGAAAAAACAATAATACTTATGTACTCTATTAGCATACATATGAGTATTAATAAAAAATTATTATTATCAAAAAATTAAATTTAAATTAAATAATAAATAACCAGATAAATTTAGGGAACAATAAAATTTAGATTCTGAATTCTAAAATTTTCTAAATATTTTTGGTGATTTTTATGAATATTCTACTAAAAAAAAATAAAATTTTGGGTATTATTTTTTCATTATTTATTCTAATATTTGGAATTATTTTATTTAATTATCATAAATTTAATAATAATAATCTTGAAAATATAGAACAATATGACAAAAATTATGATCAGATTGAAATCGCAAATTCTTTGCAGGACTCAAGCCTAAAAATTGAACCTTATATTTTACGGGCTCATAACGGTAAAGTTTTTGTTTTTAAAATTGGCAACGAGACTCCATTGCATGAGACCGAAATAAAATTCAATGAACTGGCCGAATTAGATAAAATGCTTTTACAGAATGGGATTCAAGCTACAACTTATGAACAAATACAGGAATATATAGAAGATTATGTAAGTTAACAGTCTAGAGCTGTTTTACATAAATTTTCTTTTATCACTTGCAAAAAAAATATAAAATAAATTAAATTTCTTTTCATTGTATTTTATTATTTTTTTATGTATTATTTTTTGTGTATTTCGCTATTTAACGAATGTACTTCGACCAAATTTTTATTGATTTTATTTTCTATTGCTGTATGATAATTAACAAATCATTAAATTTTCAACAATTTTTTTTATTAAAACGTAAATTTTTAGCATTATAATACTAAAAGATTAGTGCTTTGAATTTTAAATAGAGGTGATTTTCGTGTTTAATGAACAAGACAATGTGAATGATGTTATAAAAGATGTAATTTTAAGAATGGTAGACAAAGTTTCGACTAATGATAATTTAATAAATAAACATGAAAATATTAAAAAAAATATTAAAAGTTTAACTAACACTTCAATTGACAATAAAAAATAAAATTCGGATGTGTAAATTTTGTTTAATTTTTTGTTTATTTTAATTTGGCATGTAATTGTTTTTATTATATGTGTTAGTATTAATTCACAATTTTACCTACAAAAAGAAAAAAAAAATAGTGAATTTAAATACAAATCAAAGAAAAGATTTTATGAAAATGTATTAAAAATAAAAAAGTGGAAAGTAAAATTACCTCAGTATGTAGGCGTGAACGGGTATTCTAAAGAAAGATTCATCGATAAAGACATTCTAGATTTATATGATTTTTTAAATGAAACATACAGAGGCGAGTGGAATCATGCGATGTCCTGCACAATAATACCCGTGTTATTTTTAATCAATACTATTGAAAAATCCATAATTTTAAGTATAATAATTATAATCATAAATTTACCATTTATTTTAATCCAGAGATACAACAGGTTAAGAATATGGAATATTTTACTAAAAAAAAATAAAACTCGAAATAATTTATATTTAAATTACACAGATAAATAGGATGTGCTTGGAATTTTAAATTTAATTTTCGGCCGATCTGGAAGTGGAAAAACTACTAAAATTAGAGAACTTATTGAACAAAATATTAGTAATAATAACCAAAATATTATTTTATTAGTTCCTGATCAAAGTTCTTTTGAGCATGAATATAATTTGCTTAGTTTTTTAGGAGAAAAAAAATTTAAATTTATAAATGTTCTGAAATTCAGTAGGCTCTCGGATTTTGTTTATCGCCGCATCGGCGGAAAAACAAATAAAGAATTCATTGATGAAGGAACTAGAAATATTCTGATTAATATTGCGACCAAGAATTCTATTTTAGATCTTAATTTATTTAAAAAAAATTTTAATTCTATTGAGTTTTTAGAAATTATATACAAAACCATCAAAATATATAGTGAAAACGGCATAAATTTTAGTAAATTATCCAAAGTTTCAAAAAAAACCACAAATACTATTTTAAAAAATAAAATTAATGATAGTATTACAATAGCGAATGAATATAAGAAAATTATAAGCACTAAATTTATTGATCCTATTGATGAGATCGATATTTTGTATGATTTCCTCAAAAAAACTGATTTTTTCTCTGGATTTATAGTATTTATAGATGAATTTTTTAGTTTTACTGCTTCACAATTTAAAATTTTAAAATTGATGATACAAAGATCCGAGGTTTTTATTACTTTCAAATGTGATTCCTTAATTTATAAAAATGATTTGTTTAGTTGGCAGGCACCAATAAAAGATACTGCAAGAAAATTAGTAAATATAGCTAAAAAACAAGGATTTAAATTCGATTTATTATCCAAAAATACCGAAAAATTAATTAAATCAGAATTTTTATCCACAACCAAGCGATTTAGTTCTTCAGATCTTAAGATTTTAGAAGCCAATTTATTTGAAGATAATTTAAATATTTATAGTTATCAAAAAGAGTGCCCTAATGACATTTTTTTATATAAAGCCGCCAGTATTTATGATGAATGTAATTTTATTATGTGTAATATTAAGAAATTAATAATAGAAAAAAATTATTCTTATGGCGATTTTGTTATCATAGCTAGGAAAGCACAAAATTATGAACATGTCCTTGAAAATATTTTTGATAACAATGACATTCCTTATTTTCATGATAATCCAGAATCATTATTTTACAAAAATTTAATAGTTTTTGTTTTATCTGCATTAGAGGTAGTTATAAATTATTTTAATTCTGACGATATATTCAAATGTATAAAATCAGGTCTAACGAATTTAAATTTAGAAGAAATTTCTCTTATTGAAAATTACTGTTTTGTATATAACATAAATGGCAAAGCTTGGCTCAATGATTTTAGATTTTTGGATAAAAATAATAACGAAGATTTAGAATTACTTGATAAATTAAGACAAAAAATTGTAAAACCTTTTTTAAATTTTATTAAAAATTCACAAAAAAATAAAACTGTTGAGAATTTATGCAAATGTCTATATGAGCTAATTATAGAATTCGATGTGCCTAAAAATATCAAAAAACAAATCGAAATATTTATTAGCAAAAATGAACAAAAACTAGCAGAAGAGCAAGCGCGTTTATGGGATATTTTAATAAAATCTTTAGAAGAAATTCGAAATTTGTTAAAATCAGAAAAGACTAATATTAAACGTTTTAGTGAATTTTTAACAGTTTTATTCAAATCGAAATGCATTGCTTTTATTCCTAGACATTTAGATGAAGTAATATTTACATCGGTTGAAAGAATGCGCCTTGGCCCGAAAAAAGTTGCGTTTGTGATAGGCTGTTCAGATAGTGAATTTTCTTTATCGGTGGAGTCAGATAGTATTTTTACTAATTTAGAAATTAAAAATCTTATTTCTGAAGGAATAAATATTGGTGATAATTTTGAAAATTTGTGTGCTAAAGAGTTTTTTTTTGTATATTCTGCACTTACAAGTCCTTCGGAAAAGCTTTTTGTAAGTTGGTCTAGCGGCACTGATGAATATGAAGGAGATATAATTAAGGAAATCAAAAGAATTTTCCCGCTAATTAAAACGAATTCTTTTTTGGATTTTAATGAAAAAAATATTTGGACAGAAAGGCAAGCATTTGAGTTTTTATCTAGAAATTTAAATGAGAAGTCTGATTTTGTGTATTTTTTACAAAAATATTTTAATAATAATGAAAAATTTAGCAAAAAAATGAATTTGATATTTAATATGTCTGATAAAAACAGGTTTAAAATAAAAGATTTAACGAGTTTTAAAAAATTAATAGGTGAAAAAATACTGATTTCAAGTTCAAATATAAACAAATTTTATACATGTAAATTCGCGTATTTTTGTGAATATGTAATAAAAGCTAAAAAAATAGAAGAAATAAAATTTAATTCGCTCGAGCATGGATCGTTGACACATTTTTTACTAGAAAAAAATTTAATTAATTATTTAGATATTAATAATGAACAAAAAATATTGCAAATTATAAATAATTCTATTAAAAATTATGCAAATAGAAAATTCGGTGATTTAAAATACAAATCCGAAAGATTAAAGTATTTGATTTTTAGACAAATTAATTTTATTAAGAATTTATTTAGTGATATTAAATACAATTTTGATAATAGTAAGTTCCGACCAGCTTATAAAGAGTTTGAGTTTTCTGTTGAAAATTTTTTACAAAATGGTATTAATATAAACGGTAAAATAGACAGAATTGACATAAGTGAGTCCGATAATATAAAATATTTCAGAGTAATTGACTATAAAACAGGTGCAGAAGGATTTGAATTATTAGATGTTTTATATGGAATAAATGCTCAAATTATAATTTATTTGTATATTATTAACAATTTTTATGATAATTTTTTTTTAAACAAAGTTCCGGCTGGAATGTTTTATTTTTTCACCAAACAATCTGTTGCTAATTTTGATGTTTATGATACAAAAAAATTAAATATTATAAAAGAAAAAATTAACAAAAAAAACAAAATAAGAGGTTTAATTTTAGATAATTCTGACATTAAAGAAGGTATGATTACTGAATTTGGAATTAATAAATCGAATAAAAATAATTGTAATAATAAAAATATATTTGTCAATGAAAAAGAATTTGAGATTATTATAAATTATTCAAAAGTTTTGATAAATAAAATGATTGAAGATTTGAAATCAGGAGATTTCAGTTTAAATCCAATTTGCAAAAATAATAAAAAAATTTGTGAGTGGTGTGAATATCATACTATTTGTATTAGTACACAAAAAAGATTTAATATTTTCTCAAAATTAAGCGAAAATGACATAATTAAAATAATGGAATCAAAAATCATTGACATTAAAGAACCCAACGGTTAATATATAAAAGGTGAATATATAAAAAGTTTTTTATGAGGGAGATGAAGTTATATAATATTTAATAATTCAAAATTTTAGCCAGATTTTAAGTGTGTTGAGTGATTGCGCAGTAGATATCGAACAGGGTCTATTGTGAGGAAAGTCCGAGCTCCACAGAGCAATGATAACGGCTAACAGCCGCCGGGGGTGACCCTAGGGAAAGTGCGACAGAAAGTAACCACTGCAATTTTAGGTTTATAATTGCAGAAAGGGTGGAAAGGCGAGGTAAGAGCTCACCAGTAATTGGATGACCAATTAGCTACGCAAACCCTATCAGGTGCAACACCGTGAGGTATCATGAAAAAATCTGCTCGATTTGATACAGAGGTGGCAATGAACCAGGATGGCAACACTTGGTCAAGATAGATAATCACTTTTAACAGAATTCGGCTTATTGCACGCTTAGAATCTGGTTAAGTTTTTGGGATATAATTATTTTGAGAAATTATCGAAATATAGTACAACGTCTACTATGTGTTCTAGTACTTTTGGGCCAGCGATTACTCCGTCTTTGTTTATATGACTAACAATTATCATAGATATTTCTGTTTTTTTGGTGAATTCTAACAAAATATTTGCACATTCTTTTACTTGAGATATACTTCCAGGTAGTGATGTTATATCTTGTTTACAAATAGTTTGAATTGAATCGATAATTACGAGTCCAGGATTGTGCTTTTTTATATAAAATATTATTTTCTCTATATCTGTTTCAGTTAAAATGAACAATTTTTTTAAATCAAGGCTTAATCTTAATGCTCGCATTTTTATTTGTTGCCCAGATTCTTCTCCGGATATATAAATTACGTCAATATTTTGTATATTGTTACAAATTTGTAATAATAGAGTTGATTTACCGATACCTGGCGCGCCGCCTAACAGGATTAATGAGCCTTTTACTAAACCGCCTCCAAGAAGTTTATCGAATTCAGGCATATTTGTTTTATATCTTATATTTTGGTTAATTTCTATTTCACATGCTTTTATAGGTGGATTTTCATATTTTGTTATATTTTTATAGCTTTTTTTTGTTGATTTATCACAAATTTCTTCAACCATGGTATTCCCTTGCCCACAACACGGGCATTTTCCAGACCATTTTGCTGAGGTATATCCACAATCGTTGCACACGAAAACAGTTTTTTGGTTATTAAGCATAATAAAATTCCTATTATTTTGTTTTTTTGTTATTTTTATATACTTTCTAGAAGATTTGCTATTTTTTTTCTTATAAATTTCATTTCAAGTAAAGATAAATCTGGAGTTATTTTTATTATTTCTTTTGATGCTTGGTTGCAATCTTTTATAATTTCATCGTTTTTTAATGCTTCTATTAAATTAATGTTAAAATTGCCATGTTGTTTTTTCCCGAAAAACTCTCCTGGCCCGCGTTGTTCTAGATCTTTACTAGCAAGATAAAAACCGTCGTTTGATTTTTTCATTACTGATAATCTTTTAACAGCATCTCCCCATTTTGATTCTGAAATTAAAATACAATAAGATTCTTGATTTCCTCTTCCTATTCGGCCACGAAGTTGGTGCAAAGTCGCTAATCCGAACCTTTCTGCATTTTCTATAATCATAACGGATGCATTTGCGACGTCAATACCTACTTCTATTACTGTAGTAGATATTAATAATTTAATATTACCTTGGTGAAAATTACTCATAATTTCAGTTTTATCTAATTTTTTTAGTTTACTATGTATAATTTCGGTCTTAAATTTTTTTATAAATTCATCAGACAAAAATTTTTTTTTATAACTTTCAACCGAAACAAGATTTAATTTTTTTTTGTCATTATTGACTAAATTAATATTGTTTTCTTCAATTATTTCGTCTGTTATTACCGGACATATAATATATGCTTGAGCACCTTCTTTTAATTTTGTATGTAAAAATTCAAGCGCTTTAGATCTTTGTTCGCTATTTATAACAAAAGTTTTAACTTTTTTTCTTCCTGGAGGAAGTTCGTTTAAAATTGAAAAATCCAAATCGCCATAAAAAACTAAGGCCAAACTTCTTGGAATGGGGGTTGCTGACATTACAAGCATATGCGGATTTGAACCTTTAGAAATAAGTGCAGACCGCTGTTCTATGCCGAATCGATGTTGTTCGTCAGTAACCACAAAAACAAGGCTGGTAAATTCTAATTTTTGTGAAATAAGACAATGAGTCCCAATAACAATAGTTGGCATTCCTAAAAGCAAACGCCTATTAATCGCATCTTTTTGTTTTTTAGGTGTACAACCTGTTATTATATATATAAATTCCGAGATCTCTAGATGCTTGACATTTTTGAAATTTTCTGAAAAATTTTTATAATGCTGTAATGCAAGAATTTCGGTGGGAACCATTATCGCGCACTGCATACCATTTTTTATAATATTATAGGCTAGTGCCATGGCTATAATTGTTTTGCCTGAACCTACGTCTCCTTGCAAAAGGCGTCTCATTGCGGATGTACGTGACATCATGTCGTGAGTGCACTCTTTTATTGCTGTTTTTTGTGCGTTAGTTAGGCGAAATGGAACGGTTTCAAGAAATTCATCTGAGTAATTTTTTATAGGATATGTTTTAAATTCTTCTTGACAACTTGTTTTTTTCGGTATATAATTTTTTTTGTCTCTATAAAAAGAGAGTTGCTCTGGCGTGGAAATTTGTGAATTTTTTTGAGTATTTGTTTGTGAATTTTTACTAAAAAAATTAATAACTGATGGACAAATTGGTATCTTATTTTTTATGACATACATGGCAAGACACCATGTTAATAATTCTTCAAATGTTAAACGTTTTATTGCGGCATTTACATCTTCGAATGTCTCGGGAAAATGCATTTTTTTAATTGCTAAATCTAGCGAAATCAGATGAAATTTTTTTGTCAAAAATTCAGGTAAAGTTTCTTTGACATCAATAAGCTTAATAGCTTCCTGAATTGCTCGCATTATTCGCCAAGATGGTAACCCTTGAGTTTGTGCATAAATCGGCACTAATTTGAAATTTTGTGAATTATTCTTAGAAATGTTCCTGATTTTAGGTGAAATTATTTCAAAAGCCGTCTTTTTGGCCAATACTTTTCCCATGACTAAACAAGTGTCATTGGTTTTTAATGACTTAGCAATATTTTTATTATCGAAGAATATAATATTCACAATTTCTTCGTCTGATGTTGCGATAATTCTGTATATTTTTTTCCCAGTTCTGGTGGGAATATAAGTTGATTCTTTAATTATAGTTATTTGAATTACTGTATTGCCTTCGTTCGCTGTCGCGCTGTATATACTCGAAATTTCGGCCCAATTTTCATAACTAATAGGTCGGTATAACACCAATGAGCCAATAGTATTGATTCCTAGTTTATTAAATAATACCGCGCTTTTAGCTCCGACATATTTTAAATCTTTTATGCTAGAAGTGTATAAAGACATTGGGTTAGTCCTTGATTTTATAAATGAATTCATTCGGTGAATTTTGTGGATAATTAATAATTTATGCGGGTTTTATAGCGAAAAAATATGCATATTAATTAATTTATGCGTCGAGATTTATAAAAGAAAAAGTTATAAATATCGAATATTGCTGAAAATTAAGAAATATTTCTTAATAATTGTAAATAATAAATGTATTTTTTGAAAAAGCAATTTTTTTTTATTTTTTTGTATATTTTCATATTTTTTATAATTTTATTTTAATATTTATGTTTGTTTATACATATTTTTTCGTTTTTTTAAAAAAATAGTTGACCTTTTTTAAAAAATAAATACAATTTTCAAAGAGTGTGGAGAGTTTTGATTTGTATGAGGAGTGGTCATGAAGTTAAAAAAGATATTAAATCAATGAGTTTTGGCGAATTGGAGAAAGATTTCAATGCAATAGGCTTTAAAAAGTACAGGGCTTTACAAATATTTAGATGGCTTAATTCTGGTGTTTCGCAGTTTGATGAGATGACTGATATTCCTATTGAAACTAGACGTAAATTGGATTTTGAATATGAAATTGTAAATCTTGATATAGTGAAAAAAACGGTTTCTTCTGATGGTAGCATAAAATATTTATTGCGTTTGTGCGACGCCGAATGTATAGAAACTGTGGTTATGAGTTATAATTATGGTCTTGTAGTTTGCATTTCTACACAACTCGGATGTAGGATGAATTGTAGATTTTGCGCGAACTTCGGGAGTGGCTTTGTTAGAAATTTGACTGCCGCTGAGATGATTTCGCAAATACAAGTCGTTAGTAAAGATTTGTGTAAAAGAATTAATAATGTTACGTTAATGGGGATCGGGGAACCTTTTGATAATTACGAAAACGTAATGGTTTTTTTGAAATTGATTACTTTTGAAAAAGGGATGAATATTGGTGCGCGGCATGTTACTGTTTCAACGTGCGGGCTGGCCGATAAGATCGAGATGTTTGCGCGTGAAAAAATGGCTGTTTCTTTGTCTGTTTCTTTGCATGCTTCTAATAATTTTACTAGGTCGAAAATAATGCCTGTGAATAACCGTTATGGAATTACGGAATTATTAAATTCTTGTAAATATTACATATCAAAAACTAATCATAGAATTACGTTTGAATATATAATGATAGAAGATTTTAATGATAGTATAAATGATGCATTAAATTTGGGCAAACTAATAAAGAATATCTTATGCCATGTGAATCTTATTCCGGCTAATTTTGTTGAAGGTTCTGGATTTTCGCCTAGTTCTAAGGAAAATATTAATAAGTTTTTTAATATATTAGTCGGTATGAAATTAAGTGTTACGATTAGAAGAAGTCTTGGCGTGGATATTAATGCTTCGTGCGGGCAGCTCAGAAAATTAAATTTATGTTAATAATTTTTTAATTTTTTATGAGTGAGGTGAAACTTTTGGATGAATATATTGGCAAAAGACTTGATGCTAGATATGGGATCCATGAGCTGATTGGTATCGGTGGAATGGCCACTGTGTATAAAGCTTTTGATTTTATTGAAAAAGAAATAGTTGCTATTAAAATACTCAAAAAAGAATATTTAGATAATACTGAGTTTGTTCGAAGATTCAGGACTGAGTCGAAAGCTGTTACAGTGCTGTCACATCCGAATGTTGTTAAAATTTTAGATGTCAGTTTTGGGGAAAAAATTCAATATATAGTTATGGAATATATTAATGGAATTAATCTTAAAGAATATATTAAAATTAAACAGGAAATCGAGGATTCTAGCGTAATTAGTATAATTAAACAAATTTTGTTAGGGTTGAAACATGCTCATGATCAGGGGCTGGTTCATCGTGATATAAAACCACAAAATATTATGCTTTTGCGCGATGGGTCTGTTAAAATTGCCGATTTTGGGATTGCTAAGTTTTTTAGAAATGAAACTCAAACGTTGACGGAAAAAAGTTTGGGGTCTATACATTATGTTTCACCCGAACAGGCACAGGGAATGCCTGTGGATGTTAGAACAGATATTTATTCTGTGGGTGTTGTTTTTTATGAATTGTTAACTCATAGATTACCGTTTGAGGCTGCTAGTCCTGTGTCGGTTGCTCTTATGAAAGTCCAGATGGATCCGCAGAAGCCTAGTAAGATAAATCCCGAAATCCCGGAAACTTTGGAAGGGATAGTTTTGACCGCCATGGAAAAGGATGTTAAGCTTAGATATCAAAAGGTTGAGTCTATGTTTAAAGATATACAAAATTTTGAGCGCGGATTTGAAATAAATTTTAGTAATATTAACAAAAATATAATTGGAGAAGAAGAAAAAATTGTTAAAAATAAACAAATAATTGAAGGCAAAAAAAAACGTGCACTTATGATATCAAGCGGAATTATTATTACTGTCGTTTTATTTTGTTTGGCATTTATGTTTATGACTATGTTTACTCCGTATGGTTTAAGTAGTGCTCGAGATGTGGATATTCCTGATTTTGTTGGCATGCATTTGAGCGATCTTGAAAATGAAAATTATAAATTTCATTGGAAAATTGATTCGGTTTATGATTCTGGTAAGCCTCAGGGTGTGATTTTGGCACAAGATCCTGTTGCTGGGTCTAAGAAAATTAAATCTGGATCTACTATTGTTTTGAAAGTTAATAGTTCTGGAGTTTTAGTTGAGGTCCCTGTTTTAGGTGGGCTGACTCAGGAGACTGCTTTGGCTAAATTAAATAATATTAAGCTTAAATATGAAGTAAAAACTGTGTATGATGAGCTGATCCCAGCAGGATTGGTGATTCATTCGGATCCGGTGCAGGGGACCAAAATCATGATAGATTCAAATGTTGTGGTTTATGTGAGTAAAGGTCCAGAGCCTAAATTGGTTATTATGCCTGATATTATTGGGAAATCTCTTGCTGAAGCTAAAGAACTTATTGTTTCTGCTGGTCTGAAATTTTCAGGCGATATAATTTATGAAGGCAGTGATTATGCGAAAGATACTGTGATTTCATCTGAGCCGGTGGCTGGTGTCGAAATCGAGCAAAATACGGCGGTTAGAGTTGTAGCTAGTTCTGGAATACCAAAAGAAAAAAATGTTGAAATTAATGTGCCGTTTGGCAAATTCGCGGAGCTCGGGGCTGATATTTATGTTGATATTTATTTGGATGGCACGTATACTAGTAGCGAGCGAATAGATCCAACTGTTGTTAATTATAAGATATATCAATTTAGGGGTAGTCAAGGCGAAAAAGATGTTACTATTAAAATTAATAGTATGCTTTATAAGCGTTATAAAATTAATTTTGATGAAGGTCGGGCTTTTGAAGTTAATTTGCAAAGTTAAATATTAGTTAATGTTTCGGGGGTAATGTATGCATGAGGTTTCTTCGCGTGAAATTATAAATAGTTTTTTGGATTTTTTTACTAAAAATGGGCATTTAAAAATTGATAATTCGTCTATTATACCCAAAAATGATCCTACTTTGTTATTTATAAATTCTGGCATGGCTGCGATTAAAAATTATTTCACAGGTAAAGAAAAGCCGGTAAACCCTGAAATTTGCAATGTTCAGACTTGTATTCGGACTATAGATATAGATGAAGTTGGTGATCGGCATCATTTGACGAGTTTTCATATGCTTGGGAATTGGTCTATAAATGGTAGATATTTCAAAAATGGTGCTATCGGTTTGGCATTTGAATTTATAACTAAAAATTTAGGAATCCCGATAGAAAAATTGTATGTCTCTGTGTTTGCGGGTAACAAAGAATTAGGGCTTGAATTTGATGATGAATCTAAAAAAACATGGATTGAATTAGGTATAAATAAAAATCGAGTTTTGAGTTTTGGAATGGATGATAATTTTTGGGGTCCAACTGGGGAAACTGGTCCTTGTGGCCCGTGTACTGAGGTTTTTTATGACACGGGAGTTGGCGCTGATTATCAGGGTTCTGGTGATTTTGATACTAAAAGATATATAGAAATTTGGAACGCTGGCGTTTTTATGATGCTTAATAAAACCGAAAATTTGGATTTTGTGTCGCTTCCTTTTAAAAGTGTCGATGCCGGTGCTGGTTTAGAAAGATTTGCCATGGTTATTGGAGGCCATGATTCTGTGTATGAAACCGATCTCCTAAGTCCTATTAAATTTCAGATTGAAGCGCTTTTTAATGTCAGAAATTTACCGCAAAATATGGAGGAAGTTTTTGAGAAAAATATGAGAATTTTAACCGATCATTTGCGAACTACTGTTTTGATTCTTGCTTCGAAAATACGGCCTGCTAACGAGAGCCGTGGGTATATTCCTAGAAAATTGATAAGAAAATGTATTGCAATTTCTCAGAAGACATCTAACTTTTGCGGTATGACATATTCACCTAATTTGCTGCCTGTGGTTGAATTTATTTTGGATAATTTTAATGATATTTATCCGGATTTTATTACAAATAAAAAGTTTGTTCTTGATCAGTTTAATCTTGAAGTTACAAAATTCGAATCTGTTGTCCAGGATGGATTAGAAAAATTGTTGGAGCATAAGAATAAATTAAATCTTGAGATTTCTGGCGATTTTGCGTTTGATTTGGTTACTACTTTTGGATTACCATTTGAGATTATTCGGGATTTTGCTCTTGAAAATAATTTAAAATTGGATGGAGAAAAATATAATAAAAATCTAGAAAATCATAGGAATATTTCTAAATTCGTTGACAAGTCTGAACGCAGTATAGATGAGGTTTTAGAGAAAATTTATAGTAAAATTCCTCCAGATAATGAAACGAATTTTGTGGGCTATGATAATGAGGTAGTTACAGCTAAAATATACAAAATTTTTTCAGATACAGGCGAAGAAATATGTAATATTTCTAATCAAAAAAAGGTATTTTTAATTTTTAATAATACTACTTTGTATGCAAAAGCCGGCGGTCAGGATTATGATAAGGGCATTATATTTTCTTATGATTATATAACTCTGGCAGATATAACAGGTTGTTTTAAAAAAAATGGAGTCTATGTACATTGTTGTGAGATGCGTTGCGGAAATTTGTCTGTAGGCGATAGCATTACTATTGGTTTAGATTTTTCTAGAAGAAAAAAACTTTCGCGTGCTCATTCTGCTACTCATTTATTGCATAGTGTGCTTAGAAAAATGTTTGGAAATGAGTTAGAGCAGCATGGCTCAAAGGTGGATGAAAATAAACTTAGATTTGATTTTAATTATGATGGTAATATTAGTCGTGAAAACATATTGGGAATTGAAAAAGAAGTTAATAAATATATACTAAAAAATTTGAAATGCGAGATTAAAATCATGCAACTATCACAAGCTATTAATTACGGTGCTACTGCGATTTTTACGGGAAAATACGATGATATTGTTCGTGTGGTGGTTTTCAAAAATGATGAGTTTGTAGATTGTGCAGATATAGTTTCTAAGGAACTTTGCGGGGGAACTCACGTTGAATTTAGTTCTCAAATAGGCTTTTTTGTTATCGAGTCAGTTGAAAATATCGGTAAGGGAATAAGGCGTATCACAGCTTTTGTTGGAGAAAAGGCTGTTGAATTTTATCAGAATAAAATTTCGATTTTGTATGATTCTACTAAAATTTTAGGATCAAGTTATGATGATTTTGTGCAAAAATTATCAAAAAAAGTGGCTGTTCCAGATGTGCGGGTGAAAAAATATACTAAAAATTTGGAAAATTCAGATCTTGTTTATGCAGATTGTGATATTCCACTTGCATACAAAAAAATCAATGAGCGTCCATCAGTACAGGCGTTGACGAAATTAGCAGAACAAATTAAGGGCGTAATCGCTGTGATTACGGATGATGGTTCTGTAGAAACTAAAAGTTATGTATCTTTGGCAGTAGCGTCTCATTTGAATTTAAATGCTGGAAAAATTTTAAAACAAGTGCTTTCAGGGTTTGATCAAAAGGGAGGTGGAAATAGTGTGAATGCGTATGGTAATTTTGGTAAGATAAATGTCGCTGAGTTTATTGGAAAAATTGTTGAATTAATACAAAAAAAAATATGATTAATAATAAAATTATAGTAATTTTGGGCCCTACTAGTACTGGAAAAACTGATCTCGGGTTTAAGATAGCTGAAAAACTTAATACAGAAATTATCTCGGCAGACTCGATTCAGGTATATAAAGAATTGAATATTTGTAGTAATAAGCCTAGTGAATATATGTTGAATTGTATTAGACATTATTTTATAAATTATGTGTCTGTTAGCGAGGCTTATAATTCTGCGCTTTTTACTCGCGATGCGAATATAATATTATCTAAGTTTTTGCGTGAATGTAAAATCCCAATTATTGTCGGCGGAACGGGGCTTTATATTTCTGCTTTGTTAAATAATTTTAAGTTCGATGCCTGTGATTTTAAATATAATTATTTTTCTAAACTTAAATTAAATTCTGTTAAGCATGATTTCTTGAAAATAGGTCTTAATTATCTCGATAGACAAGTTTTGTATCAGAAAATTAATGATAGAGTAGATAAAATGATACAAAATGGCTTGGTTGAAGAAGTGAAGTTTGTTAAAAATAATTATAAAATTTCACAGCCTGCAAGCTCTGCTATAGGTTTTAAAGAAATTACTGAATATCTGGATCACCAGGTTTGTTTGGATGAATATATAGAATTAATTAAAAAAAATACTAGAAATTATGCTAAAAGACAGATAACTTGGTTTAAAAGAGAACCAAATGTTAAATGGTTCTTTTTAGATTCTTCTGAAAGTATGGAAAAATTAGATGAATTAATTGAATTTTTATGTTAATTTTAGTTTAATATTACCTAATTATCTTATTCTTTGAAAAGTGTTTATTAAATTTAAAGTACCATAACCCCATAGGTCATCGGGGTATGTAATTCTTTCTTTATTTTGTGAACAGCCTAATAATAAATAAGATTGTAATTTTAATGTATTCATGGCGGCATCGTTGCCTTTTAGGATACCCCATTCCATTAGAAGAGCAGAAGCGCCTGTGGCAATAGCGGAAGCTACGCTGGTTCCTGTCATTGTCCCGGAACTGTTTGATGGATAAATTCCATTGACGTTTACACCCGGTGCTACAAATTCAGGACTTATTTTTTGAGCCGCTGAGGGGCCTCGTCCTGAAGATATATATATGCTGTTATCTTGGGAATTGTATGCTCCGACGCTTATGACGTTATTGGCTGTTGATGGGATTGTTACTGTATCTTCAACGTCAGGATCAAAAAATACCGTGTTTCTGTTTATGAAATTTGATATCGGTAGCCATATGTTTATGTGACCATCAAGAATTAAGTCTCCGTATAATCTAAGAGTCCAAAGGCCGGGTGATGGTTTTTGAAATTTTATCATAATATTTTGGTTCCCGTTTTTGTCATCAGGGAATGCATATTGGATTTCTATTTTTGTGCTTTCTAATATGAAATTATAGCTTTGTGATTCGTTAACTGTAAATGTATTGCGTGGTGTGGTATTTCCTATTGGGGTTATTAACGAAAGTGATATTCTATCAGGCGCTATAGTCCAAAGAGTAATCGAAAAACCTTCTTCTTCGGATGAAACATTGAATTCTATGTCGAGAGATTGACCAGTGTCTGTAATGTGGGCACCAAAATGTTTGGATGTGTTTCCTTCATTTCCTACGCTTGATAGTATGCCTATACCGTTTGTTAATGATAAATTTGAAAGATATGCCTCAAAAAATGATAAGCCATCGTGAGCTCCATAATTGCTTCCTAATGCTAGGTTTATAACACAGGGTTTTTTTAATTGAATGGATTTTCTGAATATATACTCGATGCCTGCTACTATATCTGTGGACTCATATGCTGAAACATTTTGTTTGTATATGCCGAAATAATCTCTTGCATTTTGTTTTGCTTCTTTGAGCTTGATAGCTATTAAACTTGCATCGGGGGCTACACCTTCATAGCTGCCAGCAGTTGTTGTCCTCCCAGCCATGATAGAAGTCAGAAAAGTTCCATGGCCTGTGGGGTCTTTCATTGGCACGGAATCTGGATTAAAATTTTCTGTGTTTTGTGATTCTATAATTTCATTAATTTGGTCCTCTGTATATTCGGAACCATATGAAAAGCCCTCCGGATGGTTGCCTTCAATAGTTTGATCCCAAGCATATAAAAATTTTGTGTAATTATTTTCATATCTGAGATTCATGTTTAAAATATCTACACCTGTGTCTATTATGCCTATAATTACTCCAGAGCCTTTTAAATCAAGATAATTTTGGTTTTTTACCGCCGTTATTCCAGAGGCTTCTAGTGCCTGGGAATCTTGAGTTATGCCACATATTATCGATTCTTCAGAAAATATTTTTTTGCCTATGATATTTGCATAATAAATTTTTTTGTCTATCGGGATATGACATATAGCATAATCTCCTTGTAATAACAAAGAAATATAAATATCGTGATATATATCATTATATTGTTGAAGCAAAGCTTTAGTAGGCGTATCATATCTAATAATAAAATCACTGAAATTATCGTCTAAAACTGGGTTTATATCTGATGAAGTTTCGGTCGGAGTAGTTGATTCAATAGGTTCTTGGCTGAGACTTGTAGGCTCATCAGGACTTTGCGTAGGAATAGATGGGCTAATTAAATTTTCATAGTAAATTGCACTGTAAAGCGCGGAGTTATCATAAATTGTATATTTATTAGCCAAATTTAAAGATTCGCGTAGACACAATGTTCCATAGCCCCACATGGGATTAGGATATGTTAGATTATTTTGGCGAGTAGCGCCTAATTTCAAAAAAGCTTTAAGTCTTTGGCCATACATGTATATATCATTTTTTTTGACTATACCCCATTCGAGAAGTAAAGCGCAGGCCCCAGTTACATGTGGCGCCGCGAAACTAGTGCCACTTAAAGATGTATAATTTCCGCCAGGCGAAGGCACTGTTACAGACACTGCTGGAGCTACAAGATCAGGTTTTATATTTCTAGAATTAGAATCACCTCGGCCTGAGAAATCGGTCATGCCTCCGCTATAAGAATCATAGCCGCCTACAGATATTACTTTTTCAGCCGTCGATGGTATTGTTAAAGTTAAATTAGGATTAGAATCCAAAAATCTAGTATCTGTTCCAGAGATTTCTGTTACCGGTAGCCATATATGAAAATTTCCGTTTATAACATTTATGCCTTCGACCCGAATCGTCCAAATATCATCGGGAATTACTCCGCCGGCGAGGCCTTTGAAAACAAACGAGATATTTTGTTCATCATAATAGGGTGATGGTTGTGCTACATTTACAATAATTTCTACGTTACTTAAATATATTGCATGTACAGACTGGTTTAAATTTATTTTGGAACTTAGCTCCCCTGATGAATTCATAACTTGAAACGATAATACATCAGTAAAGCTTTTACTAAGAGATAAAACTATGTTTGTAAGCCCTGGTTTTATAATAAACGAAGCATCATCAATTGACCCAGTAACGACATTACCAGCAAAATGATGCCTTGCGATTCCCTCATTCCCAGAAGCGACAACTATGCATGTCTTCCAGACATCTGCCATACTGTTTAAATACTGATCAAACAAAGTTGAACCATCGTGAGAACCCTGATTATTACCATAACTAATATTTATTGCCAAAGGCATATTCAATTCTATAGCTTTATCTATCGCATATTTAACTCCGCGCATTAAATTTGCAGTACTAGTAAAAAATGTAGTTTTATTTCCAGCGAGTTTTACTATTAAAAGAGATGCCTCAGGCGCAGCGCCTAAATTTTGTCCACTAGAAGCACGACCATTACCTGCAGCGACACCAGCTACCGCGGTCCCATGACCATTTAAATCACTATGATTTATAATCCCGTTATTATTTAAAGAATCATTAATTTGCTGTTTGGAATATTCAGTCCCGAAAGAAAAATTTTTTGGAGGAGATCCGGTGGTATCATCTTGATCCCAAATATTTACAATTCTAGTATTTCCGTCAGAATCAATAAAATCCGGATGAGTACAATCTATACCGGAATCAAGCACAGCGATTAAAACGCCGTTGCCTCGTAAGTCAAAGCCTGGGCTCATGTGAACATCTTCTACACATACGTTTGACATCGTATTTGATGTTCCTAGGGAAATTCTAGATGAATATTCAATATATTCAATTTCTGGATAACTTTTAAGCCTAACTAATACGTCAGGAGGTAAGACAACAATTGCATAATTTGGGCTTAATATATCCACAGTAATATTTAATTCATTCGCTAATTCGGTAATATTCCCATTATATTTTACAATTATTTCTACGTTATTTGATTCGCTTTCAGCCATAGATCCTCCAGATATATTACTAATATATTTTAATTAATATTTATTTAATAATAACTTTAATATTATCGGGTTCGAAATTAGTTAAGCCTTGAACCACGTCTATAATCTGTTCCACCAAATTTTCTAAATTATTTGATTCTTTAGGAGTCACAATAACAAAACAACTATTGCCAGAAATCGTAACTAAGCATTTGCCATCGAATTTTCCCAAGACTATGTTTTCAATATTTGCTTGCTGCTGAGTAATAGAAGTTATTTTTTTAATTTGCTTATTAATTTGTTTTGCAAGTTGTTCTTTTTGATCATCATGATCATTTTTAATATCTTTCAATTTATCGGTCATATTTTTCAAAATCACCAAATTTTGGTCATAGATTTGTTTTCTATTGGTTTCAGCGGTGGTATAAAATTTTAGTTTTTCGTTTTCCTCTTTATCTTCTGTATGATTATGTGAATTTTTTTCATCATTACTAGTATTATTTTGTGGATTTTGTACATCAGGAGCAACATTAGAATTCACATATCTAGCTTCGCCTAAATTTTCTTTACTAATAATTTTTTTGATAATTCCTTTATCAGTAAATTTATTAGAACTAAGAACCTCGGTAGTCGTTAAATTTTTATTTGGATTAAGCTGCCAATTCAAAAATACCGCGATTCCTAATGACATAATTAAAGATGCTAAAACTACTTGTTTTCTATGAAACCTCATAACCAATTTAATTCCCCCATAATTAACAAAAAATATAAACAGTTAATTCTATGATGAGAAAAAAAAATTATTCTTATGAAAATAGTTTGTATGAGTTTTTAAGGCTTCTTTGCAAATCATGATTAATATCATTTTATTGGCAAAAATCAACAAAAAATGTTTTATAATTTTGAGTTAATTGTGAAAATTTAATATTAATTTATATAAAAATTAATGTAAAATTAATTGAAAACTATTATGTTTTTTAATAGACTTTTATTGCTCTGTTGTTATTGTTTGTATTTTTATATGAGGGAGTTGTCAATATGAAAAAATTAATGAAAAACAAAAAAAAAATGATAAAAAACGTGAAGCTCCAGATTCCTTGGATGATTACTTTATTCGGGAGTTAGATTTCAAAAAGCCAGGAATCGATTTGTCCGATGAAAGTGAAAAAATGAAAAATAGCTTTTTTAAAAGAAAAAAAAAATTGCATGAATTTGTTCCTTCTAAAGAGAAAAAACATAGTAAACTTTCAGATAGACTTGGGTATTTTAAAAGCAAATTTGGTGTGATTTCTGTCGGATATGATAAATTAAAACAAACTGAATTTGGGTTTACAATCTTGTCTAAAAACTCAAAGTTAAATAAGAAAAATTTGGTTGAAAAAGGTTTCCAAGATGATCATAATTACTTGGGTAGGAATTTTGAATCTAAAAACGAAAAAAACATAAAATATAATAATTCTAGTTTTATTTATGATGCAAAAAGTGGCCAAATTAGAGAGATAAATGAAAATAAGTCGGACAATAAATTGAATACTAATTATAACGTATTGTATGATAATGATGAAGATAATAAAACTATAGAAGATATTAAAAAATTAAGAACATCAGGCGTTGAAAGAAGTTCTGAAGTCGAAAGTGCTATCAGTGATCTTAGGGTTGTGCAAAAAGAAAAACAAAATGATAATTTAGATTTTTATAAGCAAATAAAGAAATTCGTTGAGTTATTTTTGAAACATAAATTAAAAAAATTTGAAGACTCTGATGAAATTAAAAAATCTAAAAATCGTATTATTGGTGTGCCTGGAGGGCATGATATAATTTGGATCTTGAAAAAAAGATTAGAAGAAATTTTAAAATCAGGGGAGCTAGATTGTGCTAAAACCGCTCTCGAAGTTTTAGAAAGTTATAATTTGAGTTCTTATGATAAAGATTTTATTTTGAATTATTTCAAAAAATTGATAAATTTATGATTTTTTTTGGTTAATATATATAAATACTCTACGGAGAAAGGAGTTGAATGGTTCTTTTTTGAGCCGAAATTATGCCAGAATATTTATCACCAGGTGTTTATGTCGAAGAATTTGATAGCGGACCTACTCCCATGCAAGGGGCCAGTACTAATATCGCGGGATTTGTTGGAGTTGCAGAAAAGGGGCCTACTATAGGGTCGCCTGAATTAATTATAAGCGCTGCGGATTTTACTAGAAAATTTGGCGGATATTTACAAAGAAATGAATTCGGAGATTATCGGTTTTTAGCTCATGCGATTAATCATTTTTTTGCAAATGGAGGTTCAAAAGCTTTTGTTATTAGAGTTGCACCTAATGATGCGCAAGTTGCAAAGTCAGCGTCTGCAAATGGCGATATTTTAGCTATTGAAGCCTCTAGTAGTGGAGCGTGGGGGAACGGAATTACTGTTAGCTTTTCTAAGAATAATAATAGTAAAACTCAAATAATAAAAGATTTGGGTGAAGGCAAATATAAATTAAAAAATGGCGCTGGATTTATTAAAGGCGATGTGATTTCTCTCGAAGGCGAAGGTGACCCGCAGTATTCTGTCGTTACAAATGTGGCTCAGGGTGTAGTTACAGTAAGTACTCCGTTCACTGGGACAGTAGTAGATGATACTTTGATTCCTAAAGTTTTGGTTAAAACAAATGAAATTAATGTAATTATAGAATGTGGTGATATAACCGAAAAATATGAAAATGTTTCGTTTAATATATCTTCGCCTGATTATATAGATAAAAAACTTTCAAAATCAGACTTGGTTTCTATACAAGCGAAGCCGCCACAAGAATCGAAAAGTCCGTTCGATGTGATTAAAACTGCGTTTGGGGCCGAAACCACAGAAGAAGAGGAAATTAAAGTTACGTTGACCGGAGGTGCTAATGGCACGGCAACTAATTTGAATGATGGTGATTTTATCGGTAAAGATGATGGCCCTGGATCTCGTACTGGTATTCAGGCTTTTTTAGATATCCCAAATGTTAGTATCATGGCTATTCCTGGGATTACAAGTCCGAATGTACAATTAGCTCTTGTGTCGCATTGTGAACGGTTGGCATCTAGATTTGCTGTCTTAGATATGCCTCTTGATGCGAAAACGCCTGCGGATGTTATGAAACATCGCGATATTGTAGACAGTGATTACTGTGCTATGTATCATCCTTGGTTAAAAGTTTATGATCCGTTAGATAAAAAAGATATATATATTCCACCGTCAGGATCTGTAATTGGAATATATGCTAGAAGTGATAATTCTAGAGGAGTTCATAAAGCGCCCGCAAATGAAGTTGTGTCGAATTGTACAGGCCTTTCGGTTTATTATCAAAGCGCTGAACAAGATTTTTTGAATCCTAAGGGCATAAATGCTATCAGGAAATTCCCAGGGGCTGGTATCAGAGTTTGGGGCGCAAGAACTGCATCTTCTAAACCACTTTGGAGATATGTTAACGTTCGTAGATTATTTATTTATCTTGAAGAATCGATTAAAGCTAATACAAATTGGGTTGTATTTGAACCTAATGATACGCGTCTCTGGAGCCGAGTCCAAAATACGATTGAAACATTTTTAGCAGGAGTATATACGTCAGGAGCGTTAGTAGGCAACTCTGCTGATGAAGCGTTTTTTGTTGACATCGGCCCGAATACGATGACAAAAGATGATATAGACAACGGTAGACTTATATGCCTAATAGGTGTTGCGCCAGTAAAGCCCGCAGAATTCGTCATATTTAGAATAACACAAAAGACAGGGGGAGAATAAATGAGATTTTTTTAAAAAATAGCAAATAAATAATTAGGAGATGAGAGACAGTGGCTGATCCAAATTCAACTAAACAAGACCTATCAACCGCCGGGACATTATCAACTATAGCAATTGCTACCAACGCATTAGCCTCCCCGATTCGTGGATTTCGATTTACTGTAGAGTTTGCCGGATTAGGAACAGCATCATTTAAAACCGTGGAGGGTTTTGGTATAGAAGTTGCTAGCACCGAATACAGAGAAGGAGCATTTGGCCGCTTAACTATGCGGAAACTTCCCGGCCTAGTTACGTTTAATGAAATAAACTTAACAAAAGGTTTATATTCAGAAATGCATTTATACAATTTTTTTACTTCATATTTAGAAGGCTCCAATCTGACCCCTGTTGATGGCGTTATTCGAACCTTCGACAATGCAGCTACTGTAACTGCTAGCTGGACAGTCCTTCAGGCCTGGCCTAGTCGCTATGAGCCCGGCAGTTTAGCGGCGGATAGCTCTGAAGTTTTAATCGAAACTCTTGTTTTACAAAACGAAGGTGTTTTCCGAGATAATCCACCGAGATAAATTTTAACAATTAGACCTGTCCTAAAACTGAATTATTTTTGTGAATTTCGACAAAAAACGAGCACAAAAACGTGGAGCATACTGGTTGTATGTGAGTAATTTTGAGCCCCGAATTAACGATGAAATTTGCAAAAATAGTCAGTTTTAGGACAGGTCTCATGTACTTATATACGACACATATATCAACATAGATAATATAAGTCTTGCTTTTTACGAGGTATTTTAAGATTATTTCTCTCGTGTGGTTGGAATATGTTATTGCTTAATTTATATTACATATTGTTTTAAACTGAGTAGCTTATATATCTTAATTTTGAAAGAGGTCTATTATATATTTTTTAGAAATACCTGAAAAAAATATTGACAATATTAAATTACAAGCCTATAATAATTTTTAATTGGTTTTGTATTTTTTTATTTTGGAGCGCCAGGAGTTGAATGTTTATTGGAAATCCAAGTCGAAGTGTCAGCTCGACATGTGCATCTTAGTTGTAGGGCTGTAGAGTCGATTTTTGGGAAAGAATTTGATCTCAATTCAAGTAAAAAACGGGACCTTTCTCAGCCGAATCAGTTTTTGTTGAATGAACGTGTGAGTATATGTTGCGGCAATAAAATTATAAACAATGTGGCTGTGTTGGGCCCTGTGCGCGATTTGTGTCAGGTCGAAATTACTCTTACTGATGGTCGGTATCTTAATGCCGAAGTGCCAATCCGAGAATCTGGTGATTTGAAAGATACCCCGGGGTGTAGATTAATAGGACCTCGTGGGTCTATAACATTAGATAGTGGGTTGATAGTATCTCACAGGCATGTGCATCTTGATCCAGGTAAGGCGGATAGATGTAATTATAAAGATAAAGAACAGTGTTATCTTAGAATACAAAGCGAATACAGATCCCTAGTTTTTGATAATGTTATAATCAGAGTATGCGATGATTTTGTTCCAGCGGCGCATATTGATACCGATGAAGCTAATGCCGCAGGAATTATCGGAACATGTGAGGGGGAAATATTTAAATAAATTTGCATTGGTAAAAATATGTGTTATAATTCGTAAAGAAGATTATAAAATAAATTAGGTGGTGTTTGTAGGTGAGTTCGTTAATAGAAAGATATAATATTATAAAAATCAAGCTTATGGATCTTGAGTTTTCTGATATGAACGAACGTCAACGTGAAGCTGTTTTTTGTGTAAATGGTCAACTTATCGTACTCGCAGGTGCAGGGAGCGGGAAAACTACTGTTGTTGTTAACAGAATAGCAAATATGGTTTTCTATGGAAATTTGTACAAAAGTAATGATATTCCTGAAAATTTAGACGAAAATTTAGTTAATATGTTGGAAGAGGGTTATGAAAAATCAAAAAAATTAAGCGATTTTAGTGATTATATTAAGTTCGATAAAATTAAGCCTGAAAATATTCTTGCTATTACTTTTACTAATAAAGCGGCAGGCGAAATGCGCGAACGAATAAAATCTAAATTGGGTGCTGCGGCAGATTATGTGCGGGCGTGTACTTTTCATTCATTGTGTGTTAGTATCTTAAGAGATCATGCTGATAAACTGGGATATTCTCGGGGGTTTATTATTTATGATGCAGAAGATACAAAAAAATTAATAAAAGATTCCCAAAAAGTGTTAAATATAGACGAAAAAAATTTTTCTGTTAAATCCAGTGCCTCGGTTATTTCTAAAGCGAAAGATCAGCTTATGACCTGGGAGAAGTTTAAACAAGAATATGAGGATGATTATAGATTAGTTAAAATCGGCGAAATTTATAAATTATACCAAACTCGCATGAAAGACGCTAATGCCATGGATTTTGATGATCTTATTTTTAATACGATTGTAATATTTAATAATTTCCCAGAGGTCTTGTTTAAATATAAGAAAATTTTCAAGTATATTTTAGTCGATGAATATCAGGATACTAATGCATTGCAAAGTTTGCTAATTAATAAATTAGCGGGCAAAAATGGCAATCTTTGTGTAGTCGGGGACGATGATCAGAGTATTTATAAATTCAGGGGAGCACTTATTGGAAATATATTAAATTTCGAGAAAATATATAAAAAAACTCGGATTGTAAGATTAGAACAAAATTATAGGTCAACTAAGAATATATTAGGAGCTGCTAATTCTGTAATTGAGAATAATCAAAGCAGAAAAGGCAAGGTACTTTGGACCGATAATGTAGAGGGTTCTAAAATAAAAATTCAGACATGTTATAGTGAGCATAATGAGGCCGATGTTATTGTTTCTGAAATGAAAGCAAAAGTGAATTTGGGTTTTAAATATTCGGATTTTGCTGTGTTGTGCAGAATGAGTTCACAGTCAAATGTAATCGAAAGACTTATGACTCGTGGCGGGGTGCCGTATAAAGTAGTTGGGAACGTAAGATTTTATGATAGGCAAGAAATAAAAGATTTAATAGCGTATTTAAGTATAGTATATAATACTAATGATGAAATCAGGCTTAAACGCATAATTAACCGTCCTAAAAGGGCGATAGGCGAACGTACGATTGGCGTAATCACTGAGATAGCTGTGAATGAGCATAAGTCTATGTTTGAAATAATGAAACATACTGGTGATTATGAAAGTTTAAAACGTTGTTGTGTCAAAATTAATGAATTTGTTGATACTATTTTGTCGTTTATAGAGAGTTACAAACGGAGGAAAAGCATAACAGATTTGTATAATGAAATTCTGGAAAGAACTAGATATATAGATTATTTGCAACAAAAAAATGAAGATTATGAAGCTAGATTGGCTAACGTAAAAGAGCTCGCAAGTGCGATTTCGAGATATGAAGAAGAAACAGAAGAGCCTACGTTGCATGGCTTTTTAGAAGAAGTTTCGTTAGTCGGAGATCCTATGAAAGAGACAAATGAGGAATTCGGCATGGCTACTATAATGACAGTTCATGCAGCTAAAGGCCTAGAGTTTCCTATAGTTTTTATTCCTGGATTTGAAGAGGGGATTTTCCCTGGAATTCAGTGTTCATTTAAGCCCGAAGATGTCGAAGAAGAACGCAGATTAGCATATGTTGCTATGACTCGGGCTAAAAGTGAGTTATATATTTTGCATGCCACAAGTCGTATGACGTTTGGCAATATTGCATATAATAAGCCTTCTAGATTTTTAGCTGAAATTCCTAAAAACGTATCAGAAACCGTTAAATCTCGTGATTGGGGGCGTCCTAAATCAGGCGAAGAAAAATTGGCGTCGGCATACGAAGTAAGAATTAAATCTGTGATATCGGCTAGAAATTTTGGGCAAATGGTTCAGGAGACAAAAGCCGTAGAAATGGCTGTAAATGACAACGATAATATTTCTATTGGTGAAAGTGTAAATCATAGGGTTTTCGGAAAAGGCGTAGTGATTTCTTCTACATTAAAGGGCCAAGATACTTTTCTAGAAATTGAATTCGAAAATATAGGAATCAAAAAGATGTTCTCTAAGTTTGCGAAATTAACAAAATTAAGTGAATTATAATCAAGATTTTTATATATTTATAACAAAAAGGAGGCTGGCTCCTTGCATGGAAATGAAAAAATAGACTTATTAAGTTTCGAGAGAAATTTAGGCTATGATTTTAATGATAAAAAAAAATTAATTAATGCATTAACGCATTCTTCGTTTGCGAACGAATTCGGCAGTGGTGAAAATTACGAAAGACTTGAATTTTTAGGTGATTCTATAATAGAATTTGTGACTTCAGAATATATTTATGTTAATTTTCCACAAATGCCCGAAGGAGATTTAACACGTTTACGTGCAGCATTAGTTTGCAAAAAGACGCTGAAAAAATTTTCTATTTTATTAGAAGTAGGTAAATATTTAAGATTAAGTCATGGTGAGCAACGCGGCGGCGGTAGAGAACGTTCTTCTATTTTAGCAGATGTGTTTGAATCTGTGATAGCCGCTGTTTATTTGGATAGCGGCATAGAGCAGGCTAAAAAAATAATAATTAAATTTATTTCAAACGAGATACAAAATTCTGATGAAGATTTTTGTAAAGATTATAAAACAGAAATACAGGAAATTGTTCAGGTCGATGAACATAAAGAACTTTGTTACGAATTGATTAATGTTACTGGCCCAGATCATGATAAGTTTTTTACTGTCGAGTTAATAATTGATGGCAAAAAAATTAGTCAAGGCATAGGTAAAAGTAAAAAAGAAGCAGAACAACAGGCCGCTAAACAGGCAGTTATGATTATTAATTCTGAAAGGTGAGGCTTTTTGAGCTTTTTTGATAAAATAAAAGAAAAGTTTAAAAAAACTAGAGATAAACTCTTTGGTAAAATAGAAAGTTTATTTAAAGCTTTTTTAAAAGTCGATGAAGATTTTTTGGATAATCTTGAGGAAATTTTAATATCTTCTGATATTTGCGTAGAGACCAGTTCTAAAATAAAAAATAATTTGCGAGATGAAATTAAAAGTTATAAATTATCAGATCCTGCGGAAGTTATAGATTCTCTCAAGGGAATTATAATAAAAATTTTAGAAGAAACTGAAAATTTTAGTGAATTAAGCACAAATTCTATTACTTTAAAATTATTCATCGGTGTGAATGGAGCTGGGAAGACTACTAGTTTAGGCAAATTAGGATTTAACTTAAAAAATAATAATCATAAAGTTTTATTTGCTGCTGCCGACACTTTTCGGGCCGCTGCTATTGAGCAACTCGAATTTTGGGCTAATAAAATAAATTGTGAAATTATCACATTACCAGAGGGATCGGATCCTGGTGCTGTTATATTTAAAGCTATTGAAACCGCTCAAAATAATGACTATGATATCATTCTCTGTGATACAGCGGGTCGGCTTCATAACAAAGAAAATCTCATGGCAGAGATGTCTAAAATAAATAGAATTATCAAAAAAAATATGTCTAATAATACCAAAAAAGTTATTATTCATGAGACTTTTCTTGTAATAGATTCTACTATGGGCCAGAATGCACTAATTCAGGCTCAGGAGTTTTCAAAAATTCTTGATATAACTGGGATAATTATTACAAAATTAGACGGCACCTCGCGTGGAGGATCAATTATTTCTATTAAAGATAAATTGGGGATTCCTATTAAATATATCGGCATTGGTGAAAAAATTGATGATTTGCAGGAGTTTAATCCAACTGAATTTGTTAATGCTTTGTTTAGTTGAAGAGCTTGTTTAAATTAATATTTTTTGTTAAAATTATACAAAATATTTGTTTATTTAATAAAAAAAATATTATAAATTATAGATTTTATTAATAATTATTTTATGAACATGTTTAGGTTAAAAATTATTTAATTATTAAAATTAAGTGAGTATTTTTATGGAAAATATACAAAATGATTTTAAAATTTCTTGCGATTTTACTTTCAAAGGAGATCAGCAACAAGCTGTAGACAAGCTTAGTTCTGGGGTTTTAAACGGCATGAAAGAACAAACTCTTTTAGGAGTTACTGGATCGGGAAAAACTTTTACTATGGCGGGAATTATCGAACGATTAAATAAGCCTACGTTAGTATTAGCGCATAATAAAATTTTAGCCGCACAGCTTTGTGCCGAATTTAAAATGTTTTTTCCAAATAATGCTGTTGAATATTTCGTGAGTTATTATAATTATTATCGACCAGAATCATATATAGCAGCTACTGATACGTATATAGAAAAAAATTCAGCTATTGATGATGAAATCGATAAACTTAGGCATTCTGCGACGTCTGCTATCGCTGAAAGAAATGATGTAATAATAATATCAAGCGTTTCTTGTATTTATAATCTTGGAGATCCTTATGATTATAAATCAATGGTGATTTCTTTGCGCCCCGGAATGGCTAAAAATATTCAGGATCTTATTGAAAAATTAAAGTCAATTCAGTATAAATTCAGTGAAAAAAATTTTGAGCGGGGCAATTTTTGTGTTCGTGATAATATCGTAGATATTTTCCCAGTTGAAACTTCTGTACGGGCGATAAGAATTGAATTTATTAATAATAAAATAGAAAGCATAAGTCAGATTAATCCGATAACAGGCCAGGTTTCTGTATATTTAAAGCATGTTGCGGTGTATCCGGCTTCGCATTATATTGTCCCAAAAGATAAGCTGATTTCTGCTATTGATATGATAGAAGCTGAAATGGTTCAACGGGTTGAATATTTCAAAAATATAGGCAAATCTATTGAAGCCCAGCGAATTCAGGAGCGTACTAAATATGATATTGAAATGTTAACAGAAATCGGTTTTTGTAAAGGAATAGAAAATTATTCTGGAATTTTAGCTGGACGAGTTCCTGGCACGCCACCGTTTACACTTTTTGATTTTTTTCCTAAAGATTTCCTGATGTTCATAGATGAATCCCACGTAACATTGCCGCAAGTTCATGCGATGCACGCTGGAGACCGTGTTCGTAAACAAAATTTAGTAAATTATGGCTTTCGGTTGCCATCTGCCGCCGATAATAGGCCCTTGACGTATGAAGAATTTTATGATAAAATTAATAAAATAATTTTTGTCAGTGCGACACCTGGGGATTTCGAGCTTAGTCAAAGTGCACAAGTTGTAGAGCAAATTATTAGACCTACAGGTATAGTTGACCCAAAAATAACGCTAATGCCAATTGACAAAGTAAGTCAAATTCCCAAAAATGGAATAGTATTCGAAGATATAAATACTGATAAAAGTGTTCAAGAAATTATAGAACTTGCACAAAAAAACATGCAAGAAGATACGGAATCGACTCCTGGTCAAATGGCTGATCTTATAGAAAGAATAAATAAAACTATTTTACGTTATAAGCGTGTTTTAATAACAACTTTGACGAAAAAGATGGCTGAAGATCTTACTAGCTATTTATCTAATAAACAAATCAAAGTAAAGTACATGCATAGCGACATAGAAACTATAGAAAGAATGCAAATTATAAAAGAATTACGCCTAGGCATAATCGACGTTCTTGTTGGCATTAATTTATTGCGAGAAGGCCTTGATATTCCTGAGGCCTCGTTAGTAGTAATTTTAGATGCTGATAAAGAAGGCTTTTTGAGAACTCATAGATCTTTAATCCAAAATATAGGACGAGCTGCCAGAAATTCAGAAGGCGAGGTCGTAATGTATTGTGACAATGCTACAAAATCCATGATTCTCGCGATCACAGAAACCATGCGGCGCCGTAAGCTTCAAATCGAGTATAATACTCTGCATAATATAATACCTAAAACGATAGTAAAGCCGATATCAGAAATTTTAGAAATTTCGATAAAAAACAAAAAGAGTACTGGTAAGAAAATGAGCAAAAAAGAAAAAACAAATATGATAAAATATCTAGAATCTCAGATGTTGAAAGCCTCCGAACGTCTTGACTATGAAACCGCATCTGTATTTCGGGATGAACTTGATATGTTAAAAAAAGAAAAACCATGATAATAATAATATACCTATCATAAACTTGAATTATTTTTGTAAATTTCGCGAAAAAAAAGAGCACATAAACGTGTAACATACTGGTTGTATATGAGCAGTTTCGAGCACTGCATTTCCGATATAAATTTTTAACCTAATTTCCCTGTAATATACTGATCAGTACGAATATCTTTAGGATTATTAAAAAAAGAAAATGTATCATTAAATTCTATTAATTCACCTGACAGAAAAAAAGCAGTTCTATCGGAAATTCTGGAGGCTTGCTGCATATTATGAGTTACTATTATAAAAGTATACTGGTTTTTTAATTGGAGTATTAAATCTTCAATTTTCAAAGTAGAAATAGGATCCAACGCCGAAGTAGGCTCGTCCATAAGCAAAATCTCAGGAGACACCGCAAGAGCGCGGGCTATGCATAAACGTTGTTGTTGACCTCCGGATAAACCCAAAGCTGGCTCATTTAATCTATCTTTAACATGATCCCACAAGCCAACTGATTCTAAAGAATTTTCAATTGCTATATTTAAATCATGTTTTTTTCTGATCCCATGAGCACGTAAACCATAAGCTACGTTATCGAAAATACTCATTGGAAATGGATTTGGTTTTTGAAACACCATGCCTGCATTTTTACGCAACAAAGATACATCAACTTGAGGGCTATATATATCTTGGCCATCTATCATAATCGAACCCGACATTTTCGCCGATGGCACAAAATCAGTCATTCTATTTATAGTCTTTAAACAAGTTGACTTACCGCAACCTGAAGGGCCTATGAAAGTCGTGACTGTATTTTTTTTAATAGACATACTTATGTTTTTCAATGCATGAAATTTTCCATAAAAAATATTTAAATTTTGTATTATTATTTGTTCAATATGACTAGATTTAGATATATTTTTTATTTCATGAGATTCTAACTCTTCGAATTTTGTTTGTCTGTCGGTTTCGGTACTAACATGCGTTTGAATAATATCAAACACCTTCTTTGAGTTATTTCTTTTCTATTTAATTTATTACAGTATTTTCTGATTCCAAAATTCGTACACAATTAGAATCTTGCGCAAAAAAATCAAAACTTTCGATAAACAGGCACTCGATATTTTTGTTAAATAACAATATATTTGAGACTCCGAACCTATTAATTTTTGTATCATATTCACTAATATTAAAATTCTGTTTATTTTTTGACTTCATATTTCACACCTATTTTTTTATTATTCGACAGAAATTATAAAATAATAAATCTCATTTCCGCCATTAAGAGTCTGTATTTCCATATTTGGGAACTTTTTCTTTAACTTTTCCTTTAAATTTACGACATCATCTTCCAAGACATTCCGACCGTATATTAAATTAACAAACATTGTTTTTTTATTTGCCATAATTCTAACCAATTTAAACGCCGCATCAATCGGACTTTTAGATTTAAAAGCAAGCTTTCCGCAGTTTAAAGCTAGTATGTCACTTTTTTTGATTTTAATACCATTAAATTCAGCATCTCGCTCGGCATAACTTATAAGTCCAGTTTTAACTAATTCCATAGCCTGGTTCATAGCATGAATATTTTCATGCACTTCCAACTCTGGGTCATACACCATAAGAGCACTAAGCCCTTGCGGAATAGTTTTACTTGGAATTACGATCAATTCCCGATCTTTTACAAGCTCTGTAGCTTGTTCGGCGGCCAAAAGTATGTTTTTATTATTCGGCAACAAAAACACGACCTTCGCCGGGACACTCAATGCCGCATCAGCAATCTCTCCGGCGCTGGGATTCATAGTCTGACCGCCAACAATTATTTTGTTTACACCTAAGTCTACGAATGCATTAATTAAGCCCTCGCCGCAAGCTACCGAAACTATTCCCATTTTTTCATTAGGATCAATTTCGCAATTTATAGCCCCTTCAATAACCTCCTCAGTACTGCGAACAGACGACGCTTCTAACATACGTTTATGTTGTTCTATCATATTTTCGATTTTCACTGTTAAAAGTACACCGATTTTCAAAGCCAAGTCTAATACTTTTTGTGGAAAATCCGTATGAACATGTGTTTTTATTATATCATTATCTTCTGATATTATAACACAATCGCCAATTATTTCAAGCGATTCTTTAAATTTCGCGCAAATATTTTCATTAATTCCGCTATTAACAGCTTTGCCTATTATAAATTCCGTACAATATATATGGTTAGTATCATCATCGAATTTTGAAACAGCGTCTTTAAAATCATCGTCAAAAGTAACAGAATCCTCCACATTTTTATCAATAATTATGTTATTTTTGAACACAGAAAGCATGCCTTCTAGGATCAGACATAAGCCTTTTCCGCCAGCATCTACTACACCAGCTTTTTGCAAAACAGGCAATAATTCCGGAGTACTAGCCAATGCTTTACGTGCGCCTAAACATGCCTGTTCCCAAATAAAAACGCTGTCCATGCCCGAATTAAACGCCTCACGAGCGTCTTCATAGGCAACTCGTATAACAGAAAGCATTGTACCCTCAGTAGGCTTAGAAACAGCGTCATAAGCATTTTTAGTGGCCAATTCAAAAGCTTTAATTATATCACATTGCCTAGCGGCCTCTAAATTAGCAAACGCTTGAGCGAAACCTTTGAATATAAGAGATAAAATTACCCCAGAATTACCCCTTGAACTTCGCAATGAAGCCGAAGCTAACATATCAGCAACTTTATATATTTCACTGATTTTTTTATGTTCAGATTTTATTTTATCTACGGCTCCCTGAATCGTCATAGACATATTCGTCCCAGTATCTCCGTCAGGAACAGGAAATATATTTAATTCATTTATATGTACCCTATTTTTAAATATATTATTAGCTCCCGAAATTATGGCTTCTGAAAAAGATTCAGCAGTAATCATTTAAACAACCCCTTAATTTCAGAAATATCTTTAAATTTTAATAAATATTTAATATATTACAATTAATTTTGTGCTTAAAATTATTATTAAATATTTTTTATATTTATGCTTATAGCATTCACCGGGCACATGTCTACACAATCTTTTATTTGATTAAAGTTTAGTGGAATATCACTAGTTTCTTTAACTTCACACTTATTATTTTCATTTAAACTAAACACACTCGAGCAATAACTTACACACAATCCACAGCCGATACACGAATCATCAACCGAAATTTCAGAAATTGTAAGTTCTTCTATATTCATTTATATTTCCCCTTAATAAAACCAAAATTTATATATATTTATTTTTTTATATAAAACCACCAAGATTTTAATTGTATGAATAAATCCATAAAAATACAAGATATAAATATTAAAAAATTTAAATTAACAATAAATCATATATTTTGCTCAAATTTTTTTCTAGCTAACATACTATAAAATTAAAAAAAATTATATTAATTTAATAATATCATAATATTAACATAGCGTCTCCGAAACTAAAAAAATTCATATTATTTTCAATCGCCTGTTTATACGCATTTTTTATATTATCAATTCCAGCAAAGGCCGACACTAACATTATAAGTGTACTTTTAGGCAAATGGAAATTTGTGATCAAGCTATGGACAATATTAAATTTAAATCCTGGTTTAATAAATATATTTGTCTCACCGGCATCAGGACGTAATTCACCATTAAATTTTAATGCAATAGATTCCAAAGTTCTACAAACGGTAGTTCCGACTGCAAAAATTTTTTTGTTATTGCGCACAGTTTCTTGTATGATATCAACCGTTTTTTTAGGCATATTATACACTTCACTATGCATAACATGTTCGTTTATATTTTGTGTTTTCACTGGCTGAAAAGTTCCCAACCCGACATGCAAAGTTATAAAAGCCAAATTCACATGTTTTTTCTGAAAATCAAGCAATAAATTTTCAGTAAAATGCAATCCGGCCGTAGGAGCAGCAGCTGAACCTATATATTTTGCATACACTGTTTGATATCTAGATGCATCTTTTTGTTGATTTTGTATATATTTAGGTAATGGAGTCGTGCCTATTTTGTCGAGTTCTGCCCAAAAATTTATAATATTCGTAAATTTTATAACTCGAACCCCATCCCGAGCATCAATAATTTCAGCTTCCATACCACTATTTTGGAACCAAAATTTATCATTAACTTTAGCGTGTTTCCCCGGAGAAACAAGACATTCCCAAGTTTTAAAATCATCGCAAGAAAGCTCTAATATATTTTTAAGTAATAAAAATTCCACTTTTCTATTATTTTTTTTGTTAATACTATACATACGGGCAGGCATTACTTTAGAATCATTAAACACCACACAATCCCCAGGAGACACATAATCTAAAATATCTTTAAATTTTTTAAATTTGATATCACCTGAATTTTTATCCAAAACAAGTAAGCCAGAAGAATCTCTGGGCTCGGCCGGAGTTTGCGCTATTAATTCTTTAGGCAAATAGTAATCAAAATCTGAAGTATCCACAATTTAATTCCTTTTTTTAAAAAAACAAATATTCGAGATTAAGTTTATATTTTTTTATAAATAAATCAATATTTTATACTTCAAGAATATATAAAATTTTTATCACAATTTTCGAATGAATATATGCATATTGTCTAAAAATGACATTAGGACAGTTTTATTTTAAAAAATATAATAATCTATTTTTTATTTATTTAATACATTCGCGAATTTTTATATAAATTCCTCTTGTGAACAATTAATCAATATTATATAATTAAAAATAAAAGCATTAGCACAAAAAACGAATATAAACCAACGGAGGTGCAAAAATATATGAGTGAACCAACTGTTGCTCAGGTACAAAAATATATAAGAGAACCAACTGTTGCTCAAAAGATTTTTTTCCCACTCGGAATTGTAGTCTTATTAGGCATTGGAGCACTTACAGTAAAAACAGCATACAGTTTATTTAGCGCAAACGGGCTTTTTGGCACACAAGGACTTCTTCAAACTACTACTAGCATGATTAAAAATTTCGAAATAAATTTTAACAACAAAGATAATGGCTTGATTGTTAGACTAAAAAAGTTAATGGACCAATTTGAACAAGCAGATACAGGCAAGCTTATTGAAAATACTAATGGTTTTTTAATTGCAGCTAGTAAGGCTCTAAACGCCCCTGAAAAATTTACTGAAAAAGCAATGGAAGGTCTAGGCGGAAGTGAGGCATTTAAAAATATGGTAGAAACATTGCTTATATTTAATGTGACTTTAGCTGAATTTCAAGACAAATGTGAAGAAAGTCTTATCCCCGGTATTAAAGACTTAGGCCTAAAATTCTCCGGCCTGCAAACTACTCTTAATAACCTTGTAACCTCACTGGGAGTAAAAGGCGTCGCGCCTATTACCCCAGACGCCAATCAGTCAAATGGGAAACCAGGTGATGATGGTAATACGCCAAAAGTGGGGCGTCATGCACAAGTAGCAATACGACAAAAGGAGGAATTTATAAACGGCTGGCATAAAAATAAGGATGATCAGTAACTAATATGTAGTTATAGCTATTCCGAATTTTAAGGAATTCATAAATTCCATAAAAATTCAGAAATTCCAAAAAAGAAACCTAGATAGTGTCTACACAAGAATCCTCAACCACTGTAAAATTGAAGCAATCGTGACCGCACCTCGAAAAGAAGAAGTCATTTTTGCATAGCGCGAGGCTACACCACGAAGTCGTTTTAGTTTTAAAAAAGCGTTTTCAACCAAATGGCGTAACTTGTACAAGTATTTATCATATTCTCGTTGAATCTTCCGATTCTTTTTTGGTGGGATAATTACATTCATACCACATTTTTTTTGCAAACTCAACAATTTCATTGCTATCATAGCCTCTGTCGGCAAGTAAATTCTCAGCTTTTATCCCTTTAATGAGAGGGATAGCCATTTTGCAATCAGCTTTGGTACCTTCTGTGATAATAGTTTTGATCGGCATACCATGCGCATCCACAGCCAGGTGAATTTTGGAATTGAGCCCCCTTTTGTGCGCTCCATGTCTTGGTTTTCACCCTTTGCTCCTGCTGCATGTGGATGAATTTTGATATGGGACGCATCTATCATTAGCCATTCAAAATCTGGGTCATCTATCAATTCAGCAAGAATCGAATCCCAAATTCCACGATCACACCATCGTTTATACCTTCGATGAACAGCGTTAAACTTGCCATATTGCGGTGGCAAATCACGCCATGGTGCACCTGTTCGAGTTATCCAAAAACAGGCATTCACAAAAGTTTGATTATCTTTTGCGTTGCTTCCTCCCCAAGTTCCGATTAATTTCTTGATTATCGGTTCTATTTTAAGCCATTGTTCGTTTTTTAAATCATGTCTGTTTTGTAAATTATTCATAGTTTTTAAGTTTATTTCATTGATTTAAGAATGTCAAATTTTGTGTAGATACTATCTAGTTTGGAGAGAAGTCTGTTAAAGTTTTTCATAAAAAGCCTTGACATAAAAATACTTATTAATACAATACATAAAATCGGTTAAGATTTTTAATTATATTAAATTTTTAAGGAGATTTGCATTTGTGTTTAAGACATATTTCATAAAAATAGTCACTTGGGTTCTTAGTTTTTGTTTAATTATTTTGCCATCAGGTTTCTCACAAGATGTTAATGCAATGCATCAAGCTGGGTCGGGCCGCCAAGCGATTCCGGCGGATGAATTTATACCTGAGCTTATTAAGTTACCGCCCGAGTACGATACGCCTCTGACTGGACCGGCGGGGGAGTATTTTTTCGGGGTCGAAACGATTTTCCGCCCAGGCCAACCGCTATCACCGAATTCCCTAACAAGATCTGGTCAGATGCTTGTGGACATTCTGGGCAAAGAATGGCAAGATGCATTGATAGCTGCGTTAGAACCAACTACAGCATTTGAAACCAGGCTACCGCAGCTTAGCCTGGTCCAACAGCAAGTGCCGGCTAGATTCTTACGCCTGTATGTCGTGACTGTTGGAGCTTTTAGCGATCGCAGCTTTATCTATATTAACCCGGAGTTGTTCTGTCAGGTCTATGGCGTTCGACAATTAACTTTATTGAACTGGGCCAGAAGATTTATTGGTTCGGGCGGCCGCTTCCAGGGCCCTGTTTCCGAGTTACCCTACCCGCTCAACCATTATTCGGTTACCTGGCTGCGTTATCCGATTGCCAGGTTCCAAGAAACGACAAACCGTCTAGAAGCCAGCAAGCGTAATTATGAGCACGTAATCCATACCGTCAGGGGTTGGGGAGTGGAGCCCGCGGTGATCGAAGAGATTAAAAGAGTAGGCTCTTTTTGGTGGCAGCATCCTGGTGAGCTAGCTTTACATGTAATTCGGACAGTGTTATATTCGCTTATTCGCATGTATATGAATATATCTGAATACCGAACTGAATTGATAAAGCCTTTCACTGGATTATTTGGCCTAAGCATTCCGGACGAGTACACACTATCCATCGACCTCCCCAAATTTAGCCTTTTTTCTTCGCCTTTAATTACTCGCGCACAAATCTGTGGCGTTATTTCCGGTACATGTGACATAACTACTGTTAGGGAAACAGGGGGAATTACTTTGTTTATACGGATAAACCCTTTTCCTCATTCTTCGACTTTCACGAGCGATTTGGATGGCAGAAATCCATGGGAATATTATCCTGTACTTGCACCAGATCCAAAAGATGGATACGATGCGTTCGAATTTTTTTTAACGGGGGGATATTAGTTTGCCACATTACGCGAGGGCCCGATTGCTTTCAAAGATTCGGGTTTGATTTGTTCTCCATCTAACCCTCGCATATGAGCCTATTAGCTGTTTTTTTACGAAAAATCAACAAGATGTGATCACGCTTAGTTCCTCGGAGTATAGATATTGTCATATTCGTTCTGGTTACAAGATTAAAGTCGTATTGGATCCTCTTTTTGATAAAGATATAAAAGAAGTATTTTTGCTGCTTTACAGTTCTGATTTTAATCAAATAGAAAATACTTGGGTAAAAAATTAAAACTATCTTCATGAAATTTAAAACAAGGACTTTTGACGCTTTGAAATCAGCTTGTTTTGTAGAATTAAATTTTCAGTTTACTAGAAGATACCTTGGGTTAGTTGACTCACCTGTAGGGAAGAAATACAGTTCGGCATAATGCTATAATTACAATTAATTTGTGAGGTAGTTTGAAATTATTATAAAAAATATTATTCTTTTAGGTTCAACAGGTTCTGTGGGGACCATGACTTTGGATGTTATAAGAAATTTGAATACAAATTCTCAAGATTTTTTGTGTAAATTTAATATTTTGGGGCTTTCTGCGGGACAAAATTTATTGATTTTAACTAAACAAATTCAGGAGTTTTCGCCAAATATAGTATGTGTAAAATATGAACAAGATGCTTATAAATTGAAACAAAAATTTGTACATATTGACTTTGTGCATGGCAAACTTGGCTTAGAAAAGCTTGCTTCTCAATCAAATTGTGATTTAATCATAAATTCTATTTCTGGAATTCATGGGATAAATCCTACATTTGTGGCTGCAGAACATGGACAAAAGATAGCTCTTGCAAACAAAGAATCTATAGTTGCTGGTGGAGAAATTTTAAATAAGATTATTAATATTAACAACAATAAAATTCTTCCTCTTGATAGTGAACATAGTGCAATTTGGCAATGTTTAAACGGTGCTCATGGCCAAAAACTGTGCAATGTAAACAAAAAAAACATAAAAAAATTTATATTAACCGCTTCAGGAGGTCCGTTTAAAAATTATAATATTAATAATTTAAAAGCCGTGACACCAGAGCAAGCATGTCATCATCCGATATGGCCTATGGGGCCTAAAATTAGCATTGACAGCGCTACTATGGCTAACAAGGGGTTTGAAATTATCGAAGCCGCTTTTTTGTTCGACTTCGATGTTTCAAAAATCGATGTTGTGATTCATCCTGAAAGTATAGTGCATTCTATGATTGAATTTATTGATGGCTCTGTATTAGCTCAGATGTCAACTCCTGACATGCATTTGCCGATTCAATATGCGTTGACATTTCCTAATAGGATGTCCAGCTCTAGTCAGCAGCTAGATTTAACACGCATAAGCTCATTAAATTTTGAGTCTCCGAGCACAGATACAAATGAATTTCTTTTAATATTCAAAACCGCAGTTACTTCTGGGCCGAGCTACTGCTGTGCTCTTTGTGCAGCCGACGAACTCGCCGTTGATGCTTTTTTACGAAATTCAATAAAATTCACTGATATAAAAAAAGTTATTAATCATGCGATCAAGAACATAATTCATAAAAATATAAATTCTCTACAAGAGATTATAGACGAAATAAACAATTTTAAACTTATTTCTCAGGAGTTTATAAATTTTATAAAAAACAAATAACACAGTGGAACTCTTTTCGGGTATAGCATATCCAAAAAAAATAGAAATAGTGTAAAATTAATTCGGTAAAGTTAAAAACAAGAATTATCAATAACAACTCTCTGAACAGAGGCCGAAAACCCAAGATATCAAATTTAAAAAAGTAAAAACTTTTCCGAAAAAAATTAAAGCAAAACCTCATGAAGTATTGTAAAAAGCCCTTGGTATAGCTTTTGATCGAGTTTCACAGAAATACATATTTGGGTGCTTTAAGCATTGCAGTTGTGTTATACAAAAAGAGGAATAGCTGTAAGAGGAATAGCTGTATTATGATAATTATGTGTATAAATTAATATCAGGTTTATATAATTTTAAATTAAAATTTGGGTAGAATCAGATTAATATTGGGTTAAAAATTAAATTAAGAGATATGTTTGTTATAACATATTTATAAAAAATGTAAGCCGTATGCTGCGATAACAACATACCTGGAATTGAAGTTTTCAGATGATTTGATTATCTTTCATAATGGGTCTTGTATTGTTTTAGTAATATGTTATAATAAATATTAAGGCTTCATAATAAAAAAATACATTATTAAGAAGGTGGTAAATATGGAAAAAAAACAATTGAACCTACTGGCCCACATGTTAGAGGCCGCGAATGATGCTGATTCCCGCCAATCGGCCATAGTAACAGATACAGCCTATAAAGCTATACTAGACGAAGCAATTGATACGCGTGTTCTCATCATATCGGCGGCTCATGCCACTTGGGCAAAAGTGGCCGATGTAATAGACAAAATTGTATTCAATAAGGTGGACGGGCAGTATAAAGATCAGAGACAACGAGTAACTGCTATTTGTGAAGTCGGAATGTTGTGTTGGGATAACTTATCTGAGGAAAAAATACGCGAAATAGACTCGAAGAATCTTAATGCAAACATATATCAATTGCGTGCGTATTCTAGTAAACCGCAGCTTTGTCAGGCTATTGTGACTGATCTTTGTTGGTTTCTTACTTCTGTGTTACATAAAATAACGAAAAACGAGTTTAAGCAAAAACGCCGCGAGCGTCCAACTCCGCCAGCTGAGAGGCGGCTTATTAAATCACTGCTTAACATGTATAGTATATTACGAAAAAATCTGGAAAGTACTCATTCTCCCCCTTCTGCCCAAGGCGGGAAAAACATGGTGCGCTTGAAGATTGTTCCGCCAGATGGAGAAAAGCCATTCGCCACAATCTATTACGGCCCAACGAACGAAAGAACCAGGGAGGCCCAAAGCGTAAACAAAGTAATATATAATCATGTTGCTAATCTAATGAGAGAAAACAGCAATGGCCTCAAATATGAAGTGGATTTAGACCCTTATATTCAACGAGCAACCGATTGGGATACCCTCGAATTCGTTTTAGATGATATGGCAAAAAGAAACCCAAAAGAAATTGTGACATTAACCATAAAACGTGTTTGTAATTTAATTGTTAAGTTTCCTGATGAGAGCCAAAAGAAGCTTCATATGAGTATGAATAATGAGGGTGATTTAAAGTTTACAGATCGTGCTGCCGTAGAAAACTGTTTATCCAACTACACAGCGAAACCTGGATCCTATGAATATGAGTTACAGGGAACAAATCATCCTCTCGATTTGTCTATTTACTCATTATCTTTGAACGCCAAAACCACAAAACCAGGAGAGATCATCAGCATTCGTCCGTTGCTTATCCAACGAATCAACCTTATGATCAGTGAGTCAGGTAAGATGCCCCAGGTATTAAATCTAGAATTTGATCAAAGCACAGATAAATTTTATGGGCCCGATGTTCGTATGTTATGGGAAAGGTTCGTGACCCAAATAAAACATGTCGAGGATTCGGAGACCTTGGTGTATAGACTTTTCGATGATAACATCTCAAAGGGGACGGATCTCGATTTGAATGTTGACGATATCTCGGATTTTATAGGACAGTTTATGCCTATAGATAAAACGCCGAATCGCTCATTCAAAATGCGTTTAGAAATCAAACACATGATTCCTGTCGATATCAAAATAACAGGTGCTGAGAATAAAGAAGTACACATGATTTATGATCCTAGTCAGAAAGGGCCGATAACAAATAGATATCATCTCGCGGGGTTCGTTACATTACAAACTCTTAAAAAGGACTACGAGAAAACCGCACAGGCTGGATTCTTCGTTAATGGACATCTAATCCCGTTTTCATTGCCACTTGAAGAAATACTCGCAGACGCGGGCCTTATTCCTACTGATGGGAAGAAAATAAATAAGGAAATAAAACTCGTAAAACCACCCGTAGGCCCCGCTAAGTCATCCCCAGCCCCGCAATCAAAGAAGAAGGTGAGATTAACATATTTAACGGGAACTAGTGATAAGACTACAACGATTGAACTTTTGCCCAAAAACCAAGCGGGATATGTTATAACAAAACTGGCCCCCAAGGATTGGGGAGTTGACACGGTCGTCCATAACTGTGCTGTCGGCTCATTCGCGGCTGGCCATTATAACGCAATGGCCCCCGAAACAAACCCGTATGAACACTTGGAAGATAAAGGCTGCGACGAAAACCAGCTTTACATCCTAAACAAAAAAGATCCAAGACTTACAGGCAAAGACATATGGCCAAGTCCCCCGGATACAGGAGACGACGAAGACGAAAAGGAACCGATTACGGTGGATTCTGACCCACCGCCAACCGATCCCAGCAAAATATTAATAAAGTTTAAAATCGAACAAAGAAACCTTGAGGGAAACTGGGTCTTCGACAAAGCAGACACAATAGAAGTGCTAAAACAAAAACTTGCCACCAAACTTGATGTCCTGGATCCTACCGATATACACTTGCTATTTGTGGGAAAGGATTTAGCAAATGGACAGTATCCACAACACTTGCGGCTCGGAGGCAAGCCGATCATAGTATATATAAAAGATAGGAGTACTTTGTTTCTCGGATCCGGACTTTACGATTAGTCCCGGGAATTTAGGTTTGGCAATTTGGGAAAAATTTAAAAATGTGGGCCGGGGCAATCATCCAATTAAGCATAGGAACGTAAAAAAATTGTGTAAATGGTTTTCCCGGTAGCAAAATTAGTATTCAAAAAATATCATAAATTGTCCTAAAATGCAACCCCCATTTTAAATTGGTTAGGTCCATTTTTTTGGAATTTCACAAGTTGAAAGAAAAATTAATTTTTTCAATAAATCTTCAGTTTGAAATGAAGATTTGGTTTATTTTATTATTTACACAAAAAATTAGGGTGGGTCCAAAGAAGAGACTTCTTTGCCCCACTCTCTTCCCCAATCAATAAGTTGACGCAAAACTCCATTTAAAAATTTGCCAGTTTTAACTGAACCTGGTACAAAACCTGCATTCGGAAGTTTACTAACAAATCTCATTAAACTGTTAAGTTTTATATCATCCACATTATCACGTCCCGAATATTCATCAATCTTATTCGCAAAATATATCACATACGTTTTCGGATTTGTTTTTACGATTTTATCGTTCCATATTTCAAGTTTTTTAACATCAAAACTAGGATCATTTGCATCAAACATAACAATAATAACATTCCATTCCCTGTATATCCCGTTATTATGATTATTCACATCATCTATGTCAATTTCGCGAATATCAAATTTTAACGAGAAAGGGCCATAGTGATAAATAGGTGCCGTAACATCCCTGCCTTGCACAAGCGGATACTTTTCCAAATTTTCCGGTGGAGGTTGTTCTTCAATTCTAAGAGGGTCACTTTCAAACCCCGAAATATCTCCATTACATATCCTACTTATTAAAGAAGTTTTGCCAATTCCCTTTTTCCCCACAACTAAAACACTAACTCGATAATTTTTAGCTTTAACTATACTTTGTTTGGGGCGTGTTATAAGATAAGTTCCAGCCGCCATCAACGCTGCACCACCGAGGCTCAATCCTATTACAAGCGGTACATTTTTATATTTATTTGAATTTTTATGACTATTTGGCGGCGAGCTAGTAGTGATTTCTGTTTTTTTGATACTTGCGCCGCTCAGCCTAGGAATCACAGTGATTAAAATCAATAAATTATATAAAAATTTAGGCCGGATAAACATTTTTTTATATACAACTCCTATTTTTTATATAGTATTTTCATAATAATATTTTTTTATTTATTTACAAATAAATTATATCAAAAACGAGTTATTTGTTTTCTTCTGAAAATAAAAATATGCAAAAGTTTACAAGATATTAAATTTAATATAATTTTAACTTGACATTTACGATTAATAAATTAAACTAATATTTAAACCTATCTAACAATTGCAATTCACCTACATCATGGCGGCATAGCTCAGTTGGTAGAGCGTTCGGTTCATGCCCGAATTGTCGATGGTTCGAGTCCATTTGCCGCTACCATGCATTTTATACATAAAAAATGCATTTTTTGTTTTTTTTTCATGAAATAGGTAGAATATTTTCAAAAATGCTTGAAAGATATTTAAAAATTTGTTAGAAATACGGGAAGTGGAATTATAAGTTTGAATTTTATTTGTTAATATTTTTTAATAATAATAATAAAGAGAAGACTACCAACAACTGAAATCTTATGGTTAGTCGGAGGAATGTGTCAGTGAATTTTGAATTTGATGCAAATAATGAAGAAATTGTAAAAATTAAAGTAATTGGCGTTGGCGGCGGAGGCGGTAATGCTGTTAATAGAATGGTCGACGCCGGGGTGCGTTGTGTCGATTTTATATGTGTAAATACCGACAGACAGGCGTTATACCGTTCGAAAGCTCACCAAAAAATACAAATAGGCGAGAAAATAACTCGTGGCAAAGGGGCTGGTTCTAAACCCGATGTAGGCCAACGCGCCGCAGAAGAAAGTCGCGATGAACTTATTTCTAATCTCAAAGGTTCAGATATGGTTTTTGTAACTGCCGGAATGGGCGGAGGAACTGGCACAGGAGGGGCACCTATAGTCGCACAAGTGGCTAGAGAACTCGGGATTTTGACGATAGGAATTGTTACAAAGCCGTTTACTTTTGAAGGGCAGCGCCGCATGGATCAAGCAGAAATGGGCATTGCGTTACTTAAAGACCAAGTTGACTCATTGGTAGTGATCCCAAATGAAAGATTAAAATACGCAAGCCAGCAAAGAATCACGCTTATGAACGCGTTCAGTGTAGCAGATGATGTATTGAAACAAGGCGTACAAAGCATTTCAGATTTAATTTTACTACCGGGGCTAGTTAATCTTGATTTCGCCGATGTGACCGCTATAATGAAGGATGCAGGCTATGCTCACATGGGTGTTGGCCTCGCCGCGGGTAAAGATAAAGCCGAGATTGCTGCGAAAATGGCGATTTCCAGCCCATTACTAGAAACCGCGATTCATGGTGCGCGCGGTGTCATAATAAACGTCACTGCGGCCCCGGATATAGGCTTAGATGAAATCGAAACAGCATCTAATTTAATTTCCGAACAAGCAGATGCCGAGGCGAACATTATTTGGGGTGCTACATTCGACGAAATGATGGACGATGAAATGCGGGTCACTGTGATAGCTACAGGTTTTGCTACTCAAGATGGCAGTACAGAACCTACTGCATTTAAAAAATATGAAGATATCGTTAAAAACAAACCCGAAAACAAGAAGTATCCAGCATTTCACGAAGATAATTCCAACACAAAAGACGATAGCTTTGAAAATGTAATGTCTATATTCAACAAAAAATAAATTAATTTTTTTAAAAATTATATATATTTTATTTAAAATTTTTATTAAAAATATTTATAATTAATTTAAAAATGTTTTATAATTTTCTGAGGTGATAAATTTGAAATCTGATATTCATCTAGAATACAAGCAAGTAACATTCTCGTGCGCCTGTGGAAACAAGATAACAACTGGATCCACTGGCAATGGAGGCACAGTTGAAATTTGTTCAGCGTGTCATCCTTTTTTTACTGGGAAGCAAAAATTTGTTGATTCTGACGGTCGAGTTGATAAATTTAATAAACGGCTTGAAAGATTGAAGAAATTTGCATCACAATCTTGATGCTCCAGCAATCCCCAAGTATAATACTTTTTCAAAGACATCGGAATCAGAATTCAAAGTAAAGAATTCCAAGTTCGTATGTTTTGGGGCTTGTGTGAGCTCAGAGTCTGAAATTCATGATATATTAAAATCCCGGAAGACAATTTGTTTTTCCGCGAAGCGTCATGTGTATGCATATAATTTATTAAATAACAAATTCAAAGCTTGCGATGACGGAGAACCTAAAAATAGTTCTGGGGCTCCGATTTTAACTATAATAACTCTTGCAAAATTAAAAAATATAATTATAATAATAAGCAGGTATTTCGGTGGCACATTATTAGGAATAGGAGGTCTGATTAAAGCATATACACAAGGTGCCCAGTTAACTATTAAAAATTCTGAGATTAAAATTATGACATTATGCACAGTTTTTGAAATAAATTTTGATTATGATGTATCATCAGTTATATTTAATTTATTAAATTTATTTAATATTAAAATTTTAAGAAAAAATTATGATATGAAAATTAAACTAAAATGTTATTGCCCAGAAGAAAATTTTAGTAATTTTGAGTATAAAATTTCAGAAGTATCTCACGGTGATTTAAAATTAAATTTGTTAGCTTATGAGTATTATTAAAAATAATTTTTTAAAACGGAGTTGTTGACATGAAAAATAATGAATCATATTCAAAACATGAAATAAAAATAATTAATATCTTAAAAAAGATATCACAAAATGAAGATATACTCAGTGAATTTTTAAAATTAGATTCATATGACAGATACAAATTTTGCATAAATATGAATTTACCCGAATTAGAAAGCCAATTTTCTTACGATGAATTCAATAATTTCATATCAAAAAATCAAAAAAAAGCAAGCATTTTATCTGATAAAATTCTCGAGAACGTCAACGCTGGCGGTCTAATCGGCGATGTTATAGGTTTAACTTTATTGGGAGGAGTATGCTTTTTGGTATTTGTGAACAGAGAAAAAGTTAAAGGTATGTTACATTAAATATATAAATTTATACAAAAAAATAATTTAATTTTAACAAATATTTAATTCCCCTATAACATATATTTTCCCGATTATATAACATTTACGATTTAATTATATACTTTTAATAATTAAACTTATATTTAGGGGTGATTTTATGAAAGAATTGATCACAAATTTTTCGTCAGAAGAAATAAAAATAATCAAAATATTTGATAAAATACGTGAAAATGAACATATGGCTAAAGAATTTTCCAAAATACATGATCCTTATGATAAATATAATTATTTTTCAGATATATATTTCCATGAATTTAAAACTCCATTATCATATAACGACTACACAAATTTTACATCTAAATACAATTCCACCAATTTTGAGTCTCCCGCTCTAGATTCCATTTCAGGAGGAGCAATGAGCAACGTAATATTAAACGCTTTAGGATTATCTGTACTTGCCGTTATTGCAGTAACTGCATATGCACAAAAAGAGGAGATCAAAAAATATTTTTATTAAAATTACATTTAATTTTCCCTAAAATTAAATAAGTATATTTTTTAATAATAATATTTTACAATTAAAGTAACAAAAAATATTAACGCAGCTATTATTATAATAGTAGCGCAGGTTGATATTCCCAAATAATAAGAAATAATCAATCCAGCGACACCAGAAAATAACGAAAATATTACACTAAATTTATGAAAATTTTTTATATTGTTAGATATATTTTTCGATGCCGCTGCAGGAATTGTTAATAACGAATTCACCATTAAAACCCCAATCCATCGAACAGTTACTGTAACTATTAAAGCTATAAATATTACAAACATATTTTTATATAACTTGAAATTTATATTTTTACTAATAGCTAAATCAGGGTCCAAACTTGAGATCATGAATTTATTGAAAAACAGTATCCATACAGTAATAAATAAACAAAAAACTATAAATAAAATTCGAATTTCTGTGCTAGTTACACATAAAATATCGCCTAACAATAAATTAGTATATGTAGAAAATTTTTTATTTATCGACAACAATATTAATCCGACAGCTAATCCTGTAGAAGCAAAGACACCAATAATAGTATCCGGAGACGAAATATTCAATTCCACTATCGATGAAATCATAAATGCAAAAATTATACCAAATACAAGTAATGAAACAAATGAGTTTTGAATTCCTAAAATTGTTCCTATTGCAACTCCAGTCAACGCACAATGCCCGAGAGCATCTGAAAAAAATGCCATTTTATTATTAACTATCATAGTCCCGAGTAATCCAAATATAGGAGTGATTAATAATATAGTCAAAAACGAATTTTTCATAAAATTATAACTAATCCATGAAAAAGGCAAAATAAATTCCAAAATTTTGTAAAAAAACTCTATATTTTCACACTTCCTAAACTATACTTTTAAAAAAATATTTTTTGTAAACTATTATCAAAAATAAATCTTATTTACATACACTTGTGTACCTTTTTTACATACATTTATATGCCTTGCTTGATCATAGAATTAGTAACTTCAATAAAACTATGAATATTAGCACCAAATATATAATCATGTTTTCTAGAAAATTCTTCAGCTCTTTGTGAAATATTAACAAAAATATTCTTCATAATAGCCTTAAGTTTGACATCCACATCTTGAAATTCCCAACGCGATTTATTAGAATTTTGGCTCATTTCCAATCCTGAAGCAGAGACTCCACCAGCATTCGCCGCCTTCCCTGGTGCAAACAACACCTTGTTTTCGACTAAATATCTAGTAGCTTCTAAAGTTGTTGGCATATTAGCTCCTTCAACAACAGCTATACATTTGTTTTTAACTAGATTTTTAGCGAAATCCAACAAAATTTCGTTTTGAGTAGCGCATGGCATAGCCACATCACAAGGAATCGACCAATCAAATTTTCCCTCAAAATACTGAGAATCAGATTTTATTTTATTATATTCTAAAATTCTAAGCTTCTTTTTTTCTTTAATATCTTTTATGATAGATAAATTTATACCATCTTTATCATAAATCCAACCGGTGGAATCAGACATAGTTACAACTTTTGCGCCATACGCAATCGATTTCTCGACAGCATGAATAGCAACGTTGCCTGCTCCAGATACACAAACCGTCTTATTTTCAAGAGAATTTACTGATTTTTTTAGCATTTCTTCACAAAAATAAACCAAACCATAACCAGTAGCCTCATTTCGACCAGGCAATCCATCAAATTCTAAACCTTTTCCGGTCAATACGCCTTCATGAATATTTTTTATTTTTTTATACTGCCCATATAAATATCCGATTTCTCTGGCGCCTACGCCGATATCGCCAGCAGGCACATCAGTACTAGCGCCGATATGTCGAAAAAGTTCATTCATAAAACTTTGACAAAAATTCATAATTTCGAAATCCGACTTACCTTTTGGGTCAAAATCACTTCCGCCCTTAGCGCCACCAAGCGGTAAACCCGTCAAAGCATTCTTGAAAGTTTGCTCGAACCCCAAAAATTTAATTATTCCAATATCAACCGACGGATGAAATCTTAGGCCGCCTTTATACGGGCCTAATGCGCCATTAAATTGAACACGATACCCCCTATTAACATGTATTTTGCCGGCATCATCCCGCCAAGTTACTCTGAATTTAATTTCTCTATCCGGTTCTATAATGCGTTCTAAAATAGAAAGCTCTTGATAAATTTTAGATTCCTCTATGATGGACTTGATAGGCATCAAAGTCTCAGTTATAGCTTGATGGAATTCAGTTTCATTTGGGGTCCTTTGTATAATATTTGTAATGACTTTATCAGTATATAACATACATTACCCCCGAGTTATAAAAAATCTCAGTACATGTGTATTAGGTTTACTTAAAATAAATCGTTTGTAAATACTTTTTTTGATTTTTATGAAATTTATTTTCCTAATTTCCCCCTATCAATCCCTTGAGTTATAAAAAATTCCGACATGTTTATATAGTTTACTTGATATAATTAATTTGTAAATACTTTTTTAAAATTTTAAATATTTTTTTTAATTTTAATGAAATTATTATATGAAAATATACATATTCAACAATTATTCATCAACATTAAGGATAAAATTAGTATTACTACACATATTACTATGGCAATGATTTTGTCCGGAAATAAAAACGAAAATAAAAGGCCTATTCCAAAAGCTAATGCTAATGCTCCTGGCTGTTTAAAACAACGCATATATTTTTCCACCTTTGTTTTAATAAAATAAAATATACTTATATGTTATAAAAAAATTGTGGAAATGTTACAAAAAACTTAAAAACAATAATCTTACGTAATTCAGTATTAGTAAAATTAATAATTTTATAGTTTTTAGCAAATAATCTTAATTAAATAAAATAAGTCCAAAAAAAATTCAAAAGTGGTGAATTGTTATGTATTTTTTTAGAACGGTCTTTAGATTTTTTTGGTTTGTTATGTTTTTATTAACGGTAATATTTTTGTTAAAAAAAGACATAAATAAATATAAATTTTATGCAAAATTGGGAGCTTTTCACGTAAAAACGAAATTAATATTTTATCGAATTTTAAGTTTTTTTAGATTTTCTTATTAAAAAAAATATATATTCATAAAGGAGTCTTAATAAAGATGTGCGTATTGTCTAAAAATAAATATAAAAATATGTTTTTTTTATTATTTATGCTATTGCCAATGCTTGTGTTTTCGGGTTGTACAGAAAAAAAACAGCTGCATGAAAAATTAATGATTCAAGGAATCGGTGTGGATTTTGAAAACGACATGTATAATATAACTGTTCAGGCAAAGAATTTTAAAAATTTAGCCGGAGAAAAAGAACCAACTAATACTACTTTGAATATAAAAGAAAAATCTGTAAGTAGCGCCATCGATAAAATTCCTGAACTCACAGGTTTGAAGCCGTTGGTGTCGCAGAATTTAATTATAGTTATAGGAGAAGCAGCTGCTAAATATGGATTTAACAACTTTATTGATTTTTTTTCTAGATACCATGAGAATAGACTCAATGTAAATATCCGGATTGCTGCGGGTACAGCTCAAGATATATTCGCTGTCAAAATAAACGACAAACCTATAGAATCCGAAACTTTGCGATCGTTGGCGAATAAAAAATCAGATATAAATATATTAAAATTTCAACAAGATTTAAAAAACAAAACAACCGACCCAGTTCTTCTTGTGTTAAGAACAAATCAAGAAAAAACCGAAATTATATGTGAAGAAATGGCTATCATTTCTGATGATAAACTTGTGGCAATTTTAGACAAAAATGAAACAATCGGAGCTCAAATTTTGAGAAATGTGTCTGAATTAGGAAGCATGAGTATAAATCAAAATAATAAAGATAATATTTGCACTATTGACAAAGTTGAAACTAAAATTATAACAGAAATTTATCCTAATATTGCTATCCAATCAAATATTACAGTAAATGCACTTGAATTTAATAAAGACCCTAAATATATAGAATCTATAAATGAAAAAATTAAAGAAAATTTACCTGAAAAATTAACAGAAATATGTGCAAATGTCATAAAAAAAACCTTGGATTTAAAATGCGATATATTTAAATTTGGTAAATTGTTCAGAAATAAATATCCAAATCATTTCAAAACTATTCAAGACGACTGGAAAAATCATCTGCAAGACATCAAATATAATATTAAAATAAATATAAATATGAACGTAATAGGCACTGGATAATAAATTATCTAAAACTCAAACTTATTTCTTATTTAAGATACTAAGCTGTAATCAATCTCGCTTATAAATGTTAACAAAATTATAATCAAAAACCACAATAATTTGTTCATTTTTACGTATTTAAGAAATTACTACAGCATAATATTTATTTTAACATTATGATTATACTTCTTCGTTTGGCTGAATTTCATCTGGTTTAATTTCATCTGGAGTAATTTCAGGTGTATTTTTTTCAGCTTCTTGATTTAGAATCCAATCATTAACGGCATTATCAGTAACTACTTTAAAAGCTCGACTAAATTTTAAATTTTCTTTAATTTCGTCAACAGAGATCATAGGCTTAATTTCTTCGACATCCATTTTATATTTATCTGCTATTGCTTGGAACTCTGCGTCGACATCATCATCAGGTATTGTTATGTTTTCTTTAACTATGATTTCATTTAAAGCCAACATAAATTTAACATTATCTTCCGCTTCAGGAACCATATTTTTCTTAATTTCATCCAAAGTCAAACCAGAAAATTTCAGATAATCCTCCATTTTAATACCCTGGCGAGAAACATTTGTCTCAAATTCTTTAAACATAGCAGTGACACGTTGATCAATTAAAGACTTTGGAACTTCGCTCGTGACTAAGCCGATTACGCGTTCTTCGACAGTCATATTAAGCCTACGTTCATACTCGAGCTGAGCATTTGATTCAAGTTTTTTTGCTATGTCTTGCTTATATTCTTCAATTGTGTCAAATTGACTAGTTTCTTTAACAAAATCCAAATTAAATTCTGGCTTTTCGCGTTTATAAATAGAATTTAATTTAACCTTAAAAACAGCCTCTTTGCCCGCCAACTTGCTCACATGATACTCTTCAGGGAACGTAACATTAACATCAAATTCTTCACCCGCAGTATGCCCTACGACCTTTTCTTCAAAGCCCGCGATAAACTGATGGGACCCTAAATTCAAATCAAAACTTTCTGCTGCACCATGTTCAAATGGCTCCCCGTCTATGTAGCCTGTGAAGTTTATATTTACAACATGCCCATTTTCAGCTGGTATATCTTTTACTTCAATTTTTCTAGCATGTCTATTCAAAACACCCTCGATATGCCGATCTACTGCATCACCTGCCACCTCGTTTTTAGGCACATTTACATGAATACCTTTATAATCCGCGAGTTCAACTGTAGGCTTAATATCTATAGTTGCTTGTATTTCTAAGCCCTGGGTCGGTTCTGTTTTTATCATATCTAAAGCCATATTCTGATCCCCCTTTAATATATCTGTACATGATTCCTTGCCAACAAAGTCAAGAACTTCCGGAAATATAAAATCAACGGCGTCATCATAAAATACATTTTCACCATAATATTTTTCGACCACAGATTTTGGCGCTTTGCCTTTGCGGAATCCAGGTACAGTGAATTTTTTAATCTTAATTTTAGCTATACTATTAATTGCACGTTTAAATTCTTCTACTGATACCAACACGTGAAACCATATCCTACTAGGCTGCCTATTCTCGAATTTTATTAATTCCATTATGTGCCTCCATTTCAACTTGGATTTTTTAACAAAATTTTAATTTAATTTTTCACAATATCTTAACATATTAATTTAAGACCAAAATTCAAATAATCACAAGACAGTAAGTTGAATTCAATGCCACGATACAAACCTTCATATATAATTCGTGAAGAATCGCAACCATGCACATGTCCATAATAACACTTCATTACATTATTTTCAAGCAATATATCAATAATTTTTTCGCATTTTTCATAAACATAAACCGGAGGATAATGAAAAAAAACTATTTTTTCGATCCCCGGATCTTTGCATGAACTTAAAGAAAGCTTAAGTCTTTCAATTTCCCGAGCGTAAATTCTATTATCATAATCTTCTTTTGAATTAAATATCCAACCTCTCGTACCGCATATATTACAATTACCAACTTTCACAGAATTATTTTGTATTAATTTAATGGTTTTAAAGTTTCTATTTGATAAAAAATTGTTTATTTTTGTAATACTAGACCACCAAAAATCATGATTTCCGCGTATCAAAATTTTTTCACCAGGCAATGAATCCAGGAACTCAAAATCTTTTTCACAATCCTCTAATTCCATAGCCCAAGAAATATCCCCTGCTACAACAACCGTATCAGAGGCCAACACTTGTGCTAACCATTTTTGTTTTATTTTTGAAACATAATCCAACCATCCTGGGAAGATATCCATAGATTTCAACGTCCCGAACGAAAGATGTATGTCTGAAATACCATAAAGCATGTAATTTACCCCATAATGCTACCCAATTAATATTGGGCCAGGCCCAACCCCCCATCAGGTCCAATAAATAATAAAATTTATATTATTTAAGCCTAATTCGAATAAAATGGTTGCGGGAGACGGATTTGAACCGCCGACCTTCGGGTTATGAGCCCGACGAGCTACCGAACTGCTCTACCCCGCGGAAAATATAAAGTATAGCCTATTGCCCTGAAATCTAACGCACTGTATGTATTTTAGTATTATAGGTTTATAAAAACAATTAAATTTATGTTAAATTTTAATTAAATTTTAGTTAAATCTCAGATCTAACCCAGCGTCTTAGAAAGTGTATATATAAGAATATTCAAATATTAAACTTCTTTCCAAACTAAACAATCATATCAAAATTACAAATACCGGAGATCAAATTACACCGGAGACTAAAACGTTTTCTACGATTTCGGTATCGTTCAGATAAAATTTTAAAACGTTTGATAAATCCAATAGCATACTCGTTTGAAACTCTTTGGCCTGCGATTTTACGATTTTTCTCTTTTTTTTGTTTTGTAAGCGGATGTCTTTTAGTTTTCTTTTTTGGAATTTCTGAGTTCTTATGAAATTTGTGAATCCCTTGAAAATCGTTATCTGCCAATGCTTTTATCTTACTATTTATGCCAAGTTTAGATTCTTTAAAAAGTCTGAAATCGTATTTTTTACCATTAGCGAAATTTGTGAAAATTACTTGACCTGTTTTTTGTCTGCAACTACCTGAAATTTTAAAGTATGCCGTTTTTTCTTGCCAGAATAATATTTTTCTGTTTTTTTTGGCCGTTCGGTTGGAGTTTCAGAAGCATCAATTAAAATTACTTCATATTCTATGTCACTTTTTTGAAGCGCTTTTTGACCAGGAAGCGCGAAAGTTCCGTTCTTTACAAGTGTGTCCTGCACCCGCTTAATAATTTTGTATGCATAAGATTCTGATATTACGTAGTTTACGCCAATATGAAAATAGGTTCTGTACTCTCTTAGATATTTTAAAGTCATCAAAAGACAGCTTATTTTTTCGGCCTCCTCTAGCTTTTTTTATCTGGTGAGCGATTTCTACGATTTATATCATTTTTTTAAAGATTTCTTTTTTGACTCCTGTGAGTCTTCTAAATTTTTTTGTTCCATATTTCATATTCTAACTTATTTTTTAAGTTTGGAAAGAAGTCTACTAATTTAAAAATGTCGAATTTTGTGTAGACACTACCTAGAAACCATGTATTGACTAAATTATATACGAAAATAAAATTCACGTTTAGTTTTTATTATTATTTTATTTATAAAAACAATTCAATTCCCAAAACTCGATATTTTGAATATTATAATTCATAGTTTTATAAAAAATAATTAAATTTATGTTAAAGTTTTAATTATTTTTTTGTTAAGCTTCAACCACAAACAGTATCTTAGAGATCATCTGCTTCAAAAAATCATAAATTACCGACACCTAAATCGAAATTTTTAACAAGTAATTCAGCTTTAGGATTAACAATCAATTGAGGAAAAACCTCATTTTTCAATCTTAGTATCAAGTATTCATCCACAACATTTTTTTTAGAATTTTGTGTAAATACATTAAAACTAAAATACTCAAAAATCTCAGAAGCTATACCAATATCTTGTTTAATTATATCAAATTTTTGGCCGTTAACGCCCGCTAATAAACACACTCCATCGAAATATTTGTGGACATCCTGAGGAGAAACATCATTTGATATTCCCTTGTTAAATTTTTTTCGAGTATCAGCATGAAATGTTTCAATACCCGTTCTAAATTTTACATTAATGACAAATTTTTTTATTTTTCTCTGAAAATTTCGTTTAAAACTTCCCACAAAATTATGATAATTCCAATGGGCCTCAAACCAAATAGTATGAATATTTTTAATTTCACATATTTTTGCCAAAAAATTCAAAGTACCGACATCCAACTCCATAGCAGAACCAGAATTTATGACGTCCAACACGCCAAACTCACCGGTGACCAATCTAATAACATTATGATTTATTATAGAATAAGATGAGCTGATGTCAAGATAATAATCACAAAAAGTGCATTTTTTCCAAAAACAACCTTGACCTTGCAAAAGTATAAATTCTCTCGGAAATTTTTTGGTTATTTTACTATATCTTTGCATAATTTTATCCTACATTTTTTGAAATTATTATTAATTAAAATTAATAAAAATAATATTATGATGCGGTGTTTGATCTTTTTTTTGTGGAAGTTCCATATAATTGCCGAAAACTATTTTCAAATATTGGTCATAACCAACAGGAAGAGGAACCAAAATATTTTCAAATTTTTTCAATATATTAGACTCAAAAATTTTTTTAGGATATTTATTCATCATATATTTAGGTCCAGCACATAGTTCTGTTATATAGTTGCACTCTTTAATTTTATATTTTGACATATTTTTTTCGAAAAACAAACATAATTTTTGCTTATTTTTTCTACCCGGAACAAGTTTTAAAAAAATAATGCACAAAATTTTAACTAATTTACCGTATTTTTCAGGAATAACTTCCGAAGAATAAAGACAATAAAATAATGCATATAAAATTTGAATTTTTCGTTTAATATGTGAACTCGGACACCCGTCAAGCGGGAAAATATCAAGTTCCACGCCAGTAGTTTCCTCACATCCAGAATTATTTTGTTTTACTATTGTAGTTGTGGTATCGATTATTTTCACGAAAGAATGATTGATATTTTTTTCGTAATTATTTAATGGTAATAAACAAAAATATTTTTTATTTTTATTATTTTTAGTAAATATTTTTTTAAATTTTTCATAATCTTCACGAAGCATAAAAATATCCATATCATCGTCCCAAGGAATAAACCCGTGATTTCGTATTGCACCGATACAACATCCACCACAAACGAAAAATTTCAAGTTATTTTTATCACAAAAATTACTAAAAAAAATAAATATTTCTAAACTTTTTAATTGTAATTGACGAATTTGGCTTGTAGTTAAATTTATTTTTTTCAAATTTCGTTTTTTTTTAACATGAAAATTCCTGAAAAAAATCCAGATCCATAGGCTATGTGAATTGTAAAATGTACAAAAAAAAGTAAAAATTTATCTTTAATTTTGGTCAAATATTTATTAGAAAAGCAAAAATATAAATTTAACATGAAATATAAAAATATGACTGATATATATAGTAATTTCATTGTAAAATTGGAAAATAAAATTATTGGCAGTGTTGCACAAAAAATAAAGAAAATCCCTGGTATTGTTTGAGTAAATCGTTCAATTTTTTTGTGTTTTCTTATAATGAAAATCTTCCAAAAACCGTATCTAAAAAATTGTACAAATAAACTTTTTAAGTTACTTCTGGGATAATATATGCTTTTTATTTTTGGAGTCATATAAATTTTATTTTTATTTAAAAGAATTCTAAAATTAAGTTCATCGTCCTCATTACAATTCATATTTTCGTCATAAATTCCTAATTTTAACAAATATTTTCGTTTAAAACAACCAAGAAACACCGTGTCAACGTAACCCTCATAATTTTTATTGTAATTCACAGCACCTCCGAATGCAAATTTGCTATTATATGCTGCTGCTATAATTTTTTGAAAATAAAATTTGTGGCTAGCAACCATGGGACCGCCTACATTTTGGGCATGTGTAGCTTTAATGGTTTGAATACACATAGAAATATAATCAGGAGCGTACTCAGCATGTGCGTCAAGGCGGACTATATATTCCCCCGTTGCTTGGTGTATTCCTATATTTAAACCACGTTGTACATGTTTGTGCATATTATCTAAAATTTGTATAAAAGAATATTTTCTTTTGTAATTATTTAATATACTTTTGGTTTTGTCTTGTGAATTACCGTCTATGAAAATAATTTCAATTTTATCTTTATGTTCTTCTATAAAATCTTGATTTAATATCGAATTAACACAACTATGAATATATTTTTCTTCATTATAAACCGGGACAATTACTGATACGAGTATCAATCATTATCAGCCTCCGAAGCGTAATTTAACTCACAATTATGCCAAACATCTTGTACGTCATCGTCATTTTCCAAAATATCTATGAAATTAAGCACAGAATTTTTAGTATTTGTATCATTTATTTTTATATACGAATCAGGAACCATCGAAAGTTGTGAAGATATAAATCTATATTTTTTTAATTTTTTATTAACATTTTCATAATCTTTTCGTTCCGCAATTATAACAAAAACCTCATCTTCTACCTGAAAATCGGCAGCACCAGCCTCAATAGCATCGGTCATGACGACTTCTTCTGAGAGACCGGACTTTTCTATTATAATTACGCCTTTCTGATTGAACATAAAGCTCACACAACCGGGTGTCCCTAAATTACCACCACTTCTATCAAAATATCTTCTCAAATTAGCAGCTGTTCTGTTGCGATTATCGGTCAAAATATCAACAATAAATGCCACGCCTGAGGGCCCATAACCTTCGTATGAAAAGGCCTCATAATTTTCGGAATTATCGCTACTAACAGCTTTTTTAATAATTCTTTCAATATTTTCATTTGGAACATTAAACGATCTCGCTTTAATTATGCATTCTCTTAATTTAAAATTAACATTCAAATCCGAACCTCCCTCGCGTGCTGCTACTGAAAGTTCACGACCAATTTTTGTGAAAATTTTACCTTTTTGTGCATCGCTTTTCTCTTTTTTTCGTTTAATAGTACTCCATCGTGAATGCCCCGACAATCGTATCACCACGTCTAATTGAAATTTGATGCCATATAAGCCGTCAGCTAAAATAATATGGTTACATATCCAAAAAATTACTACAGGCTAGATACTATAAATAAATATATTGTGAATCATCTAATAATTCACAATTGTGTAATATACAAAAATATAAAATTAATGTCAATAGTTTTTTCATAAATTATAATAAACTTCTTTCCAAACTTAAAAAATAAGTTAGAACATGAAATATGGAACAAAAAAATTTAGAAGACTCACAGGAGGCAAAAAAGAAACCTTTAAAAAATGATAGAAATCGTAGAATTCGCTCACCAGATAAACAAAGCTAGAGGAGGCCGAAAAAATAAGCTATCTATGGAAAAAATGGTTTTGATGACTCTTTAGAATATCTAAGAGAGCACAGAACCTATTTTCATATTGACGTAAACTACGGAATATCAGAATCTTATGCATACAAAATTTCAAGGAATTCATAAATTCCATAAAAATTCAGAAATTCCAAAAAAGAAAACTAAAAGACATCCGCTTACAAATCTAGATAGTGTCTACACAAGAATCCTCAACCACTGTAAAATTGAAGCAATCGTGACCGCACCTCGAAAAGAAGAAGTCGTTTTTGCATACGCGAGGCTACACCACGAAGTCGTTTTAGTTTTAAAAAAGCGTTTTCAACCAAATGGCGTAACTTGTACAAGTATTTATCATATTCTCGTTGAATCTTCCGATTCTTTTTTGGTGGGATAATTATATTCATACCACATTTTTTTGCAAACTCAACAATTTCATTGCTATCATAGCCTCTGTCGGCAAGTAAATTCTCAGCTTTTATCCCTTTAATGAGAGGGATAGCCATTTTGCAATCAGCTTTGGTACCTTCTGTGATAATAGTTTTGATCAGCATACCATGCGCATCCACAGCCAGGTGAATTTTGGAATTGAGCCCCCTTTGTGCGATCCATATCTTGGTTTCCACCCTTTGCTCCTGCTGCATGTGGATGAATTTTGACATGGGACGCATCTATCATTAGCCATTCAAAATCCGGGTCATCTATCAATTCAGCAAGAATCGAATCCCAAATTCCACGATCACACCATCGTTTATACCTTCGATGAACAGCGTTAAACTTGCCATATTGCGGTGGCAAATCACGCCATGGTGCACCTGTTCGAGTTATCCAAAAACAGGCATTCACAAAAGTTTGATTATCTTTTGCGTTGCTTCCTCCCCAAGTTCCGATTAATTTCTTGATTATCGGTTCTATTTTAAGCCATTGTTTGTTTTTTAAATCATGTCTGTTTTGTAAATTATTCATAGTTTTTAAGTTTATTTCATTGATTTAAGAATGTCAAATTTTGTGTAGACACTATCTAGGCGCTAAAAATTGCAAAATGGGGGGTCTCTCAACATTAAATTTTTAAAAGCATCGTCAATGTTTTCTTTTGCAGAATAAAATGAAATATTTTCAGCCATAGAAATCTCCTTAAAAGTCATATTTTCAAAGAATTTCAAAATAATTCTTCTTCTTTGTTTTACAGGAAGCAAATTTATTTTGTTTCTTAGATAGTGTCTACACAAAATTTGACATTCTTAAATCAATGAAATAAACTTAAAAACTATGAATAATTTACAAAACAGACATGATTTAAAAAACAAACAATGGCTTAAAATAGAACCGATAATCAAGAAATTAATCGGAACTTGGGGGAAGCAACGCAAAAGATAATCAAACTTTGTGAATGCCTGTTTTTGGATAACTCGAACAGGCGCACCATGGCGTGATTTGCCACCGCAATATGGCAAGTTTAACGCTGTTCATCGAAGGTATAAACGATGGTGTGATCGTGGAATTTGGGATTCGATTCTTGCTGAATTGATAGATGACCCAGATTTTGAATGGCTAATGATAGATGCGTCTCATGTCAAAATTCATCCACATGCAGCAGGAGCAAAGGGTGGAAACCAAGACATGGAGCGCACAAAAGGGGGCTCAATTCCAAAATTCACCTGGCTGTGGATGCGCATGGTATGCCGATCAAAACTACTATCACAGAAGGTACCAAAGCTGATTGCAAAATGGCTATCCCTCTCATTAAAGGGATAAAAGCTGAGAATTTACTTGCCGACAGAGGCTATGATAGCAATGAAATTGTTGAGTTTGCAAAAAAATGTGGTATGAATGTAATTATCCCACCAAAAAAGAATCGGAAGATTCAACGAGAATATGATAAATACTTGTACAAGTTACGCCATTTGGTTGAAAACGCTTTTTTAAAACTAAAACGACTTCGTGGCGTAGCCTCGCGCTATGCAAAAACGACTTCTTCTTTTCGAGGTGCGGTCACGATTGCTTCAATTTTACAGTGGTTGAGGATTCTTGTGTAGACACTATCTAGAAAACAAGAAGAAAACGCAAATAATGCGAAACAAGACAAAGAAACCGCAAATCAAAAGGAAATTGCAAAGCAAGGAGAATCTAAGAAACAAGAAGAGAGCGCGAAACAAATGGAATCTGAGAAGCAAGGAAAATCTGAAAATCAAAAAGAAAACATAAAGATGCAAAACAAGACAAAGAAACTGTGAATCAAAAAGAGGCACAAAATGCTTAACTCAATAGTACTTATGGGACGTCTAACCGCAGATCCTGAGCTAAAGAAACCACAAAATGATAAATACTTCGTAAAGTTCAACATTGCCGTTAATCGTTATTCCAAAGACAAAGAACATTCAGGAGCAAACTTTTTTAAAGTTGTAGCGTGGGAAAAGACAGCAGAATTTATCTGTAATTATTTTGCTAAAGGAGATCCAATCGTTGTTGAAGGAAACGTAAAGACAGGCTCGTTTACAGATGATGAAGGGGTTAAGAAAAAAACTTTTGAAGTCTGGGTCAGACAAGTTAATTTTTCTGTCTCTAAAAAGATAGATGGGAATTCTGAAACCGATCAAAGTTCTGGTTCACTGGCAAACAGAACATATTTGAAGCAAGGAACTAAAGCGATTGATGATGAGTTGCTGTTTTGAAAATTATTTTAAGGAGTTTGTGAATGCAAAATGAATGCTTTTTAGCATATCACAGTTATCTTGAAATTTGTTCATCGCTCAATGATGCGGAGTTTGGGGGGGCTTATGAGAGCTGCGCTGAAATATAGCGCAGCAAAAGATACACCAAATCTTCTCAGAAATGAAAATCATCTTTTTGTGATGATAAAGATGAATATAGATAGAGACAGCCAAAAATATGCAGAGAAATGCGAAACAAATAAAGCAAATGCTTCGAAACGTTGGATGCAGTCGCATACGACCGTATGCGAACGTATACCGGTTGATGCGAATTGTACCAATAAAAATAAAAGTAAAAATAATGTTATAAAAGAAAGTATTGCTAACGCAATACCAAAGAAAAAATTTGATGAGTTTAAAAACGTGATGCTCAAAGACATAGAGTTTGAAAAGCTGATGCCGAATACGGCGAAGAAGCAAAAGAATCTATCGAATACTCGTCGCCACATCGAGATGAAGGGCTACAAGGCAAAATCTCACTATTTGGCAATCAAAAAGTGGGTTGTGTTGAATTTGCGAGAACAAAAATTGAGAGAATCTAAACTTAAGAATGGAGGCCAAACCTATGCAAAATTAATACAAGATGTAAAATTTACACCGAATATTCCGAAGGAGATAAGCCGCCAGAAGGACTTTACGACAATTAACGGTGAAAAAGTCGAAGTAAAAACGAGATGTGAAATTTGCGGAGACCCAACGCTGATAGAGCGAGATGGCTACGAATATTTTCACAAATGCAAATGCGAAAAAAACGAATGCTAAATGGCAGAATTCTTAAACTTCGAAAAGTTTCGCTAATGGGTGAGCACAACAAAAATGTTACGTTCGAAAGCTCTGAAACGGGAATAAACCCAGAGTTTGACACTGCTTTTAATCGCTGCAAGAAATACTGCAAAATGTGGGAAAATGTATTTAAAAATGGCCAAGGAATCTATCTTTTTGGCGACAAAGGTGCCGGGAAAATGCATTACGGCTTGCATTGCCAATGAACTCATAAAAAATCTGATTCCCGTGCTATTCACAAGTCTTTTTAAAATTTTAAAATCAATAAAATCTACGTTTAATCGGAATTCAGATAAAACAGAGCAGGATTTAATAGAGCAATTTTCACAGATTGAATTCCTGGTGGTTGATGACCTAGGAACTGAAATTTTCACTAAAAACGCAGAAGAAACTTGGCTTCAATCTCTTTCTCTTTTGTTTGATTTGATAAACAGGCGGTATAATGCCAAAAAGCCTACAATATTTTCAAGCAATTATTCTATCAACGATTTGGTGACAATCAGGGGCTTGCTGGATACGACTGCGGATAGGATATGTGAGATGTCAAATGGCGCAGTAATGAAAATTACCGGTAAATCTTAGAGGAGCAAAAAAGTTAATAATCTGATGTTTTGAAGTTTTTACAAAGTTTGAAAATACCAGCAAAGAGAGCCAGCCTCTTTTTTTATGAAGATTATAGGAGAAAAGTATGAATAATGTAAAAGAATTCTTATCAAAAGCCTGTCTGATAGATAAAAGAATCAACATCAAGATAGAACAAATAGTGAAACTAAGAGAACTTGCCGCAAAAGCAAATTCAGTTTTAAGTGACATGCCGCCGGATTCAACAAGAAATTTTAAGAAAATGGAGGATGCGATTGTAAAGATAATAGATCTTGAAAAAGAAATTAGCGAAGACGTTAATAATTTGACCGACTTAAAGCAAAGAATTGTGAAAGCGATTAAGAAAATAAAGAACGCTGAATATCAGACAATTTTAGAGATGAGATATTTATGCTTTGACAGCTGCGAAAAGATTGCGGCGAATATGCGATACAGCACACATCAACTTTATAGACTTCATGGAGAAGAGCTCTGTGCGTTAAAATTTGAGTTGATGAATAGACCTTCCTAAAACTGAATTATTTTTGGAAATTAAGAGGAAAGAGGAGTACAGAAACGCGTAGCATAATGGTTGTATGTGAGCAGTTTCGAGCACCGCATTGACGATGAAATTTGCAAAAAGAATCAGTTTTAGGACAGGTCTAAGTAATTCATAAATTCCATAAAAATTCAGAAATCCCAAAAAAGAAAACTAAAAAACATCCTCTTACAAAATACGAAAAAAAGAAAAATCGTAAAATTTCAAGCCAAAGAGTAAAAATTGAAAATGTTATTGGTTTTATTAAACGTTTTAAAGTTTTAACCGATAAATACAGAAACCTTAGAAAACGTTTTAGTCTCCGGTGTAATTTGATCTCCGGTTTTTGTAATTTTGACCTAATTGTTTAGTTTAGAAATAAGTCTAATAAACCAATTGATGTAAATATAATTATTAATTTAAAGCCCAAAATATTTTCAAGATTTCTTAAAAAATTCTTTCGTATCGGGATCACGTCTAACAGAAGACTTATTTTTTTCTAATAATCTAGTAATACTATACAAATCTATCCAGATTTCATTATTGCATTCTTTTTGAGACTCGTCAAAAATAAGCTCAAGGCCCCAATGAAGATGACTTTGGGATATGTTATTCACGTTTTCATGAGTACTATACCCCGTGCGGCCTACATAACCAATAACCTCGCCGGCCTCGACGTTTTCATTAAGTTTCAAATTTATATGAAATGGCTTATTTTGCCGCAAATGAGCATAATAATAATATCTTTTTTTATCTGTACTCCGGATCCCGATGCGCCAGCCACCGTATTTATTCCAGCCCATGGCCTCAACGTAACCAGATTCAACCGCAATTACTGGCGTACCAACAGCGCTCATCATATCATGGCCCAAATGTGGCCGAGAATACCCGAAACTTCGGGATGCGCCGAAATCATCACAATGATTAAAAGGAAACGTTTTTGCTAGCGGAGAATACACCTTAAGACCATATTCTTCTTTTGGTTCTTCGGAGTCTTTATGTTTCACAGTTCGAATGCCCAGGAACTCGCCTAAAACCGCTGTATAAGCTTCTTTATAATATGATAATAATTTTGCATTCTTCACGATATCTTCAATAGGCTGCCCTTGTTTTAATTTTTCCGAGATTCCGGTCACATCTTTTTTGTCATATTTCTCATATTTATTACCATATTTTATTGACAAATACGACAAAATATCTATCCAATTAACATGATGTTCTGTATTATATGTACTAATATCTTGTTCCATGCAATCCTGAAGAGCCTCAAGATTTGGTGTAAATTTAACATAATTTATAATTTTCTTCCCATCTATTTGGGCATAAGTTTTATCAGCATGATTCCACATATTAATCCCGAGAATAAAACAGCATGAAAACACGATTGCACTCATCAACAAGATAGATGATTTTTTCAACCGAATAAATATCACATAAATTCATCTCTATTATAAGCTTTAGACTTATTACATATTTATGAGATCTCAAAACATATTATGTTATTAATTTTGAGAATATTTACTTATAATTCTGGCAAGAAAAAACGGCATGCTTTAAAATTTCAGTTAGTTGCAGACAAAAAAACAGGTCAAGTAATTTGCACAAATTTCGCTAATAGACTTCTTTCCAAACTTAAAAAATAAGTTAGAATATGAAATATGGAACAAAGAAATTTAGAAGCCTCACAGGAGTCAAAAAAGGAACCTTTAAAAAAATGAGAGAAATCGTAGAAGTCGCTCACCAGATAAAAAAAGCTAGAGGAGGCCGAAAAAATAAGCTGTCTGTGGAAGAAATGGTTTTGATGACTTTTTAGAATATCTAAGAGACTATGAACATCAAAGCGAATTGCTGGATAGCTTCTTCCGCGACTACCTGACAATGAAACTCGGCATGATTACGAAAAAGAACGAGGTCTATAAAGCGTTCCGCGCCTTTCACAATGGTAGCGGGTTAACTATCTGTAAACTTTGCCAAGATAATTATAGCTTTGCCAAACACACTACACATATATGTATTTCGCCAGGAGCGTCTATGCAATCTTGAAATCGCTTTATGGCGACATACAAGCAGACCACCTGGAGGTTGCCTATACATTCCTGCTGCAAGTCCATAACGAGCCAACAAAGGTTTGATATCGATGAAGGACTGCGGGAAATCGTGCGACTTTGCTAAGCTATGTCATACGCCGTGCCGTCTACGTTATCCCGACAAACTCTCTGAATAAAACTTCCGCCACGATGAATAACAACATCAAGCCGAGCGATTACTTAAATTCGATTAAGGCGTTCTTTATGTTTCTTGATTTCTATAAAGAGTTCCCGGGTGACAAACCTTTCCTTGATATCTTCCTAACGAGGGACATCAATCACATGAACCGCTGCGGATACATTCTTGGGCGGCTTGAAAACTGGGATAATAAGCCAAAAGTTATTGCAGAAAAACTAACCATAGAACTCATCATCCCTGAGAATTCGAATCTTTCTGCTGGCTGGGTTTCCGATTTAGGTAGCGATTGGAGCGAGATTCAAATTTGATAAGCTGTACACCTGCATTTTCAAGCTCGGTGCATATGTAAACCGAAGTTTAAGAGCTGTACATAGCTTACAAAGCCGACACCAATTTCGTTGATGTCATCCAGCCAGCATTCGAGACTCCGCTTGGCGATAACATGAAGTTCTCCGACGTCATCGACCCGAAGGGACTATGTAAGGGCATAACGTGCGTGGGCAGATTGGGCAATGGCGATGTAGAAGTTTTATTGAATAGCTTGAATATGTTTAATTACGTCATGTCTATATCGCGCAGGTTAAACTGCAGGATGTGGAGTAAAACTACTAGATATTTTATACACAAAAAATGGAATATATTCAATATTTTTATATATTTATCTATTTTATAATTCCAAAATTATACAAATTAAACAAAAATATTAAGAACATATCCTCCTTTTTTTACATAAGATGACGCAGGGACCTTGTTGTCCCCGGAATTTTAAAATAAAGGAGAGTTAAAAAAATTATGAAATATTGTTCAAACAATTGTTCATGTGGAGATTCAGGTTGTGGAGGTTGTGGATGTTGTGAATCATGCACACGTTATTGCCCGTGCCCTGGTCCCCGAGGGCCTAAAGGCCCAATAGGCCCGCCAGGTCCAACAGGCCCAATTGGCCCAATAGGTGCTACAGGCCCTGCAGGCGCAACAGGAGCAACAGGACCGATAGGTCCAATCGGTCCGCCAGGCGCAACAGGTGATACAGGTCCCGCCGGCCCCGCAGGCGCAACAGGTGCCATGGGTCCCGCAGGCCCCGCAGGCGCAATAGGCGCTCAAGGCCCCGCAGGCGCAACAGGCGCTCAAGGTGCCGTTGGTCCAGCCGGCCCTGAAGGTGCATCTGGCCCAGCAGGCCCCGCAGGAGCAATAGGGCAACAAGGCCCCGTAGGTGCAACAGGTCCAATAGGCGCAACGGGCCCAGCTGGTGCAACAGGCCCAGAAGGGCCAGCAGGCGCAACAGGCGCAACTGGCGCAACCGGCCCAACAGGAGCAGTCGGCCCACAAGGCCCAATTGGCCCAGAAGGCCCCGCAGGTGCACAAGGCCCAGTCGGCCCACAAGGCGCAGAAGGCCCCGCAGGCCCAGCGGGAGCAACAGGCCCAACGGGCGCAACAGGCGTAGCAGGCCCCGCAGGTGCAACAGGCCCAGAAGGCCCAACTGGCCCCGCAGGCCCCGCCGGCGCAACAGGCGTAGCAGGCCCTGCAGGCCCGTCAGGCGCGACCGGTGCCACCGGCCCGCAAGGACCCGTAGGCCCAGAAGGCCCCGCAGGCACGCCAGGAGCAACAGGCCCGGCAGGTCCAGCAGGCGCAACAGGCGAAACAGGCGCACCAGGCCCGGCAGGTCCAGCAGGCGCAACAGGCGTAGCAGGCCCTGCAGGCCCGTCAGGCGCGACCGGTGCCACCGGCCCGCAAGGACCCGTAGGCCCAGAAGGCCCCGCAGGCACGCCAGGAGCAACAGGCCCAGCAGGCCCAGCAGGCGCAACAGGCGAAACAGGCGCAACAGGCCCGGCAGGTCCAGCAGGCGCAACAGGTCCAGCAGGCGCAACAGGCCCGGCAGGTCCAGCAGGCGCAATAGGCCCAGAAGGCCCGGCAGGTCCAGCAGGCGCAACAGGCCCGACAGGTCCAGCAGGCGCAATAGGCCCAGAAGGCCCGGCAGGCAGCAGGCGCAATAGGCCCAGAAGGCCCGGCAGGTCCAGCAGGCGCAACAGGCCCGACAGGTCCAGCAGGCGCAATAGGCCCAGAAGGCCCGGCAGGTCCAGCAGGCGCAACAGGCCCGACAGGTCCAGCAGGCGCAATAGGCCCAGAAGGCCCGGCAGGTCCAGCAGGCGCAATAGGCCCAGAAGGCCCGGCAGGTCCAGCAGGCGCAACAGGCCCGCAAGGCCCGGCAGGTCCAGCAGGCGCAGGCTCTATCGTTGCTTTAGCTTCAGGCGAACCCGTCATTGTAACAACTTCGTTGTTTGGCCTTGTTGATACAGGAGCTTTAATTGGATTCGGAAATTCCGCTTCAAGTATTACTCTTGGTTCGATAATTGATTTGACGTCAATTTCGGATTTCGCATTTGTGATGCCTCGAAATGGAACTCTGGATTCTATTAGCATTTCTTTTTCTGTTTTAACCGCACTATCTTTAGTTAGTTCCTCTATTGTTGTTTCTTTGGGAATTTACACTGCTTCTATCGGGAGCAATTCATTTACCTTAATTTCCTCAATTAATTTACCAGCATTGTCTGACACTGTTACTATCGGTACAATTATTTCTCAATCAGCAAGTTCATTGGGTATCTCATTGACTATCGGCGAAAAAATCTTAATCGGTGTTTCCGCAACAGCCTCTGGGCTTTCATTAGTAAATTTTGTTTCAGGATACGTTAGCGCAGGTCTAAATATTGTTTAATAAAAAAAATTATTAAAAATTGCTCTTCTTATATTTACATAAGAAGGGCTTTGTTATATAATTTGTCTGGCTTGATAATAATAGTTATATCAAAAATTGCCAATAGCGATTTTCGTTTATTTATGGAGGAAAAATGAATAATAAATTTGTAGCAACTAATTTTCCATCGATCTCTTATGTATGTAAAGTTTCAAATTTATCGGATAAAGAGTACGCAACATCCGAAAATGCCAATATTGAAGAACCTAATATTTCTGAATCTACCGAAATTCAAAAACCAACTAAGCTTATAAACGTTCCGTATATAAATCAAGATGACATTGTTTTTGGGTGCGAAGCAGTTAGCGCCACGATGCTACTTCAATATTATGGTTATACAATATCTGAAAAAGATTTTACAGATAGTTATTTAATTCAAAAAGATTGGAATACCAATGAAGACGGGCGGGCTTACGGACCCGATCCCAATGCGGCATTTCCTGGGAATCCATATATAGATACTGGTGAAAATTGTGGATATGGATGTTTTGCTCCTGCACTTAAAAAATCCATTAAGAAAATACTTAATCCGGAACTACACGAAGCTAAAGTTACCACTGGACTAAGTATGAATGACCTTATAATGAATTATATAGATAAAGACAAACCTGTTTTGCTCTGGGCAACAATGGGCATGGCCAAATCAAGCCCGGGAGATTCTTGGATTATTAATTTTACTGATGAAAATTCTCCATATAAAATCGGAGATGAATTTACATGGCCAAGGAACGAACATTGCTTGGTTTTAGTCGGGTATGATACCAAACATTATATCTTTAATGATCCGTATAAAAACAAAGGAGTAATTCCTTATGAAAAGAGTTTAGTAAATGAAAGGTTTTTAGAACTAGGAAAACAATCAGTCGTTATTTTAAATAAGGAAAAACGAGAAGAAACCCTTCTGTAAGGGCGCGGTGCATCTGGCATCCACGGATAAAACAGATTATAATATTTTTTGAATATTGATTTTGCTTTCAGGAAAACCATTTACGCAAAAGTTTTTACGTTCCCAGCTAAGATTTAATTTAATTTGCGGAATTTCTAATTTCGATCTTGATATTTAGTTTCGAAAGAGGCTGATATAAAAAGTACTTTTTTAAAAATTTTTGGATATAATTTATTTTAATTCTAAAGTTCTAAATTTAAAAATATAAATTATAATAAAAAGTTTGCAAAAATAAAAAATTTAAAAAAGAATGAATATATTCAAGGAAGGAAATTACAAATGTTAGGTGCATGGGCTATTCCGATCGTAATTTTAATAATTCTAATTTTCGCGGTAATAAAACACGTTCCTATTTTTGATTCTTTTGTCGCAGGAGCTAAGTATGGTATGGAAGTTACGTATTCAATTACACCATCTTTGATTGCGCTGATAACATCTGTAACGATGCTAAACGCCTCAGGCGCGTTGGATATATTTACTAGTTTTATCACTCCATTTACTAATTTTTTAAAATTTCCAGCAGAATTAGTTCCACTTTCTATACTTAAGCCAATATCAGGGTCAGCATCGACAGCAATTTTTGATAATATTCTTAAAAAATTTGGTGCAGATAGCCAATTAGGAAGAACTGCTGCGCTTATAATGGGATCTACCGAAACGACGTTTTATACTATTGCAGTTTATTTTGGTTCTATAGGTTTGAAAAATATTAAAAATACGCTTGCACTCGCATTAATAGCAGATTTCGTAGCCTTAGTTGTTTCAGTTTTAATGGTAAATTTAATCTGGGCTTAATTTTTATTAAATTTTTTCTAAATCTTTTTTAAGCTTCAATATAGTACGTTTTTCTAGCCTCGAAATATATGACTGAGAAATTCCCAATGAATCAGCAACTTCTTTTTGCGTAAGTTCTTTATGGCCAGTTAATCCGAAGCGCATTTCCATTATGGTTTTTTCTCTGTGAGATAATTGCTTTACTATATTATGCAACATTTTATTTTCAGATTCTTGCTCAAATTTACTAGTAATTACATCGGATTCGCTACCTAAAATATCAGAAAATAACAATTCATTTCCATCCCAATCAGTTGAGAGTGGTTCATCGATAGATGTTTCGTTTTTAATTTGTGAAATTTTCCTAAGATGCATTAGAATTTCATTTTCAATACATCTTGATGCATATGTCGCAAGCTTGATATTTTTTTCAGGGCAAAAAGTGTTTACAGCTTTTATTAAACCTATGGTCCCTATAGATATCAAATCTTCTAAATTTGTATGATTATATTCGAATTTTTTAGCTATATACACAACTAGTCGCAAATTATGTACGACCAATGATTCTCTGTTTGTCAGTTCTCCAGACATAATTTTTTTTAAAATTTCCGATTCCTGTTCTTTAGTAAGAGGAGCTGGCAGTGTTTCAGGACCGTTAACATAATAAATATCAGTTACAAAAAATTTTAAAATTCGACTTTTAAATTTCAAAAACAAATATATAATTTTGCTTATTAATTTACTAATAAAACAATACAAATACATCATTCCTTATTTTTAGGTATTTTATATATTTTTAGAATCAATTATTACAAAAAGAAATCAGCACCAACAAGAGCTGTTTCACCTGAAAGCCGACTATTCGGGCAAATAGCTACATAACATTCGCGAGTTATATTCCCATTAGAAGTTTTTATAACTGCTGAATCAGGCTTAAAAGCGACTAATAATCCGCTCCCAGAAACGGTGTTAAACGGCACAAGTCGTGTCATGCACCCAGAGGCTTTTAATACCGAATAAACTTCCTGAATTGACTCTAGATCACTTATATTAGCATCATTAGGTAAAATAGAATCTAAAGTTTTTTGACTTGTAATTATTACCGGCAAATTCGAAAACGGCTCTTTGAGATTGTTCCCAGTGTCTACACGAGCATCAAATGAAACAATTTTCTTAGATATTTCTATTGTAACCCTACAAAAATTTTCCTTACATTCATGTTTTCCTATTATATTATTTATAACTCTAAGTAAAAAATATGCAAACACTGTTGATATTATCAAAACTATAGGTGAAATATTAAAATAAACGATACCATCTTTTACTACCATACCATTAGGTTTAAATAATACCCAAATCACAAAATTCACGCCAGAGAATGTAAAGCTCATCAAATAAAAACATAGACAAAATTTAACAAAAATTTTCTTTTTTTTTATACCTATAGCTGAAAAAACTATTAAAAACGACATCATTAATTTTATAAGCATTGATAAAATTACATTTATTTCTGGCATTAATATGTAAACCGAAAATAAAGCTCCTAAAAAAGCTGATAAAATTATTCGTCTTTGTTTAACTCTAAGATACAAAAATTTAACGACAGCAATTAAAATAAAATAATTTACAAATAAATTCAAAGCTATTAAAACATCTAGGTAAATCACTTGCCTGCTCACAACACACCTCCCACATATTTTTTATTATATATTTAATATTCAAAAAAATTGTCGAAATTTAAGAAGCAATACAAAAAAATATTAAATTATATTAAATAGTGTCTATATAAGAGAAACCTCAAACATTGTATAGCTATTCTAATTTAAAACGATCTGTATAATTAAGCAGTGGCATATTCAAAATACATGCGAGAAACAGTCTTAAAATACCTCGTAACACGGAAATTTAGTTTTGGAAATTTGGGAAAAATTTTAAAATTTGCGCCGGGTAAATCATGCAATCAAGCATAAAATAAGTAAAGCAGCTTTGAGAGAATATCTAATTTTTGTGTAAATAGTAAAATAAACTAAATTTAAATTTAAGTAGAATTTTATTATGCCACAAAGGGAAAATAGAAAACGGTATAGTAGACCTCTTGCGAAACCGAAAAAATGGTGTAAAATAAAACATATGAAATATAAAAATTTAAAACAATACACAGATGCGCAATTTAAAAGAATCACAGGAGTTAGTCGTAAGACGTTCGGGAAAATGCTGGAAATTTTGAAACCAAAGCATGAATTAAAGCTTTCTAGGGGAGGAATAAAGCCAAAACTTTTATTAGAGGAGATGCTATTAGCGGCACTAGAGTATTGTCGAGAAGCTCGATATTCATAACCCGACAATCTGAAAAAAAAATTAAAATGTTAATAGTGAATTTACAAAAACCAACAATATTTGCAAAATTATTCGAGTTGCTGAAAGTTAATTTTTAAAAGGAATATTTCAATATTTATTGGGGAGGATATTCTTATGTATTCGAGTCTAAAAAATGTTTTTAAAAAAGTAGCATCAATTTCAGCAGCGGTAGTTTTAGGTTTTACATTTTATTATATGAATGCGAGAGCAGTGACAATATCTGATGTAGATAGTTCGCTTAGATATGGTTGTTTTCCTTGTCATATTTATGTGTGGTCAGAAGGTACGGATGATGAAGTTAAATATTGTACAAATTCTATCATTTTTTTAAAGGTTTCTTTTTTGACTCCTGTGAGTCTTCTAAATTTTTTTGTTCCATGTTTCATATTCTAACTTATTTTTTAAGTTTGGAAAGAAGTCTAATAAAGATGGAAGCCCAGTAATACCGAAAAGTGAGGAAATCAAATGTTTAAAGAAATAACAAAGCATCTTAGAATACCTAAATTTTACGAACCAAGCACGAATAAATTCTGGGACGATGCTTACATTTCACAAGGTATGCTTAAAGAGCATTTCAATTCTGAAAGTGATCTGGCAACCAGAAAGCTTGAATTCGTAAAAAAATCTGTTGACTGGATAAGCAGCGCATATCCGCCTGAAAAGTAGACCTCTTCGGAAATTGGATTTTTATGTCTAAATATGGTTTAATAATATCGGTGATGAAAATTGACAAGATATGAAAAAGCTATGAGATTACAAGATGCAGATTTTAAGCAATTAATAGGTATAAAAAAAGAAACTTATAGTGCGATGATTGCTCAGCTTCAAATAGCTTACGCTGAAAAGCACAAACGTCGAGGCAGGCACACAAAATTAACACTTCAAGATCAATTATTTATGGCTTTGAAGTACTGGCGACAGTATGTGACACAAAAAGAATTGGCATTTGAGTTTGAGGTTGGCGAAGCAACAACGCACGACACAATCGTTTGGGTCGAAGATACACTGATTAAAAGCAGAAAATTCAGTTTACCCGGCAAAAAAGCATTACTTGAAAATAACGAGATAGAAATTGTGGTTGTTGATGTTATGGAAAGTCCGGTCGAACGCCCTAAAAAAAACAGCGTCAGTGGTATTCAGGAAAGAAAAAAAGGCATACCATAAAAACGCAACTAATTGTAAATCGACAAACAAAAGATATTATCTGTATTGCCCATGCTGAAGGAAAAACTCACGACTTTAAACTTTATGAGGAAAGTATAGGATATGCGATTTCAAATGATAAAAAAGTCCAAGGAGACAGCGGTTATCAGGGAATTTTGAGATTACACAAAAACAGCGAAACTCCAAAGAAAAAACCAAGAAAAGGCACACTCACTGCCGAAGAAAAATCTGAAAATCGGCGTATTTCAAAAGAACGAATCATAATTGAAAACATAAATGCAAAAATTAAAGTTTTTAAAATAGTAGCAAACAAATACCGTAATCGACGTACTCGGTTTAAATTAAGAATGTCTTTGTTGTGCGGATTAATTAATTTTGAAAATTAATTTCCGAGGAGGTCTAGTATAACAAATTATTAGATTTAGGTTGTGGGCCTGGAATTTACGCTGAACTTTTTTATAAAAAAGGCTACAAAGTTACAGGTGTTGATTTATCAAAGCGTTCAATAGATTATGCGGCGAAAAGCGCAAAGAAAAACAATTTTGATATAACCTACAAATGCGAAAATTATTTAAAAATGAATTTAAATGAAAAATTTGACATTATAACCCTTATCGGGTGCGACTTTGGTGTCCTGCGACCTGGGCATAGAAATTTATTACTTTGCAGTATCCACGAAATGCTAAATCCTGACGGTGTTTTGATTTTAGATGTTTGGTCAGCGGCTTATTTCAAAGAGTTAAGTGAAGGTCACGAGTATGACTATGTTCCAGATGGTGGTTTTTGGGATGAAAACCCATATTTATTATTGAAAGATAGCTACTTGTATGATGAAAATGCAGTGATTTTTTCTCGATATATTGTAATAACTGAAAAAGAAGTAAAACACTATAATTTTTGGGAACATTGTTTTAACAAAACTGTGCTTACTAAAAATTTAGAAAACTCAAACTTTAAAAACATTAAAATTTATAGTGATGTGGCGGGATCACCATACTCAGAAGAAAGCAAAACCCTCTGCGCAGTTACTGAAAAAAAGGAAGGACATTTTGAAAAAATTTTTATGGTGATGGTTGAAACTATTCCTAAACCAAATAATATAGAAGAAAGTAATTTGGGAGCATTCGTTAACTGCTGGGCAAAAGCAAAAAACAAATTTGAAGCATATAAGCTAGCAGCAGATTACATCGACACCAATGGTTGGGACATCTCAAAAATCGAGGATATCCAGATTGTCCAGCGAGATTACTATGAAGACGAAGATAGTAAAGAATCGTTAAAATGCTTTGACGAAGCAAATGATGAGGAAAATACTTGGCGTGCAAGTGGAATATTTAATGCTTTTCCGATAGAAAGTGAGGAATAACAAAATGAAAATAATAGCTAATATTTTATGGATAATCTTTGGTGGCTTTATATTGTCGCTAATGTGGTTTATAAGCGGGATTGTGCTATGCGTGACGATCCTGGGCATCCCCTTTGGAATTCAATGCTTTAAATTTACAGCTTTGATGTTAGCGCCATTTGGCAAAGAGATCATTTATTCAAGCAAAATAAGTTCTCTTTTGTTCAATTTAATATGGATTTTAGTGTTTGGCTGGGAGTTAGCAATTAGTTCAGCGATCATTGGTTTAATTTGGTGTGTCACTATCATTGGCCTTCCCATAGGATTGCAATGTTTCAAGTTTTCTCAGCTAGCATTTATGCCGTTTGGCGCAGAGATTGTAACTAAAAGAAAAGACAAATACACATTCAAAAGTTGAGGATTTTTATATGATAGATTTGCCAGATAAATATAAAGAAAAAATAATCTCTATGTTTGGAACAGAGAACAAAATTTGGTTGGATAATGTCAATACTTTAGTCGATAAATATGTGAAAAAGTTCAACTTAAAAAATATCAAAGTTACTGATAATCTCAGCTATAACGTGGTATTGTTTGCAAAATGCGAAAAGTTCGGAGACTTAGTATTAAAGATCGGGCTGCCCGATAACAAAATATTCAATGAAATTGTTGCATTAAAAAAATATGACGGCAAAGGTGCCTGTAAATGCCATTACAGCAACAAAGAAGATCGGTTAATGATTTTGGAAAGATTGATACCAGGCGAAACTTCACATAAAATCAAAAACAGAGAAGAACGGATAAAAATATTTTGTGATGTTGCATCAAATTTAATTTTAAAAGAAGAAAAAAATTTGCAATTACCAACTTACAGAGAAGTATTGGACAAAGCATTTATTGAATCTGAAAAAGAACCCGAAAAATATAAATTACTAAAGAAATTAATTCAGGCTGCTGATAACTTTTATAAAGAAATTGAAAGCATAAATTTGTCGAAATTTTTGCTACATGGCGACTTATACCACGACAACATTTTAACCACTGCTGATGGCAGAAAAGCCATAGATCCAAAAGGAATTATAGGCGAAAGAGTTTTAGAAACGGCAAGATTTATTGAAAATGAGATCGAAAAACAAGAAATAAATCTTGAAGTTATAGAGCTTATGGCAAAATATTATAAAGAAGATAAAAACCTCATATGTAAAAGCGTTTTTATCGACTCGGTGCTATCTTTTTGCTGGTATATGGAAGGAAATCTTGGGAACGAGAAAAGTATAGTTGAGGCTGTTAAAAATTTGCAATCGATACTGAATTTTTTGAATCAAAATGACATATAGCGTTTACGTTTATTGTACAAAGTAACCGCAATGTTTAAACCATCCAGAAACATCCGTGTTAGAAATCCAATTAAAAGCGGAATTAATCGAATTTTCAAGTGCTTGATGGGTTGTAGCTTTTGCTTTTTTTAAAAAATTTTTCATTTTGGCCCAAAAAAGTTCTATGGGATTTAAATCTGGTGAATACGGTGGTAAAAAAACTGCATTAATCCCGCATTCTTCAAAAATTTTTAATACTAATTTAGATTTATGAACAGAGCAACCATCTAAAATAAGTAAATCATCAGCCACAAGCTTAGGTTTTAGCTGAGTTCTAATATATTCAGAAAAAAGATGTTGATCTAAAGTTCCGGAGAAAATTATAGGCCAGCTTTCACCATTTAAACGAATACTAGAAAGTATAGATTTACGGTGAAATCTTACATCTTTAACGCCCTCTTCTATCCTTTGATTTTTAAGCGCTCTACCATAAAGTCTTGTATAAGCTAGATTTACAGAGCTTTCATCAAGAAAAACTAACTTACCTATATCTAATATTGGTTGTAAATTTTTCCAGTCATCCCGTTTTTCTTTGACGTCTTTCCGGTCTCTTTCTGCAGGATACGTTGTCTTTTTTTTAAAAAACTATATCCCAAATATATTAATCGTTTGGAAAGAGCAGATTTTTTTATCTTCAGTGAAAATTTTTCTATCATTTCTTGTAGTAGCCCTCTTCGGAAATTGGGTTTTTATGTCTAAATATGGTTTAATAATATCGGTGATGAAAATTGACAAGATATGAAAAAGCTATGAGATTACAAGATGCAGATTTTAAGCAATTAATAGGTGTAAAAAAAGAAACTTACAGTGCGATGATTGCTCAGCTTCAAATAGCTTACGCTGAAAAGCACAAACGTCGAGGCAGGCACACAAAATTAACACTTCAAGATCAATTATTTATGGCTTTGAAGTACTGGCGACAGTATGTGACACAAAAAGAATTGGCATTTGAGTTTGAGGTTGGCGAAGCAACAACGCACGACACAATCGTTTGGGTCGAAGATACACTGATTAAAAGCAGAAAATTCATTTTACCCGGCAAAAAAGCATTACTTGAAAATAACGAGATAGAAATTGTGGTTGTTGATGTTATGGAAAGTCCGGTCGAACGCCCTAAAAAAAACAGCGTCAGTGGTATTCAGGAAAGAAAAAAAGGCATACCATAAAAACGCAACTAATTGTAAATCGACAAACAAAAGATATTATCTGTATTGCCCATGCTGAAGGAAAAACTCACGACTTTAAACTTTATGAGGAAAGTATAGGATATGCGATTTCAAATGATAAAAAAGTCCAAGGAGACAGCGGTTATCAGGGAATTTTGAGATTACACAAAAACAGCGAAACTCCAAAGAAAAAACCAAGAAAAGGCACACTCACTGCCGAAGAAAAATCTGAAAATCGGCGTATTTCAAAAGAACGAATCATAATTGAAAACATAAATGCAAAAATTAAAGTTTTTAAAATAGTAGCAAACAAATACCGTAATCGACGTACTCGGTTTAAATTAAGAATGTCTTTGTTGTGCGGATTAATTAATTTTGAAAATTAATTTCCGAGGAGGTCTATTTTTTAAAAAAGAAGGGGAATTTTAATGTCACATGAAAAATCTAATATAACAGAATCAATAGAATCAACAACAATAACTATCGGACAAAGATTAAAAGAAATTCGATTAACCAAAGGTTTAACAACCAAAATAGTTTCAGAAAAAAGTGGAATTCATATGAGCAAAATAAGATTTTACGAAATAGGCAATTGTGTCCCGACAATATATACACTCCAGAAGCTCGCAACAGGTCTTGAGTGCACTATTTTTGATATAATAGACAAACCACTTGGAAGAGATTTAGTTAGATGTATTCACTCTGATAGATGCATTTTTTATAACAAAGAATTTTCAGAAAATAAAAAATAAATTATATATTTTTGTGTCAATTTAATTTAATATTGCATTTTTCTTGCCCCATTCAAACCAACCGTAAATAGCCATGCAAAGATATGCTGTATTTAATGCAAGCTGTGCATATTCTTTAATTATAAAAAAGTGGCAAATCATGTAAGTATTTGAGAACATCCAACATAAAAACCCATATCTACTCATTTTTGTTGTCAAAACTATACCAATAAAAGCTATTATACAAAAAGTCCACGAAAGAATTTGATGCATCATTTTACCTCCAAAATTTTAAGAAATTATTTTTCATGTTAATTGTAACATAAATTTAATATAAGTTGCGATTGCATTTTTTTCTAGATAGTATCTACACAAAATTTGACATTCTTAAATTAATGAAATAAACTTAAAAACTATGAATAATTTACAAAACAGACATGATTTAAAAAACGAACAATGGCTTAAAATAGAACCGATAATCAAGAAATTAATCGGAACTTGGGGGGAAGCAACGCAAAAGATAATCAAACTTTTGTGAATGCCTGTTTTTGGATAACTCGAACAGGCGCACCATGGCGTGATTTGCCACCGCAATATGGCAAGTTTAACGCTGTTCATCGAAGGTATAAACGATGGTGTGATCGTGGAATTTGGGATTCGATTCTTGCTGAATTGATAGATGACCCAGATTTTGAATGGCTAATGATAGATGCGTCTCATGTCAAAATTCATCCACATGCAGCAGGAGCAAAGGGTGGAAACCAAGACATGGAGCGCACAAAAGGGGGCTCAATTCCAAAATTCACCTGGCTGTGGATGCGCATGGTATGCCGATCAAAACTACTATCACAGAAGGTACCAAAGCTGATTGCAAAATGGCTATCCCTCTCATTAAAGGGATAAAAGCTGAGAATTTACTTGCCGACAGAGGCTATGATAGCAATGAAATTGTTGAGTTTGCAAAAAAAATGTGGTATGAATGTAATTATCCCACCAAAAAAGAATCGGAAGATTCAACGAGAATATGATAAATACTTGTACAAGTTACGCCATTTGGTTGAAAACGCTTTTTTAAAACTAAAACGACTTCGTGGTGTAGCCTCGCGTATGCAAAAACGACTTCTTCGTTTAGAGGAGCGGTCACGATTGCTTCAATTTTACAGTGGTTGAGGATTCTTGTGTAGACACTATCTAAAATTCTGCGGTTAATACATAAAGCGATATTAATTATAATTATAAACTCGATTCTTAAAAAAATAATTTGACAATATTGAAAACATAAACTAGAATTAATTGACTAATTTAATTATGCCCTCGTAGTTAAATGGACATAACGGGGTCCTCCTAAGACTCAATTGTAGGTTCGATTCCTATCGAGGGTGCCACAACATCTACCATTTATTGATAAGCTCAAGTTTTGAAGTAAGTAGATGGTTGGTTGTATGACTGGGAATGGCTATTTTACTGAGTTTTTAGGGTTAAGGGATTCGATATGACAAAAGTTGTAGTCCGGCAGCGTAGTTTTTTTACAGTCGATATTACACGAACATCCAGTTGCAGAGGACTATTTTTATAATTAAATTAAATTTATTATTAAAAGAGGTGGGATTTAATGATATTTATTAAAAAAATTTTTTTAATTATCTTCATTTTAATTGTGTTCTGTTTTCAAAATAATTATATCAATTCACAATATAAGAATAATAATTTGAGAAATATAGAAAATATACAAAAAAATTTTTTTAGTTATTTTAATTTAAACCAGGAAATAACAAATTCTATGTATCAAAAAATATATACACAATTTTCAAAAAAATAAAAGAAAAATTTAATGAAAATTCAACTAAAAATTTAAAGTCAATAATGTTAGAAATTTTTAATGATTTAAAAATTGACACACAATCCATAGAAAATAATGAGGACATACCAATTGGGAATAATGGGAATTTCCTATATGATCCAAAGACTGGAATAGGTCTTAACTCCTTTGAAGGTATAATTAATTGGAGATTTGGTCGCTTGAATTTAAAAGACTTAGTTGAAATTTCTGATTATAATTATAATAATAATTCAAAAAGAAAAATTACTAAAAAATCAGAAATATATTATGCTAAATATCAAAATAAATGGCTTAATACCTTTGCTGTTCCATTTTTTTATGATGAAAACAAAACAATAAATATTCAAGTTTTGGCCAGTCAATTCAATTGATTAGAATCACCGAGTCCAAATTTTTTAAATCCTATAAAATATTATCCGTATGATAATACTCAATGCCCGTATGGTGCAATGTCAGGTTTAATAGGACTAATATTTAGGGATGATCGTGAACGAAAAGGCCAATTACCACATGTTCTTGACCATGTTTTAAATAATTTTATTTTAGATAATGGACAAAATTTTTTGAATAAATATCCAGAAGTTTATAAATTCTGTTATTTTATACCTCAATATGTTTCTAACTTAAATGATTGAAAAAATTTAGATAAATATCTTAAGGAAAATTCAGATGAAATTTGTTTATGTTTTCAAAAAACAAAATGTGAATTAAATGGCAAAGAATTTGTTCAAGTTTTTTGTGCGGCACCTGATCTTTCCAATATTCCACGTGATTTCAGTCTCAAATATAAATTATGTCAAAATATAGCCACAACCCTTTTAAAAAATCAGTTATACGGTGTTGCTAAATTAGCGAATTTAGCATGTAAGACTACTAAATACAAAATAAACGTACATTTGTCACAAGTTGGCCAAGGTGTTTTTGACAATCATAAGCAAGTATTCAAAATTGCTCTAGCGCAGTATTTTGATACAATTAATGAATATAGCGTCGATACTTTGTTACACGTAAGTAAAAATTCATGGCAAGATTACGGTATAGAACCTAATTTAAAAACAAAAGCAACATATTTAAAAATTCCCGAATTTAGTGATATAATTCTTGCGAGAAAACTACCTAATATTTATCAAAGAGTTGGAATTGAGAGCTTTATTGATATTGCAGATGTTAAAAAATGCAAAGTTGATAAAATTAATTAGTTAGGAAGAGAGGCTTTATCGGTGTCGACCTGTCAATGACTATAGACAGCATTTCGAATGGCACATGATTAATGCGTCTGATGTCAAAGTTCAAGTCATAGGAGCACAGTCCAAGGAGGAGGGAATTAAAATGTTAAATAAATTTAAAAAACATCTAGCTTTGATAGTGGCTTGTTAAAGAAACCTTTAAAAAAATGATAAAAATCTTAGAAGTCGCTCACCAGATAAAAAAAGCTAGAGGAGGCCGAAAAAATAAGCTGTATGTGGAATAAATGGTTTTGATGCCTTTAGAATATCTAAGAGAGTACAGAATCTATTTTTATATTGGTCCAAGCTGCGGAATATCAGAATCTTATGTATACAAAATTTCAAGGAATTCATAAATTCCATAAAAATTCAGATTACAAAATACGAAAAAGAAAAAAATCGTGAAATTTCAAGTCAAAGAGTAAAAATTGAAAATGTTATTGGTTTTATCAAACGTTTTAAAATTTTATCTGAACGATACCGAAATCGTAGAAAACGTTTTGGCTTAAATTTTAATTTAATTGCAGGTATATGCAATTTTGAACTGGTTGCTTAAGTTTCGCAATAGGTCTATTACGTATGATAGATACAGAAACAAGCGCAAACGCCATGGCTGTAGAATAACAACAATTTGCGGCTTACACAATATGGATTTAAAGGTTGCTTAATTTCTGGACAGGTCTATTATTTGTTTAAATTTCGAGGAAAAAGGAGCACAGAAACGTGTAACATACTGGTTGTGTATGAGCAGTTTCGAGCATTGCATTGACAATGAAATTTGCAAAAAGAATCAGTTTTAGGATGGATCTACTTTTTCACCATTATAAATTACCCAATGTGATTATATATTATTTGTAAACTATTTTGAATCATGACCAAAAATTTAAAATTAATTGTAAAATTATTTATATATACATATAATAACCCTGTCTACTATCATTCCCAAAATATTATATTATAATAATCGTATAGATAAATTTGAAAAGATACAAGCACTGAATAATGAAAATTTTAAATTAATATCAGGTTTATATAATTTTAAATTAAAATCAGATTAATATTGGGATAAAAATTAAATTAAGAGATAAGTCTATTAAATATAATGCTGGTTAAATGTTTAATTTATTAAATTTTATTTAAGGATTTTATGTAAATTGTCTACAATTAAAGTTTTAGAAAATCATGTTATAAGTCTTGTGGCTGCTGGCGAGGCCGTTGATAGGCCATGCTCGGCTGTGAAGGAATTAGTCGAGAATTCTATAGATGCTAAGGCTAAAAAAATCATTGTCTCTTTGGTAGAGGGCGGTATGAAATCTATTAATGTAATTGATAACGGGTGCGGAATTAAAAGAAATAATATAAAAGTTGCTTTTTTAAATCATGCTACAAGTAAAATTTCTAGTAAATGTGATTTAGAAAATATCGCTACTCTTGGGTTCCGAGGCGAAGCTTTGGCTGCAATAAGTGCTGTTTCTAAAATAGACATTAAGACATATAATCAAACCGATTCAATTGGAACTCATTATAGAATATATGAAGGAAATGTAAATAATAGTAAAAATTTTTTAAAAGATTTCGCTGGCCCTGTAGGCACAAATATAGAAGTCAGAGATCTATTTTATAATGTTCCAGTACGAATAAAATTTCTTAAAAAAAACGTTATCGAAGGAAATTTAGTTTCAAATATTATAAATAAATTAGCGTTGTCTCATCCTGAAATTATGATGATATTCATAAAAAATCATAAAGAAGTTCTGCGAAGTGTTGGAGATAACAACATAGATTCTGTTATCCTGCAAATTTTAGGACGAGATTTTCTTAATAATTCTTTGAATATTAATTATAATTTTAATAATATAATCGTAAAGGGCAGAGTTACATTACCAATAGGAGCTAAATCAAATAAACTTGATCAGCATTTTTTTATTAATGGTAGATGCGTAAAAATTCCTATAGCTTCGCAGGCATTAACCGAGAGCTTTAAAAACGAAATTCCTATCGGTCGGTATCCAGCATGTGTATTGCATATAACAGTAGCATTTAATTCTGTTGATGTAAACGTTCATCCAACTAAAAATGAAGTTCGCTTTGCTAATGAGAAGCCTATTTTTGAGGCTATTTATTATGGGATAAAATCAGCTCTTATGAATAATAATAAAAAATTTGTAAACTTCAACTTTGAAAAAGAAATTAATAATTTTAAAAACAGTAATGAGTTGAATCAAATTTCTCTAAAAAATAACATTGACCCTTTAAGAATAAGTGAGTTGACAATAGACGAAACCATGAAATTAAATAAGTCGCCTCTTGAACAAATGCAGAAATTATCAGAGTCAATTGGATTCTCTGCAACAAAAATTCCTAAATTAAACGAATTTCCTATTAAAAAAAAAGTTGAAATAAGAAAATCTAAAAGTTTGGAAGATAATAATTTAATATTTAATAATATTGTGCAAGTAAAACAAAATTATAAAATAATAGGGGAAATTTTTAGCCATTATTTATTAGTACAAAAAAATGAAAGTTTAATTTTAATAGATAAACACGCTGCTCATGAACGAATTATATATGAATATATAAAATCTAGAAATCAAAATTTAAATACACAAAGATTAATTTCTGTAGTTACTATTTCGGTCAGCCAAACTGAATATAATACGTTAAACGCTAATATGAAAATTTTAAAAGATCTGGGTTATGAAATCGAAGAATTCGGATTTAATAAAATTTTAATAAGAGAAATCCCGATGTATCTAGAAATATGTGATATTAAAAGTTCAATACAAGAAATATGTTCATATATTATAAATAATAAAAATAATTTAGACACTGTAAAAATAAATATGCTATATGCTAGCATAGCGTGTAAATCTGCCATAAAATCCGGAAAATTAAGCACGATTACTCAAATGAATTCTCTTGTTTCAACTTTAGAAGCTTCCCCGGAAATCATGAGATGTCCTCATGGTAGACCAATTTTTGTAGTTTTGTATAAAAAAGACATTGATAAATATTTTTTGAGATGAAAGATTAATATAAATTAAGAACCTGTCTAAAACTATATCGTCTAATAAAAATCCAACAAAATCTAAATTTAATTTTAATTTGTACCCAGAGTCGTATTAAAAACTTTTGGATGTGCCATAATAATAAACTTCTTTCCAAACTTAAAAAATAAGTTAGAATATGAAATATGTAACAAAAAAATTAGAAGCCTCACAGGAGTCAAAAAAGAAACCTTTAAAAAATGATAGAAATCGTAGAAGTCGCTCACCAGATAAAAAAAGCTAGAGGAGGCCGAAAAAATAAGCTGTCTATGGAAGAAATAGTTTTGATGACTTTTTAGAATATCTAAGAGAGCACAGAACCTATTTTCATATTGACGTAAACTACGGAATATCAGAATCTTATGTATACAAAATTATTAAGTGAGTGGAGGACACATTTGTAAAGAACGGAAATTTCGCGCTTCAAAAAAGTGATGTAGAATATGAAGTAATTTTAATTGATGCTTCTGAAACTCCAACCGAACGGCCAAAAAAAAACAGAAAAAAGAATGGGCAAAAAATAAAAAATCGAAAAAACAAACAGAAAAAATATTATTTTGTCAAGAAAAAACGGCACACTTTAAAATTTCAAGTAGTTGCAGACAAAAAAACAGGTCAAGTAATTTGCATAAATTTCGCTAATGGTAAAAAACACGATTTCAAACTTTTTAAAGAATCCAAACTTAGCATAAATAGCAAGATAAAAATACCGGCAGATACAGGTTTTCAAGGGACTCACAAATTCCATAAAAATTCAGAAATTCCAAAAAAGAAAACTAAAAGACATCCGCTTACAAATCCAGAAAAAGAAAAAAATCGTGAAATTTCAAGTCAAAGAGTTTCAAATAGCATTCTATTGGATTTATCAAACGTTTTAAAATTTTATCCGAACGATACCGAAATCGTAGAAAACGTTTTAGTCTCCTGTGTAATTTGATCTCCGATATTTGTAATTTTGATCTGATTGTTTAGTTTGGAAAGAAGTCTAATATTCTTAAATATTTTGTGATAATGCAAAAAATAGTTTAGACTTTGGAATTAGAAAATTTATTTATTTTGTACAAAATATATAAAAAAATATGTCTAATTAATCGATTTTTTGTTTTATATGTTGCAAATATATATAAATATTATAGAATGTCGTCACTGTTGAGAAATATTATGTATTTTTTTGTAAGGAGTGTGACTATGTTTATGAAAATTCTCAAAAAAACTCTTGTGTATTTTATGGTAGTAAGTTTTGTGTTATTTAATTTTTTTGGAGTCGTTTTGGCAGCCGGAACTACTGTTAGCCGGCAAACAAGTGTTGCTGAACCAGGGTCGGGCATGGCTGTTTATTTAAGTAATATATTTAAAAAAACTGACGAAGGAGGGATAGCTATAGGTGGTTCTGATCCTGATGCAGAAACAACTAGGCAAACAAAAGCAACAAAAGCGACAAAAGACTCATCGACGGCAATCTCAACATCGAAAGTTTTTTTCGGTGGCAATGAATACTGGGTTGTATCGAATGAAGAAGAAACTGGTGAATCAACAAATACAACAAATAATTATTTGTATTTATTAGCTGCTCGGCCCTATGTAAGTTTTCCGTTTTATCCGGACCCGGTCGAGTCAAGTCGGCAAGTAAGAACTGAAGAGCAAATTAAACCTAGAAATAGTTATAATTATGGCAATAAACTAAGTTCTATTTGTAAATATTTTACAGATAAAGCGAGCACAGTCGGGCCTGACAGTGAAAATGGCGATGTAACACGACCAAGCACGGAGGCTGTCCCGCCAGGATACAACGCAGCTGATTGGTCGGGATCAAAACTAATAGGCGATGCGTTGAAAAGCTTTACCGGCCAAGATCTTAAAAATTTCTATCTTGATTTTTTTAAAAATAACCGAGACCGTGATTGGAATTTAGCAATAGACACTGCGGTGAAAACCAATATGTATCCGGCGTCTAATGATACTGATCTAAATTTTACCACGCCGTCGACAACAACTTATGAAGGGAAATTTTGGCTCCCAAGTGTTTTAAAAGGAACTAACGATTCTTACTCATTAAGTATAGACCCAAATAATGATGGTGACTTTAAACCAGATCTAAGAGCAAACATAAGTACTGAAAATACAAATTTGTCAATCCCGCGTGCCTACTGGTCTTCAACTGCAGGAAGAACAAGAACTCAAAGTAGTGATCGGGCTTCTAATCATGCGTTATATAATAAATCTGCCCAAAATCCTAACAGCATTGGAGACGTTAAAGTTGGCATGTTGCAAGACGTGTTCCCTGCCTGTAGAATTAACTTGGCTGATGTAGTTTATGCAGATTCACTAGATTCAGATTCTAAGGTAAATACCGAAAACTTTAGCATCAAAACTCCTAGCGACGGCTTGGCCGAATTGACGGAAGATTCCGCAGAAAATGTGAATAAAAACGTAGTTTTGACTGTGAAATCCGAAGATGTTACGAGTAAGACCAATGCGATAGAAAGTTCATTGGATGAAACAGGGGCATTAATTATAACACCGGTTACATCCACATTAAAGACAAACGAATATCTTGGGTTAATAATTGATTCGGGTAGCAAAATCGCATTTATAAATGGTAATTTATACAAATCTTCAGATAGCACAAAGTATACAATCCCGAGCGAAATTTTAGATAAATTTGGTGAAAATATAAAAATACAAATTCATGCCTGTGAAGATAATACAAATTCAATGTATGCTTCAGAAACGGGTTCTGAAACCCGAAAACGAGATGCTGAAACTTATGAAGTAGATGATTATAAAATTCGTTATGCAAGACATCTGGCAGACATAGAATTAGCTGAAGATACCTCAATTGGCGAAAGTTCTGATTATGCAGAAAGTGAGGAAAGTAATATTGACGAATATACTTTTAATAAAACAGATCCAGCAAGCGGAGTAATTGTAAAATCAAAAGGCTTCCCATCGGATTCCTTATTAAATGTAACAACAGCTACGAAAGCCGACCAATTAAGTGAATATTTTGAATTTGTCAAAAATAATATAGACAATCCAGAACACGTTGAAAATTATACAATATACAGTATTGCAGTTCAAATAAAAAAAGCAACAACCGGCGACTCTGATTCTATTGAATATGAAAACGTAGGAAATTTTGAATCAACCTATGGAGAAGCAGAGGTATGGCTTCCAGTTCCTGAAGGCTATACAAAATCGAATCTGCAAGCCCGATTTATATCAACCGAGGAAGACACAGTCAAACCCGGGACCATTGAAAAAATAGGAGACAAAGAATATTATGTATTTAAAACCACGCATTTCAGCCCATATGGACTTCTAGACTTAAAAGATTCCTATTATTACCCACAGACAGGCCAAAAACTAATTGGGACATATTTAATAACAGCCACTTCCACGTTAATGGCCACTTTAGTAATTTTAACCAAAAACAGAACTAAAAAAAGAGTATTTTAATTACAAATTACTCAAAATTTAAATCTAACACTTGAGAGCATTTAGAATTAGCTCTCAAGTTTTTTTATTTAATTTATTTCGGAACTAAATTAGACCTCGTTTACTTTCAAAAACACCGCAGCCGAATACGTAGGATGATTTTTCGTACGTCTAACCATCAAGCTTCGGCTATTCACATTTCGAATTTTATAATGCGGAATTGGCTCATTTTTTAAAAATATCTATTTATTTAAAACTATTATTTTTAAAACAATTTTATTAATAACTTTTTTCAATGTTTTATAAACAGGTTTATCAGGATAGAATTCGCATGATTCTACTTTCAAAGATATTCCTTGTTTTAATAATAATTCGCATTCGGTACTCGAATATCCGCTTAAGTGAATATTTTGAATTTGTCAAAAATAATATAGACAATCCAGAACACGTTGAAAATTATACAATATACAGTATTGCAGTTCAAATAAAAAAAGCAACAACCGGCGACTCTGATTCTATTGAATATGAAAACGTAGGAAATTTTGAATCAACCTATGGAGAAGCAGAGGTATGGCTTCCAGTTCCTGAAGGCTATACAAAATCGAATCTGCAAGCCCGATTTATATCAACCGAGGAAGACACAGTCAAACCCGGGACCATTGAAAAAATAGGAGACAAAGAATATTATGTATTTAAAACCACGCATTTCAGCCCATATGGACTTCTAGACTTAAAAGATTCCTATTATTACCCACAGACAGGCCAAAAACTAATTGGGACATATTTAATAACAGCCACTTCCACGTTAATGGCCACTTTAGTAATTTTAACCAAAAACAGAACTAAAAAAAGAGTATTTTAATTACAAATTACTCAAAATTTAAATCTAACACTTGAGAGCATTTAGAATTAGCTCTCAAGTTTTTTTATTTAATTTATTTCGGAACTAAATTAGACCTCGTTTACTTTCAAAAACACCGCAGCCGAATACGTAGGATGATTTTTCGTACGTCTAACCATCAAGCTTCGGCTATTCACATTTCGAATTTTATAATGCGGAATTGGCTCATTTTTTAAAAATATCTATTTATTTAAAACTATTATTTTTAAAACAATTTTATTAATAACTTTTTTCAATGTTTTATAAACAGGTTTATCAGGATAGAATTCGCATGATTCTACTTTCAAAGATATTCCTTGTTTTAATAATAATTCGCATTCGGTACTCGAATATCCGCTTATATTTTTCGTATCTATGTAACGAGTACCTGTAGGAAGAGTAAGGGACAGGCCAACATCATTCAGAAAAGCCCAAGCAATTGCAGTATCTAATTGAAGCGGAGGGTTAGTTACTTGTTTAGTACTAAGAAATGCCAAATCTTTAATTATTGGTTTTTTAGTGTTAATTTCATCGGCGATAGTTTGATTAAAATCTTCTAATTTATTTGGTATACTCATTGTTCCGCCAGTTTTAAACATTTCAACTAAACCTTTATAGTCTAACCCGCGTACGGCATAAAGTGTTTCGGTAGCTTTGGTTTCAATATATAACGGTTTCGAGTTTCTTCCTCTACCTGTTTCAATTTTTTCTTCATCTGCTTTTGAATTAAAAAATTGTCTTAAACGTATTATGGAATCAAGGGTCGCTTTATATACGTTAGCATCAAATTGTTTAGACACTTTGTTATCTTTAGTTATAAATTGGTAAATTCCCCTAAGTAATTTATTCATGTTCATGTAACCTTTGTTGTCTGTATAATCGTATATTATATTGTATAGGTTTTTATAATCTTTAGGTAGCACGCAGAGTCTTATCGTTTCTAATATTTCTTCTTGTAGATTTTCTCTCGTTGGAGACAGTGATTTGAATGTTTCCACAATCCTGTTCTTTTTATTAATAATTATTTCTTGTATTTTAAGTATTAAAAAATCTTTGGCGCGAGTATAGTGTGTCTCTTCTGTCCTGCCCTTTTCCTGGTCTTTAACTTTTTCTTTGTCTAAAAGTCTTTCACGTAAAATAGGATCTATTAAAGTATAAAAGTTGATTTCTTCAAGACTACTAATTTCATAAGGCACCCCTCCCTCTCCCGGTGACTCATTAGGCTTATTCAAAGCAGGAAACCACTTGATAAATTCATCTAATTCCGGTATGCTTTGAGCTTCTAAAAATTTATTAAAGGCCATGTATGTTGCTGATTTTTTTAATTTTTCTAATTCTATAAATTTTTTATGAATGTTTAGTTTATATAAAAACAAAACAAACGCTTTAAGTTTAATTTGATTATTATCAAATTTTGCAAGAAGTAATTTATGTTTTCCTTCTGGAGATAACTTAGGAGTTTCTAACGCCGGCCTAGGGCTATCCTGTGGTTCTGTTTTAATTTCAGATACCGGTTTAGTCCTTTTTATCTGTGGTTCTGTTTCGATTACTTTTAACTTAATTTTATCTTTCGCTTCTTGATTTGGAGGTATTACGAGGCGCAGGTTAGCCTCTAATAGCGATTCATCGTCATAAACAGCAGCTTCACCATCAACCTGAATCTCAAAAGTGCTATCTGGTTTTGACCTTATTATTTTGTTTATTTCTTCACCTAATTCGGTATCTCTAATATCCTTATCAGTCTTAACTTTTAATTTGACTTCATTTTCATTATGAACTAATGAAACATCTATTTCAGAGGGTATACTCACCAGCTCATAAATTTCTTTAATGTTCTTATATTTCTTATACCAAAAGTCATTTCTTCTTTTTCGGAATTCTTCGTCAGCATCCACTGCCTCAAGAGCGGCTAATCCAATCAAAAACACTAGTTCTTTTGTAAGTGCAGTCTTTATAGGCCCCGGTCTAATTCCTTTATTTATTGCTGATTTATGACCGGTAGCATTGTTGTCAGGGTCTTTCCCTTCCTCTGTCCAAGTGGCTGCTATTAATAAAATCTGTTTTATATTTTTATATATTTTTTTATATTGAGTTTTTTTAAACTCTGGATATTTGGTTTTTATTTGCTTACAAATATTTTTTGGATCACTTGCGTACTTTAAATCAATATTCTCTTTATTTAAATTCTCGATAATTCCTTTTAAATAATCCATAACTTATCACCGCCATTGAAATATTTTTATTATTAATCTATATTGTTTAATTATACTATATGTGTCTTATTTGTCAAGTTTTAGACCCTGTCGAAAACTTTTTAAAACAATACAAAGTTAATTATTTGATCGAGTTAAATCAAGATCAATTCAAAGAAATCAAAGAAAGAATTGAAAAATTTAAAGCTAAAACTGAGAAAAAACAGGAGGAAATCAATGTTTAATTTAATTGTACTCATGGGTCGTTTAACTGTTGATCCAGAACTAAAAACTTTTCAAAATGATAAAAATTTTGTGAGATTCAACCTATCGGTTAATCGATATGTCAAAGACAAAGAACATCCAGAAGCAGACTTTTTCAGAATTGTAGCATGGGAGAAAACAGCTGAATTTATATGTAATTATTTTAATAAAGGCGATACGATAGTAATTCAAGGAACCGTCAAGACTGACTCATTTACTGACGATGAAGGTGTTAAACGAAAGACTTTTGATGTGTTAGCAAATAAAGTTGATGTCGCTGGTTCTAAAAAATACAAACCTAAAACACTTCAAACTGATAAATTGGGATTTAACAGACGATGATTTGCCGTTTTAAAAGAAGGAGCGAAAAATTTGAAATTTAATTTGTATCAGAAATTAGTAAATTTCTCACGCTTCGTGAGAGCAAATTATCTGGGTTCAAACGTTATTGCGCTTTGGTTTGCGCTTTTAAGCAAAGCGAATGAGCTGTATTGGATTGATGAATTTGGTTTTCCATTTCGGAACTTAAAGTTTGGAGTGGGCTTAAAAAAGAAGCAATCCGAACTGCACGAAATCAGCTTAAACAATCAAGGTTTATTGATTTTCGTTCGCGCGGAATCAACGAACGTACCTTTTATAAAGTGATTCTATTGGATAGTTGTGAGAGTGGTTTGATGAACAAAATCCGTCCATCGAATCACACGTAGACATCATCACACGACCACTCACAGGGAACGAGAAATCCTAAGACTATACCAACCAAACAAAACAATAAAATATAGATACTATCGAAAATACTAACGTATGTTCTCGGTCAACCGCCACGGCGGTTACACCGCAAAAGCAAGAAAATACGGCAATTAAGAGCAAAAATTTTATTGTTTTGTTTGAAAACTTCTGGTCTGCACATCCTAAAAAAGTGGCTAAACAAGCAGCATTCAAAGCTTTTAAGCGGATCAACCCTAATAGCGAAGCAACGCAAAAAATACTTGCAGGAGTAGCTAAATGGTGTGATTTGCATAACTGGGATGATTTGCAGTTTGTTCCAAATCCAGCAACATTTTTAAACGGTCTACGTTGGGAAGATGAAATCCCAAAGAAATCTTATTTCCCTGGCAATCGTGAGTCTGTTGATGATGAAGGTTTAACCGTCGAAAGTAGAAAATTTTTGGAAGAAAATCCGCTTAAAAAATTTATATATGTACTTTTCACAAATTTATTTAAAATTTCCAAAGCAATTAAGTCAACTTTTAATAATAAAAATTTTGATGAAACTGAATTAAGTTTGACAGAAAAATTTTCAAAAGTTCCATTTTTGTTTTTTGACGATTTGGGCTCAGAAATTTTTACTAAAAATCAAAACGATAGCTGGCTTAATAGTTTGTTATTTGATTTGATAAATAAACGTTACAATGAAAAGAAACCAACAATTTTTTCAAGTAATTATTCGCTTAGTGAACTCACGCAAATCAGAGGAATTTATGACAAAACTGTAGACAGAATCATAGTGCGCCCGATAGGATAATAGACCTCTTCGGAAATTGGATTTTTATGTCTAAATATGGTTTAATAATATCGGTGATGAAAATTGACAAGATATGAAAAAGCTATGAGATTACAAGATGCAGATTTTAAGCAATTAATAGGTGTAAAAAAAGAAACTTACAGTGCGATGATTGCTCAGCTTCAAATAGCTTACGCTGAAAAGCACAAACGTCGAGGCAGGCACACAAAATTAACACTTCAAGATCAATTATTTATGGCTTTGAAGTACTGGCGACAGTATGTGACACAAAAAGAATTGGCATTTGAGTTTGAGGTTGGCGAAGCAACAACGCACGACACAATCGTTTGGGTCGAAGATACACTGATTAAAAGCAGAAAATTCAGTTTACCCGGCAAAAAAGCATTACTTGAAAATAACGAGATAGAAATTGTGGTTGTTGATGTTATGGAAAGTCCGGTCGAACGCCCTAAAAAAAACAGCGTCAGTGGTATTCAGGAAAGAAAAAAAGGCATACCATAAAAACGCAACTAATTGTAAATCGACAAACAAAAGATATTATCTGTATTGCCCATGCTGAAGGAAAAACTCACGACTTTAAACTTTATGAGGAAAGTATAGGATATGCGATTTCAAATGATAAAAAAGTCCAAGGAGACAGCGGTTATCAGGGAATTTTGAGATTACACAAAAACAGCGAAACTCCAAAGAAAAAACCAAGAAAAGGCACACTCACTGCCGAAGAAAAATCTGAAAATCGGCGTATTTCAAAAGAACGAATCATAATTGAAAACATAAATGCAAAAATTAAAGTTTTTAAAATAGTAGCAAACAAATACCGTAATCGACGTACTCGGTTTAAATTAAGAATGTCTTTGTTGTGCGGATTAATTAATTTTGAAAATTAATTTCCGAGGAGGTCTATTAAAGAAATATTGTCTGAAAGAGAAATAAGTCTTACATACAAATAAATTGATGAATTAATGTCTACACTTTTAAATATTAGACTTATTTCCAAACTAAACAATCAGATCAAAATTACAAACACCGGAGATCAAATTACACCGGAGACCAAAACGTTTTCTACGATTTCGGTATTTATCGGCTAAAACTTTAAAACGTTTAATAGACCTCTTCGGAAATTGGATTTTTATGTCTAAATATGGTTTAATAATATCGGTGATGAAAATTGACAAGATATGAAAAAGCTATGAGATTACAAGATGCAGATTTTAAGCAATTAATAGGTATAAAAAAAGAAACTTATAGTGCGATGATTGCTCAGCTTCAAATAGCTTACGCTGAAAAGCACAAACGTCGAGGCAGGCACACAAAATTAACACTTCAAGATCAATTATTTATGGCTTTGAAGTACTGGCGACAGTATGTGACACAAAAAGAATTGGCATTTGAGTTTGAGGTTGGCGAAGCAACAACGCACGACACAATCGTTTGGGTCGAAGATACACTGATTAAAAGCAGAAAATTCAGTTTACCCGGCAAAAAAGCATTACTTGAAAATAACGAGATAGAAATTGTGGTTGTTGATGTTATGGAAAGTCCGGTCGAACGCCCTAAAAAAAACAGCGTCAGTGGTATTCAGGAAAGAAAAAAAGGCATACCATAAAAACGCAACTAATTGTAAATCGACAAACAAAAGATATTATCTGTATTGCCCATGCTGAAGGAAAAACTCACGACTTTAAACTTTATGAGGAAAGTATAGGATATGCGATTTCAAATGATAAAAAAGTCCAAGGAGACAGCGGTTATCAGGGAATTTTGAGATTACACAAAAACAGCGAAACTCCAAAGAAAAAACCAAGAAAAGGCACACTCACTGCCGAAGAAAAATCTGAAAATCGGCGTATTTCAAAAGAACGAATCATAATTGAAAACATAAATGCAAAAATTAAAGTTTTTAAAATAGTAGCAAACAAATACCGTAATCGACGTACTCGGTTTAAATTAAGAATGTCTTTGTTGTGCGGATTAATTAATTTTGAAAATTAATTTCCGAGGAGGTCTAATAAAACCAATAACATTTTCAATTTTTACTCTTTGAATTGAAATTTCACGATTTTTTTCTTTTTCGTATTTTGTAATCTGAATTTTTATGGAATTTATGAATTCCTTGAAATTTTGTATACATAAGATTTTGATATTCCGCAGCTTGGACCAATATGAAAATAGGTTCTGTACTCTCTTAGATATTCTAAAGCCATCAAAACCATTTATTCCATATACAGCTTATTTTTTCGGCCTCCTCTAGATAGTGTCTACATAAGAATCCTCAACCACTGTAAAATTGAAGCAATCGTGACCGCACCTCGAAAAGAAGAAGTCGTTTTTGCATACGCGAGGCTACACCACGAAGTCGTGTTAGTTTTAAAAAAGCGTTTTCAACCAAATGGCGTAACTTGTACAAGTATTTATCATATTCTCGTTGAATCTTCCGATTCTTTTTTGGTGGGATAATTATATTCATACCACATTTTTTTGCAAACTCAACAATTTCATTGCTATCATAGCCTCTGTCGGCAAGTAAATTCTCAGCTTTTATCCCTTTAATGAGAGGGATAGCCATTTTGCAATCAGCTTTGGTACCTTCTGTGATAATAGTTTTGATCAGCATACCATGCGCATCCACAGCCAGGTGAATTTTGGAATTGAGCCCCCTTTGTGCGATCCATATCTTGGTTTCCACCCTTTGCTCCTGCTGCATGTGGATGAATTTTGACATGGGACGCATCTATCATTAGCCATTCAAAATCCGGGTCATCTATCAATTCAGCAAGAATCGAATCCCAAATTCCACGATCACACCATCGTTTATACCTTCGATGAACAGCGTTAAACTTGCCATATTGCGGTGGCAAATCACGCCATGGTGCACCTGTTCGAGTTATCCAAAAACAGGCATTCACAAAAGTTTGATTATCTTTTGCGTTGCTTCCTCCCCAAGTTCCGATTAATTTCTTGATTATCGGTTCTATTTTAAGCCATTGTTCGTTTTTTAAATCATGTCTGTTTTGTAAATTATTCATAGTTTTTAAGTTTATTTCATTGATTTAAGAATGTCAAATTTTGTGTAGACACTATCTAATCCGCACAACAAAGACATTCTTAATTTAAACCGAGTACGTCGATTACGGTATTTGTTTGCTACTATTTTAAAAACTTTAATTTTTGCATTTATGTTTTCAATTATGATTCGTTCTTTTGAAATACGCCGATTTTCAGATTTTTCTTCGGCAGTGAGTGTGCCTTTTCTTGGTTTTTTCTTTGGAGTTTCGCTGTTTTTGTGTAATCTCAAAATTCCCTGATAACCGCTGTCTCCTTGGACTTTTTTATCATTTGAAATCGCATATCCTATACTTTCCTCATAAAGTTTAAAGTCGTGAGTTTTTCCTTCAGCATGGGCAATACAGATAATATCTTTTGTTTGTCGATTTACAATTAGTTGCGTTTTTATGGTATGCCTTTTTTTCTTTCCTGAATACCACTGACGCTGTTTTTTTTAGGGCGTTCGACCGGACTTTCCATAACATCAACAACCACAATTTCTATCTCGTTATTTTCAAGTAATGCTTTTTTGCCGGGTAAACTGAATTTTCTGCTTTTAATCAGTGTATCTTCGACCTAAACGATTGTGTCGTGCGTTGTTGCTTCGCCAACCTCAAACTCAAATGCCAATTCTTTTTGTGTCACATACTGTCGCCAGTACTTCAAAGCCATAAATAATTGGTCTTGAAGTGTTAATTTTGTGTGCCTGCCTCGACGTTTGTGCTTTTCAGCGTAAGCTATTTGAAGCTGAGCAATCATCGCACTGTAAGTTTCTTTTTTTACACCTATTAATTGCTTAAAATCTGCATCTTGTAATCTCATAGCTTTTTCATATCTTGTCAATTTTCATCACCGATATTATTAAATCATATTTAGACATAAAAATCCAATTTCCGAAGAGGTCTAATATTCCGCTTGAGGCAGTTATAACCGCGTTTTATCCCATCCCAAAAGGAATAAGTAAATCGAAATTTTCTGAAATGCAAAATGATGAAATTTTACCAACTAAAAAGCCGGACTGCGATAACGTAATTAAAATTATTTTAGATGCTCTCAATGGCGTTTGTTACGAAGACGACGCTCAAATCTGTAATTTGAAATTTGAAAAGCATTACTCAAATATGCCGAGTGTGAGAGTTGAAATTTCAGAAATTGATACACATAAAAAAATTTTTAAGTTTGAAGAATTTTTGGATGAAACTGGAAAGAAATGGCAGAAAAAATTGGAGATCGTTAAATGAAATTATATGAAATCAGTGAGAAATATTTCGAATTTTTGTCTAATTTTGAAAATGGAGAAATTTCGGAAGAAGAAATCGATAAAAAAATTAAATTAATCGCTAAAGAATTTGATGAAAAAGCTGACTCTATAGCTTGCTTGATTAAAAATTTGAATGCCGAATCGGAAGCGATTGCCAAAGAAGTTTCAATGTTAAAAGAAAGAGAAAAATACAAAAGCAAATTGTCTTTAAAGCTTTCAGATTACTTGAAGTCACAAATGAAAATTGTCGGCAGGCCAAAAATCGAAACTGCAAGAAACAAATTAGTAATTCGCAAAAATCCGGAATCGATTGAATTTAGCAATAAGTTCATAGACTGGGCACGAGAAAGCGGAGAACAATTTTTAAAATTTCTGGAGCCTGAAATTAATAAAAATTTAGTCAAAGAAAAGCTCAAAAACGGAGAAGAAATTCCGTTTGCAAAATTAATTCAAAAAGAAAGGTTAGAAATAAAATGAATGTTTTTGAAAAAGTACAAAAAATCAAGCTCGAATTACTCGATTGCCATTTAAAAAAATCAGGAAATAACAAATTCGCTAATTTTAAATATTACGAGCTTGACGACTTCATGCCGCATATAATCAGGCTTTGCGATAAATATAAAATTTTTACTCAAATTACTTTTGATGAAAATTATGCAAATTTATTTGTGTTTGATTCTGAAAATAAAGAAGATCTAGAAAAACCTCCAAAAATAACAATTAAATGCCCGATTGAAAAATTAGAAATCCGCGGAGCAAATGCAATACAGGCGATCGGAGGGATGCAAACGTATTTAAGACGATATTTGTATATGGCGTTATTCGAAATTACTGAAAACGATTTATTCGATGCAAATCACGGGAAGTCAGAAATTACAAAAACAAAGAAAATCGAAGAACTTGGGAATAAATCGCTATCAAAAAAACAGGGGATTTCAACTGAAGAAAAAGATGAATTGCGAACTTTAATCGGCAACAAAGATTTAGAACTTAAGCTTTTAAAACAATACAAAGTTAATTATTTAGTCGAGTTGACGCCAGATCAAGCCAAAGAAATCAAAGAAAGAATTGAAAAATTTAAAGCTAAAACTGAGAAAAAACAGGAGGAAAACAATGTTTAATTTAATTGTGCTTATGGGTCGTTTGACTGTTGATCCAGAACTAAAAACTTCTCAAAATGATAAAAATTTTGTGAGATTTAACCTAGCGGTTAATCGATATGTTAAAGACAAAGACCATCCAGAGGCAGACTTTTTCAAAATTGTTGCATGGGAGAAAACAGCTGAATTTATATGTAATTATTTTAATAAAGGCGATACGATAGTGATTCAAGGGAGCGTCAAGACTGGCACATTTACTGACGATGAAGGCATAAAACGTAAGACTTTTGATGTGTTAGCAAATAAAGTTGATTTTGCTGGCTCTAAAAAAGATAAGCCTGAAACGCTTCAAACTGATAGATTTGGAGATTTAACAGACGACGATTTGCCGTTTTAAAAAAACAAATGAATTTAAGGAGAAATTTTATGTTTCACAAATTTAATAAAGATCATTATATCAACTTAGATAGCATTTTTTCAATTGAAATTTATTCTGAAAATATTTTGGAATTCACTTTAACTAATGGAAAAAAAATTCTTTTTGAAACAGAAGAGGAAGCAAAATCTGAAATATTACATTTAATGGGTGGATATTTTGAAGTTTAATTTATATCAGGAACTTGGGAATTTCTCGCGCTCCGTGAGGGCAAATCATTTAAGTTCAAGCACTATTGCGCTTTGGTTTGCGATTGTAAGCAAAGCGAATGAGCTGTATTGGATGGATGAATTTGGCTTTACCGTTGCAGAGCTTGAAGTTTTCAGTGGCCTCGAAAAAAGATCAATTTTAAATGCAAGAAATCAATTAAAGCAATTTGGCTTCATTGATTTTAGAACACGCGGAGGCAATAAATGCACGTTTTACAAATTACTGCCACAGTGTGCCGAGAGTACATCAGAGAGTACATTGCCATGGTACAAATTTGCACCACAAAATGTACCACACGATGTACCACAGTGTGTACCGCACGACTGTACCATTCCTAATACAATACCATACCAAACAAAACAAGAAAATATAAATACTACCGAAAATACTAACGTATTTTCTCGGTCAACCACCACGGCGATTGCACCACAAAAGCAAGAAAATACGGCAATTAAGAGCAAAAATTTTATTGTTTTGTTTGAAAAATTCTGGTCTGCATATCCGAAAAAAGTAGCTAAACAAGCGGCTTTTAAGGCATTTAACCGAATCAAACCTGACAGCGAAGTAACTCGGGAAATCCTCGAGGGAGTAGCAAAATGGCAGAATTCCGGGAATTGGGCCGATATGCAGTTTGTGCCTAATCCTGCGACGTTTTTAAACGGTCGACGTTGGGAAGACGAAATCCCAAAGAAATCTTATTTTCCTGGCAATCGTGAATTTGTTGACGACGAAGGTTTAACCGTCGAAAGCAGAAAATTTTTGGAAGAAAATCCGCTTTGGAAGCCTGGAACGCCGAAATTCAAGATTTTACGAACGGGGGAAAAAGTCGGGAATTGGCTTGGGAACGGCGGTTACAACATTAGAGGCGAAAAATATGAAAACAAATATGCTCATTTGGGATAAAAAAATTTTTAAAAATCGAGATGTTTTAATTTGATAAAAATTGGTTCTTTTTTAGAAGAATATTATAAAAAACATATAGTAGATAAAAATTATGAAATTCCAGTTTGCAAAGTTTGCGGCGAAGAAATATGCAAAGAGTTATACACTGAAATTTCAGGTGAAAAAACTAGAGTTTTTTCCCAAATAAAATTAATGTCCAAGAGACAAAAATCCCCGACAAAAAAATTATTGAATATATTCATAAAATCGTAACAATTGATAATAAAATTAAAGGAAAAATCGAACAACTTAATTTTCTGGAACAAAAATTAGAGGAAATGGAAAAACTTTTAAAGAATTCTATTGGAATCGGAAACAAAATTTTAAAACTTCGTTATGTTGACGGGTTAAAAGCCGGCCAAATTTCAAGACGTGTCGGTTATTCGGTAAGAAGTGTCTATCGGGTTTTAGAAACAGGGAATCACAAATAAAATGGTTGGGTTATCTTGCATCACATGGTATAATAAAAGTAGTTTTTGAAATTAAATAGATTTTTTAAATCTAAATTTACTTGATTTTAAAAATTCAAATATTCAAGAATCCGAAGTTAAAAATAAATTAAAGAAAGGAGAGCAATTTTGTGCGAGAATATTTTATTAAACCGAACGAAGATTTACTGGATCCAAAACTTGATCCTATTTTTAAAGCGCTTTTTACATCAAATACCAAAGAATCAAAAGGCGCATTAAAAGATTTCTTGACAGTCTTTATAGAAAGAAAAGTAGTTGAAGTTTCAGTCATGGCCAATGAGAAACCGATTACACACAGCAATGAGAAGCAAATAAGATATGATTTTAACTGTCAGTTTAATAACGGCGAATTAGCTACGGTTGAAATGGCGCTTAAACAAAGGCCTGACGAACTTGTCAGAAGTGAATATTATTTGGCGGAATCATTTACTTCGCAAGAAAATAAAGGGGAAGACAATTATGATGATTTAAAAAATGCTTATCAAATAACTCTTCTTGCTGAAGGCAAAAAGTTTAAAGATGAAGCATTTGTTCATAATTTTAAGTATTACGATGAAAAAAATCGTGTAAGCTTAGAAGGGAAAACGGCAATTATCACGCTCGAAATGAGTAAAATAAAAGAGAAGAATTTATCAAAACCGGATAAAGCAGGAATTTGGGGATTTTTTCTAAAATACGCAAATGATAAATCCAAAATCAATATATTAAACGATATAATTAAATATGAAGAAGGTGTAAAAATGGCAGTACAAGCATTAAGCCGAATAAGTTTAAATCAAGAAATGAGACTTAAAGCAATAAGAGCTCAAAAAATGGTTAAAGATTATTTGAGCGATTGCGCCAGGGCTAAAAAGGAAGGCAGAGCCGAAGAAAGAGCTAAGGCTAATCTCGAGATAGCCGAAGAAAGAGCTAAGGCTAATCTCGAGATAGCCGAAGAAAGAGCTAAGGCTAATCTCGAGATAGCCGAAGAAAGAGCTAAGGCTGAACAGGAGAAGCTTGAAATAGTTAAAAATCTTCTAAATATAAATTTAAGTTTAGAACAAATATCACAAACTACTGGTCTATCTATTGAAGAGATAAAAATGTTAAGAACAGATTAAAAAACTTGGCACAAAATGGCACAGATAGTATGCTATGATAGTAGCGTGGGAGTATATAAATTTTATAAATATTCTCAAATTTAGCTTTTTGTAAGCATCCGATAAATTTTGTCGGATGTTTTTTGTTGTGTAAAATAAAAACAGGAAGTGAAAATGTATTGAAAAATCATGTAAATATTGCGGTCGGATCCATGATGAGAATTTTGTTTGTCCGAAAAAAATATCAAAAGAGCACATAAAAAAAGAATTAAAAATAGAGTCTTATTTGCGCAGCACATACAAGTGGGGCAAAATTCGTGAAAAAATCAGGAAACGAGATAATTATTTATGTCAAATATGTCTGAGAGATGAAAAATATAATTGCGAAAAAATAGAAGTTCATCATATTATCAGGATTTCAGATAGCATACAGCTTGCATTTGAGCCAAGTAATTTGATTACACTTTGTAGCTTTCATCATCATATGGCAGATAAAAATGAGATACCTGTTTGGGTCTTAGAAGAAATCGTTAGTGAACAAGAACAAAAAAAATCAGTTTTTATGAATTCTTTTGTTTAAAAATAATCCCCCCTACTCGCCCGGGTAGGGCTTTAAAATGCTCTAAACTACCAACAGCGGCCCCTTCCGCACGATTTTTTTGATTTCTTATGCATTTTGGGTTTTTCGGTTCATTATGCGTTTAAGAGCATTTAAAGCAATTTAAGAGGGTGTTGGGTTTTGAGAGAGACCGGGTAAAATTAAAATAGAGAAAGAAAATAATACTATTTTAATTTTAAGAGGTTTGAGTTTATGGAGTATAAATTTTGTCAACAACGAAATTGAATATATATTTATAAGTGAAGTGTACAGGGAACTGGATAATTCAAATATAGTTTATGTAGTCAAAGAAAGAGACTTTAACGGCAAAATATGGGAAAAAGACGGCAAGATCGCTCAGTATGCAGCCAGGTGGGCTGACGACGAAGAAGAAGAAATTGAGTATGCCGGAGAAATTGAATATAGCGAAGTTTTTAATTTTTTGATGAATCACAGTGAGAAATCGAAAGCCATGAAAGATTTGGCTATGGAAGAAATTGCCAAGGAGTGTGTTTGATTTATGAAATTTAATTGTCAGCTTGCTCAAAAATTTGAAAATAAATTTCTTAGAAAAAACGAATGGTTTAGCTTAAGCGAAAAATTGAATGGTGTTCGCGGGATTTACTACAAAGGCAAGATTTACAGCCGTCAAGGCAAAGAAATATTGGGGCTTGAACATATTTTAGAAAGCCTTAAGAAATGTACAATGCACAATTTACAATGTAATGAAATGGTTTTTGACGGCGAACTTATCAGGAATAACGTAGATAATCTGTCAGATAATGAGAATTTCCGAATTGGGACAGGAATCATAAATTCAAATGAACTAAACAAATCTGAAATCAAATTTGTAATTTTTGATATGCTGCCAATTTTTGAATTTGAAAACGGCAAAAGCATTAAAAAATATTCAGAAAAAATTACGGATTTGAAAAAAATAAAACTTTTAAAACCGCTTGAGCTTGTACCAATTCTTTATTCTGGGACAGATCAAAAGAAAATAGATGAAATTCTTAAAAAAATTACGGATGAAGGCAAAGAAGGCTTGATTCTTAGATGATTTAGAAAATAATGATTTAATTCAAAATGTAAATGATTTAGATCATTTTGCGATTAGTTTTGTGTTCCCGAAAGAAAGTGAAGAATTACTGAAGAGCTATATAAAAGCTAACGGGAAAGAACCGATTGTTAAAAAAATAATTGAATTTGCGGAGGCGAAATGACATGCCAAGTTGTGGGACTCAGTGTATTTTATGCGATTTACCTATCAGATTTGATACTTATAGAGGCTGTTCACACGGCTGCAAATATTGCTTTACGCAAAGAAATTTTGATATCAAAAAGATAAAAAAACATGAAAGTCTTAAAAGTCTTAAAAAATTTATAAATTTCGAGAGAAATGGAGATATAAACTGGTGCGATTGGAAAATCCCGCTTCATTGGGGCGGTCTAAGCGATCCATTCCAGCCGATTGAAAAGAAAATCAGAAATTCTTTTAATTGCCTTAATTTTTTGGTTGGGACTCAGTATCCGTTTGTCGTCAGCACAAAAGGCGCGCTTCTTGGAGATGATCAATGAAGAACGCAATATCATAGTTTTAAATGAAGGCTTGGAATTAAAAGAATCGAGTAACACAAGCGTTGAAATGCAATTAAACGAGAATAAAAAAGTTCTAAAATAAACTTAAATCTAATATTATTTTTTAAAAAAATATCTTAGTTAAAATTCAGGATATAATTTAAAAAAATTAAATTTGTTATTGTAAATTTTAATATATATTCTATTTTTTGAATAAGAGGTTTGTTAATATTGAATATAAATATAAAGAAAAATTATAAAATTTTATTTTATATAATATTTTTTCTGGGATTTATTATGATTATAATTCCTAAAAATAATAATTCAAAATTTGTTTCTTGCTTTTCTGATAAAATAGTTAAAAACAAAACAAAACGGAAAATTAAAAATTTAGTTAATTTGAATTTATCTGAAAATAATAATTTAAATAAAACAAAAAATAAGTTTAATATTATATATGCCACTGATGATAATTATGTTTTATTAACTTTAGTTTCTTTGGTTTCTTTAATGGAACACAGTCGAAATAGCGATTTCTATGATATTACAATATTGACTGCTCCGAATGTGACTCAAAAAAGTCAACAAATATTAAATTCTGTAAAATCAAAATACAAAAATTGTGATGTAAAATTAATCAATATGGGTGAAAAATACAAAAATTCACCCAGTTGGGTATGTAATTCATCTGTGGCTACTTATTATAGACTATCAGTACCTTCTATTTTAGATAAAGAAAATACATGTTTATATATTGACGGTGACACATTTATTTTTAGAGATATTCATGAAATATTTGAAATTGATATTAAAAATTATTATATGGCTGGAGTTCTTGACCCACTTGGTAGTTTTAGTTGGGGGAAATTACATTATAAAACTTTAGGTATAAAAAGTTTAGAAAACTATAAAATGCTGGTATGATTTTTATGAATCTTAAAAAACTTAGAGATGATAATATACCAAAAAAATTTGAAAATTTAGTAACTAAAAATAATAATTTGCCTAAGAACAAGAAATTCAAATTTTCAGACCAAGATATATTAAATATTTCTTGTTTTAATAATATTAAAACTTTGCCGTTTAAATATAACGCTATGACTCATGCTGATATCAATAATGACTATAAAGACAGTGAATACGCTCAATCGGCTTTCACACAACAAGATTGGGATGAAAGTAGAAACAATCCATTAATTGTACATTTTACAATAAAGCCTTTTGAAAAAAATAAAAAACAAGATAAATATTTTAAACAGTGGTGGGAAACTGTTAGTAAAACTGGATTTCAAGAAGAAATTTTAAAAAAATATGATTCAAATCAATAAATTATGAAAGAGTACGTAACAGGCTTTCAAAACGCGACAATAACGCTCGGAATCGATGACGACGATGACACTATATTTGCTGAAATTCTCGGTAAAACGATTGCTACGGAAACAAAATTAGTCACATCTAACATAAATGATACTCCGCCATACGTTGGTTTTGGGCATATTGTCGTAAAATTAGTAAATAACATTCCGCTTTACAAAGTCGAGTGGTTCCCAAAAGTTAAATTTAAACCATTTATTCCAGATGCAAACACAAAGGGCGAAAATATTGAATTTGGGACTCCTACCGTCGAGGGCATGATTATCGCAAACGATGAAGGCATCTGGGAGAAACACCAAACTTTGGCCACTGAAACTGCAGCAAATACAGCACTTGACGGTTTTTTTACTCAAGCAAGTGGGCAACAAGTTAGCTAAATTTAAAACTTCAAAAATACAAATGCTGGCTCAGCCTTTTAAATATCTTAAAAACGAGCCAAATGTAGATATCACGATTACAGATCAAACTTCAATTGAAGTCACAAATCAAGGTCTGGAGGCTTCTAAACCGATTATTACGCTTTACGGCACTGAAATTGTAGAAATTTTGATTAATAATTTAGCTATTTTTCAGCTAAATTTCAGCGTAAATCCTGATGTTCCTGATGCATATTTGACGGTTAATAGTAAAATTGAGGAATGCTAAAAAGATAGTATAAAATCACTAAAAAATCGAAGCATGACAGGAGAATTTCCTACATTTTCACCAGGAGAAAACACAATTACTTGGACTGGGAATTTAACAAGAATCGTGTGAATTCAGCTACTGACGTAGCTTCGCCGTTTACTACAATTTCAGATATCGCTTCGATTTTTAATTACCGATGCGTCAGAAAAAGCTTGCAAGAAGCGGTCACAGACGTGATAGAACGTTGGGGCGGGCATCTTGTTCGAGACAATATGCAAATCGGAGTCAGGCAAGAAATCGGCCAAGATCGAGGCGTGGTGCTGTCTTATGGTAAAAATATTTTGAATATAAAATCGCAAGAAAATTGGGAACAAGTTGTCACAAAGCTCATGCCAGTGGGAAAAGACGGGTTATTATTACCAGAAATTTGGATTAGTTTAGATGAAATTTTGTATGATATTCCATATACAAAAGTAATAAGTTTCGAGCAAACTGAAATTGACCAAGAAAATTACACAGACGGCGAAGGAAATACCGATGAAGCCGCGTATCAAGCCGCTCTAGAAGCTGATTTAAGAACTAAAGGTCTAGCATATTTGAATCAAAATTCAGTGCCAAAAGTAAATTACAGTCTTAGTGCATATTTACAAAATATTTCAGATATTGGTGATAAAATTTATGTAAAACATCCAAAATGTAAACTAGATTTAGAAACAAAAGTAATCGCTCTAGAATATGATGTGATTTTAGACAAAATTACCAAAATCGAGTTTGGGAATTTCAAAAATAATCTAAAAAATCTTTTAAATACTATAAACAATAAAATTACAGTTGAAATTGAAAAATCTGAGGGAAATACTACTGTGAAGCTTCAGAAAGAACTCGAAAACGCGACAAATAAGATAAATTCAATGTTTGGAAGCTCTTATGTTATTTATGATGGCTCGCAAATTCTGGTAGTTGATGCTCTCCCAAAAGAAGACGCTCAGAACGTAATGATGATAAATTCTGGCGGCATCGGATTTTCAAACACAGGAATAAACGGTGTTTTTAATTCAGTTTGGACAATCGACGGAGAAATGATTTTACAAAATTTAACTTCAATAAATATAATTGGCGACATGATAAAAGGCGGCACAATTAAAGTCGGGTCAAACCTTGATGAAAACGGAAGAATTGAAGTTTACGATTCTTCAAACAAACTTATTTGCGATCTAGACAAAGACGGAATCGAGGTTTTTTGTAATAACGGAAGCATCATAAGACTAAATGCAAACGAAGGCCTCGCAGGATATGATTCAAACACTGGAATTGGAGTGGCAGCTATGAGCTAGATAATTTGACTATTGACTTTGAGATTTGGCTAGCGTATAATAAAATTATAAGTTAAGTTAGATCATCATAAAGTTAAGGAGCAAAGATATAGATGAATAAAAATGAAGATTTGTTGATTAGACCTGACGAAAACATCCTAGACCCAAAACTCGACCCAATATTTAAAGCGCTTTTTACATCAGAAACTTACGAATCAAAAGAAGCACTGAAAGATTTCTTAAGTGCATTTACAGATCAAAAAGTAATTGAAGCGACACTGCTTCCAAATGAACCATCAATAACACAAAGAGAAGAAAAACAAATAAGATTTGATTTTAGCTGCAAATTTAACAGCGGGGAAAGGGCTACTGTCGAGATGGCGCTAAAACACAGACCCGACGAACTTACACGAAGTGAATATTATGTTTCCAAGCTTTTCATCTCGCAAGAAAGTAAAGGCGAAGACGATTACGACAAATTGATGTCCGCATATCAAATCACGCTGCTAGCGGAAGGAAAATTTTTCGATGATAATAAAACAGTTCATAATTTTGAGTATTATGATAAAGAAAATAATATATCTTTAGATGGTAAAACTCGTATAATTACGTTTGAGATGAGCAAGCTTGACAAAAAAACCATTCCAGACAATCAAAAAGATAACTGGGGAGCATTTCTAAAATGGGCAAATGACAAAACCAAACTCGAAGACATAAATAAGATCATAGAATCCGAAGGAGGAATAGCCATGGCAGCGGAGGCACTACGGGGCATAAGTCTTAATGAAATAATGCAGATTCGGGCAATAGAAGCAGAAAAAAAAGTCAAAGACTATCAAAGCGATATGGCCAGAAGTAAAAGGGAAGGCATTCAAATAGGCGAAGCGAGAGGCAGACAGGAAGGCATAAGAGAGATGGCTCTTGCATCGCTTGCAGATGGCATAGAACCTTCTTTAATATCTAAGTGGACTAATTTATCTATCGACCAAATAACCGCCCTTAGAAGCCAAAAATAAGGTTAAATTAATATATAAATCTAGAAACGCCACACTGAAGCAGTGTGGTCTTTTTTATGTAAAATAATTTGTTAAAATTTTGGAGGCAAAATGATTAATCAAATTCTTTCGTGGACTTTTTGCATAATAGTTTTTATTGGTACAGTTTTAACAACAAAAATGAATAGATATGGTTTTTTATGTTGGATATTCTCAAATATTTATATGATTTGTCACTTTCTTTTAATTAAAGAATATGCACAGCTTGCGTTAAATACAGCATATCTTTGTATGGCGATTTACGGCAGGATTGAATGGGGCAAAAATAAAATTCAATAATTTGTAAAATATTAACAAAAATATTTGACTTATTTATAATTTTATATTAAAATTAGATACAAATAAAATTAAGGAGTGTTAAAATTGGCTGATTCAGCTGATATGTCGACTTCAAATCAGTATATAAAATATCATATTTCTATTTATCAAATGTCGCAAAATATTTCTAATAATACTTCATATGTACAAGTTGATGTGTATTTCTGGCGCACAAATACTGGCTAACCTGTATTTTTTTAGACCAAAAAGTTTGTTTTTCGGTTTTTAACAAACTTGTAACAAAATCTTAAATTTTAAGTTCATTCAGGAATTCCTTTGTTAAATTTTTGTTAAAAAATTATTTAATGAATTTGTAATAAAACCTTAAAATTTGAAATTTACTATGACCTCTGATTGTAGGTTCACACCAAAAGATATTTTCAAAATTCGGATTTTTCTTCCCGATATTAATATTTCCGGAAATGTATTTGGAACCAATCGACTTTTTGTACTCATAAGGTGACAAAACTTTTCTATCATTTAAAATCTGAGAAATTTTATGATCCCCTATTCCGCTTGAATACATCTCAAAAATTTCTTTCACCACTATGCTTGCAACCGGATCAATAACAAAATGATTTTTATCCTTAGGATCTTTAAAATAACCATATGGTGCAAATGACCCTGTAAATTTCCCTTCTTTCCATTTGGTTTTTAGAGTTTGCCTGACATTTTCGGACAAATCCTCAAGATACCATTCGTTAATTAGGCCATTAATTTGTCGGGCTTTTTTATTCCCCGCTATACTTGTGTCTGTATTATCAATTATGCCTACAAATCGAATGCCCCACTGAGGAAACTTATTATGAATATATCTCTCGACAATCTCTATATCACGGGAAAATCTTGACTGAGATTTGCACAAAACAATATCAACAAGCCCATTTTTGCAGTCATCAATCATTCGGTTAAACTCCGGTCTGTTTCTATCGCAACCACTATAATCGTCATCGCAATAAATCTTATGAATATCCCACCCCTTCATCACACAATAATTCACTAACATTGTCTTCTGATTTTGAATGCTTTCACTTTCGTCTGTCTTGCATGATTTGTTTCTATCTTCATCTGACAGACGTGTGTAAATATCAACCTTCTCCAACTTTATACCTCCATTTTGTTTTAAAAAAATTTCAGTATAACCTTTGTTTACAATCGTCACATCATTGGAATAGTGTGACTATTTTAACTATACCTTAATCTTTATTAAAACCCAACACTTTTTAAAATTTAAATGTTAAAGTTGAAAAGATTGCATACACCAGTGCTATAAAAAGGCGAGAAAATCTTTAAAAAACAGATTTTGCCTAAGTTGCTGTTTGACTTTATTCAGTTTTCAAAGCACACGCGTTTAACCTTAAAACGCAAAAAATTACCTAACCGAAATTACCTAACTGAAATTTGCTGTGCAAATTGTATACAACCCTTTCATAAAAATCAACAGGTCTTTTGAAAATTTTGTATTTTGCTGAATAATTCAATTTTTTGGTAATCATCTAAAAAAGAACTTTCTTTTTTGATGTCAGTTCCAAAAATTTTAACTAAACTTTTATTCAAGCTTTTCTGCAATTCCCCATCATTTTTACTTTTAAATTTGCAAGTAACTTTTAAAAGATAATCAGACATAAATTTTCTCTATTTACTAAAATCTAATTGTTTTGTTGTACAAAAAATATTATCACCTCGTTTAGTTTATTTTCACTAACTATTGGTCTCTTCAAAATTTGAAATAAATTAGCTGCAATTTGATCTTTATTCAATTTTCAAAGCTCACGTTTTGAATTAATAAAAAATTCAAAAACTATTTTTGCATAGAGAATAATTTCTTTAGGAAAATACTCTCTACTTACTAGGTGTTGGGAACGTAAAAAAGTTTACTTGTGTTTAAAAAATCTATTTTTTGCATAGTTTTTAAATTAATTATAAAAATAAAATGTTTATTTTTGACAATAAATATTTTTCAGCTTTTTTAATGCATCAAAGATTATTGTTTTCACACTGCTTACATTGCATTTTTCAATTTCAGCAATTTGTTTAAAAGTCATATCTTCAAAAAATTTTAAAATAAATCTTCTTCTCTGTTTTTCAGGAAGTGAATTTATTTTGTTTCTTAGTTCTTCTAGCTCAAAATTTTTAAAGAAAATATTTTCAGCGCTTTCACAAATAGGTAAAATATTTTTGCCGCCTACGACGTTATCTAATTCTTCTAATGATAATTCTTTTTTACGTTTTCTTTCTTGCCAATCCTGCTTCCAAAAGTCTTCAATTCCAAATTTAAAAACTTCAAAATTTATTTCTATTTCTGAGATAGACCCATCATAATTTTTAGTTTTTACAAAATAACTATTGCTCTTTTCTTTTGAATTATGTATAATTTCGGTGTTCGGTGTTCGGTGTTCGGTGTTCGGTGTTCGGTGTTCGGTGTTCGGTGTGCGGTGTGCGGTGTGCGGTGTGCGGTGTTCGGTGTTCGGTGTTCGGTGTTCGGTGTTCGGTGTTCGGTGTTCGGTGTTCGGTGTTCGGGGTTCCTTGTGCGGTCGTACATAAATTATCCTACTTTTTAGAATTTATAATCTGTTGAAAATATTTTTTATTAAATTTAACATTTTTTTATTTATTGTAAATATTTAGCAATCTTTTCTCCATAATTGAGATCGCTTGGTAAGTTATATCAATTCCTATCCAATTTCTGTTTAATTTTTGTGCAACTGATACAGTTGTTCCGCAGCCGCAGAAGGCATCTAAAACTGTGTCACCTTCGTTTGAGCTTGCTTTTATTATTCGCGCGAGGAGTTTTTCTGGCTTTTGGGTCGGGTAGCCGAGGCGTTCTTTGGCTGTGGGACAAATTATTGGCAAATCCCAAACATCATCGCAATATTTTCCTTCCTTCATATAAGCTGTTCGTATTTCCCCATCTTTTGAGAAGTATTTTTTAAATTTCAAACCATTTTCATCTTTTAAATTATATCTTTTTTGCGAACTTTCTTAATAGACCTCCTCGGAAATTAATTTTCAAAATTAATTAATCCGCACAACAAAGACATTCTTAATTTAAACCGAGTACGTCGATTACGGTATTTGTTTGCTACTATTTTAAAAACTTTAATTTTTGCATTTATGTTTTCAATTATGATTCGTTCTTTTGAAATACGCCGATTTTCAGATTTTTCTTCGGCAGTGAGTGTGCCTTTTCTTGGTTTTTTCTTTGGAGTTTCGCTGTTTTTGTGTAATCTCAAAATTCCCTGATAACCGCTGTCTCCTTGGACTTTTTTATCATTTGAAATCGCATATCCTATACTTTCCTCATAAAGTTTAAAGTCGTGAGTTTTTCCTTCAGCATGGGCAATACAGATAATATCTTTTGTTTGTTGATTTACAATTAGTTGCGTGTTTATGGTATGCCTTTTTTTCTTTCCTGAATACCACTGACGCTGTTTTTTTTAGGGCGTTCGACCGGACTTTCCATAACATCAACAACCACAATTTCTATCTCGTTATTTTCAAGTAATGCTTTTTTGCCGGGTAAACTGAATTTTCTGCTTTTAATCAGTGTATCTTCGACCCAAACGATTGTGTCGTGCGTTGTTGCTTCGCCAACCTCAAACTCAAATGCCAATTCTTTTTGTGTCACATACTGTCGCCAGTACTTCAAAGCCATAAATAATTGGTCTTGAAGTGTTAATTTTGTGTGCCTGCCTCGACGTTTGTGCTTTTCAGCGTAAGCTATTTGAAGCTGAGCAATCATCGCACTGTAAGTTTCTTTTTTTACACCTATTAATTGCTTAAAATCTGCATCTTGTAATCTCATAGCTTTTTCATATCTTGTCAATTTTCATCACCGATATTATTAAACCATATTTAGACATAAAAATCCAATTTCCGAAGAGGGCTAATAATTAATAATTGTGTTACCGCGCAAAAAAATATGTTCTTTGCTCTTCGAATAAAAGAAAATCGTATCGTGTTTTCTAGGGAAAAAATTTTTAGAAACAGAAACTCCCGTGTAATGCCATATAACCTCGTTTAAAAACTTGCCACCCGTAGCCACAAAAACCGAATCTAGCAACAGTTTTAAATAGTGGCTCATTGTGGGATCGCAGTGAAGATAAAAACTTCCGTCATCTTTTAAAACCCGCCAAATCTCTTGTATCCTTTGAGACATATAGACGATGTAGGCCAGCATCTGACCTTTTCTTAAAACTCTTTCCAAACCTTCAATCAATTTTACAGTTTGAATTGTGTAGACAGAGTTTTCATTTGTTAAAATTTCTTCAAAGCTTTTCTGAGCTTTGGAGTTCCAAGACCAAGTATCGATAAAAGCAATAGACTGAGCGACGTCTTCTTTTCCTTGATTTGTATAGATTTGATTATAATTTCTTTTTGAATTAAACGGTGGGTCTATATAGCATAAATCTATAGAATTATCAAGAATATATTTTCTCATTATTTCTAAATTGTCGCCGTAATATAAAAAATTATTATTCATTTCACCACCCTCTTGAATTTTATTTTCATTTAATTTTAATATAAAATTATAAATAAGTCAAATATTTTTGTTAATATTTTACAAATTATTGAATTTTATTTTTGCCCCATTCAATCCTGCCGTAAATCGCCATACAAAGATATGCTGTATTTAACGCAAGCTGTGCATATTCTTTAATTAAAAGAAAGTGACAAATCATATAAATATTTGAGAATATCCAACATAAAAAACCATATCTATTCATTTTTGTTGTTAAAACTGTACCAATAAAAGCTATTATGCAAAAAGTCCACGAAAGAATTTGATTAATCATTTTGCCTCCAAAATTTTAACAAATTATTTTACATAAAAAAGACCACACTGCTTCAGTGTGGCGTTTCTAGATTTATATATTAATTTAACCTTATTTTTGGCTTCTAAGGGCGGTTATTTGGTCGATAGATAAATTAGTCCACTTAGATATTAAAGAAGGTTCTATGCCATCTGCAAGCGATGCAAGAGCCATCTCTCTTATGCCTTCCTGTCTGCCTCTTGCTTCGCCTCTCGCTTCGCCTATTTGTATGCCTTCCCTTTTACTTCTGGCCATATCGCTTTGATAGTCTTTGACTTTTTTTTCTGCTTCTATTGCCCGAATCTGCATTATTTCATTAAGACTTATGCCCCGTAGTGCCTCCGCTGCCATGGCTATTCCTCCTTCGGATTCTATGATCTTATTTATGTCTTCGAGTTTGGTTTTGTCATTTGCCCATTTTAGAAATGCTCCCCAGTTATCTTTTTGATTGTCTGGAATGGTTTTTTGTCAAGCTTGCTCATCTCAAACGTAATTATACGAGTTTTACCATCTAAAGATATATTATTTTCTTTATCATAATACTCAAAATTATGAACTGTTTTATTATCATCGAAAAATTTTCCTTCCGCTAGCAGCGTGATTTGATATGCGGACATCAATTTGTCGTAATCGTCTTCGCCTTTACTTTCTTGCGAGATGAAAAGCTTGGAAACATAATATTCACTTCGTGTAAGTTCGTCGGGTCTGTGTTTTAGCGCCATCTCGACAGTAGCCCTTTCCCCGCTGTTAAATTTGCAGCTAAAATCAAATCTTATTTGTTTTTTCTTCTCTTTGTGTTATTGATGGTTCATTTGGAAGCAGTGTCGCTTCAATTACTTTTTGATCTGTAAATGCACTTAAGAAATCTTTCAGTGCTTCTTTTGATTCGTAAGTTTCTGATGTAAAAAGCGCTTTAAATATTGGGTCGAGTTTTGGGTCTAGGATGTTTTCGTCAGGTCTAATCAACAAATCTTCATTTTTATTCATCTATATCTTTGCTCCTTAACTTTATGATGATCTAACTTAACTTATAATTTTATTATACGCTAGCCAAATCTCAAAGTCAATAGTCAAATTATCTAGCTCATAGCTGCCACTCCAATTCCAGTGTTTGAATCA